>JAAUQT010000011.1 GCA_012033495.1 Cyanobacteria bacterium RM1_2_2 | reverse complement strand
GCCGCGCTGTTAGGAGAGCTGAATTGGGCGCAGTTTGGGCGGGGCTAGCGGGCTGGGCTGAGCTAGGGGACGACAGCATTTTCGGCATTGCTGACAGGTGCTAAAGCGGGCTGGTTTGCAGGCGTGGTTGCAGTGCCCAGGAAAGCTTGCACCGCGGGGCTAGGGTTTGCGCCCCGATAAACATAGGTCAACGGTTGGGAGAAGGGATAGCTCGGATCAGTGGGCGGAGTTCCATACAGAGAAATCAGTTTTACGCCTGGTCGGTTCACCACCTGATCAACAATGGCGTAGCTGATGCCGTCATCACCCAATTGTCGAATCATGGCATCGACACTTTCCTCGTTGACCGGAGCCGCCGTTGCCCCCGCCTGGAAAGGAGCGCCTTGAAAGACAGGATAGGGCTGAAGCGCTTGCCGAGTGTCGGTTCCTGGACGATCAATTACCCGAATGCGCTGATTGGCGCCACCGACTTCAGACCAATTGACAATTTCTCCGCGAAAAATTTGGGCAAACTGTTCCCCCGTCATATCGCCTGGAAATGGGTTATTGGCTCCCATCACAATGGCAATTTTGCGACGGCTCACGGGGGTTTGCACTAATCCTGCGGCTTGTTCGGCTGGCGTTAGAGAGCGCCCAATCGCCGCCAAATCGACTCTCCCTTCTTGCACGGCTTTCAGAGCCGCTTCCGTGCCTCTCTCTGTGAACTCCACCGTAGAGCCAGGATATTGAGATTCAAATTTCTGCTTCAACGTTTGATTCACAGCAGCCATGCTGGGCGAGCTGTCAACCCGCAGTTTGGTTCCGTCGGGAACTGCCAGAGGTGCAGGAGATTGCGCCACAGCCTGGTGATTGGGGCTAACTGCCAACTCAGAAGCCGTTGCCAGCGTTAACAAGACTGCTAGAGTAGCGATGGAAGAAGGGGAACGTCGCAACATATCCAAGACACCTAATTGATGCAAGGTTGGAAAAGGTTTAGCCAGAGGCACGCTCATGATACAGCGAGCCAGCTAGATTATTTTCAGTTCATAGGAATAATTTAATTTAAGGAAATTTAAGCAGTACAAATTTATTGATGGCTCATTAGTGACGCATTGAGAGTCAACTTTCGGCTGCGTCTCGTAAGCAGTCGTGTCTTAAGCCGTGATGACCAAGACCAAATACTTGGTGATAAGATCCTGGCGTTATACCAATTGTATGAGCTTGTCTAGAGCTTAGACAAATGAGCCTGAGCGTGGATGAACCACCAACTCAATGATAGATATTCTGATTCTCTCGAATGGGCCAGGCGAACTAACGACTTGGGTGCGTCCGGTGGTGAAGGCCCTACGGCAGCGCATGGGATCTGCGGTTCGGCTTTCGCTAATCCTCTCTCCTTGCCCAAATGCCAGCGGTCAAGAAGTGACCATTGCCCGTAGCTATCCTGAACTCGATCGGATTCAAGCTGCCGAGCATTTTTTCCCCTTCCTGATTTGGGGCAAAACTGCCGAAAACTGGGATTGGGACAAGCCAGGATTGGTGATTTTTTTAGGCGGTGATCAGCTTTTTGCGGTGATCAGCGGCAAACGGCTAGGCTATAAAACTCTGGTTTATGCGGAATGGGAAACGCGCTGGCATCCGTGGGTCGATCGATTTGGGGTGATGAAGCCAGAGTTGATCCAGCAAGCTCCGGCTCGCTATGCCGACAAACTCACAGTCGTAGGCGATTTAATGGCAGACGTAAGAGCCGGAGAGCCGGGAGATAGCAGCCTTTCTGCCATTCCAGCAGCGCTTTTGCGGTCTTCTCTGCCTCAAGCGACCCACCCGCTCATTGGGCTGCTTCCAGGGTCTAAAGCTGCGAAACTAGCTCAGGGTATGCCGCTGGCGCTAGCCGTTGCCGAGCAAGTAGGGCAAGTTCGTCCCCAGACGCGCTTCGTAATTCCAGTTGCACCGACGCTCGATTTACCAACGCTGGCCAAATTCGCCGATCCGCAGCAAAACCCAGTGCTGGAGAAGTTTGGGCAAGTTGCCGCTGAATTAGTGCTAGAAGGCGACTTGCCCTATCTCAAAACCGCCTCTGGGCAGCAAATTCACCTCTGGACACGATTTCCTGCTTACGATCTGCTGATGCAGTGCGATTTTTGTCTCACCACAATTGGCGCCAACACCGCCGAATTGGGTGCGCTTGCAGTTCCAATGATCGTGCTGATGCCAACCCAGCAGTTGGATGCAATGCGAGCTTGGGACGGACTCCCCGGACTGTTGGCTAACTTACCGGGGGTCGGAACGCTGTTTGCTTACCTAATTAACCGTTGGTTCCTGCGTCAGTTTTCCCGCCACAAACGGCTGATGGCGTGGCCCAATATTTGGGCAGCAGCAGAGATCGTGCCAGAACTGCTGGGTGAACTCCAGCCGCAACAGGTGGCAAAACTGGTGCTCGATTGGTTAGCGAATCCAGAACAGTTATTGCAAATTCGGCAAAAGCTTCAGCAAGTGCGCGGAGAACCCAACGCTGCCCAAAAACTCGCCCAACTCGCCCAAACCCTACTGGAAGAAATGGACGCAATTCGCTAGGCTAAAGTCAAAAGGCAGTTGGTAATAGCAAGTTGGATCAGTGAGAGAATGCCATGACTAAGAATGTGGTGAGAACATTTCCCTTGCTGTCGTTGGCACTTTTGTTTGCTGCCTACAGCACCTTTAGCTGGGTGTTGACTCATGCGACAGCCACATGGCTGGTGTGGGCGTTAGTGCTTTCCTTCACGCTGTTTCAAGCCCTGTTTTTAACAGCCTGGTTCAATGGCTTCAAGCGCTTTGTGAGCAGGTGGTTGCGTTCAGATGTTGGCTACTTCACGCTCATTGTGGTTTGCTCGCTTAGCGTAACGGCTGCTTTAGTTTGGTTCAAAGCGTTTGGCTATTTTCTGGTTCTTGTTTCTGCCGAAATTTTAGCTCGGCTAGAGCTACAAAATGCGGGCTATAACCGCGTCCAGTCTTTGTTTGTGCTCACACTGGTTTCGTTGGCAGGGCTGGCTGCGGGCTGGCTTTTTACCCAAAGCTCGCTGTTTCGACCTGCTTGATGCTTGTTTGGCAGGGCTGGGTTTGGCAGGGCTGGCTCACCGGCACACCGACTCCATCCATCTACTCCATCACTGTAGGCACCTGGGTTAGTGGGTTAGAGAATGTCTGAAAAGTCCGACTGGGGGCGCAAGCCGGCTGAGATCCCTTTCAATATCTTCTATCCAATTACGTACAGCATATCGACCCGGCTTTGCACACGGTTGGTAAACGTCAGACTCAGGAGATTGAGCGCAAGCATTTAACGTTGGGTACTCGGATTAAACGTTTAGACCGCAAAACCATTTACGTTTCTAAAGATCGTGGATTGAATCAATCCATCAACTGGACGGGCGGCTTTAGCAGATCAATGGGCATCTGGCAATCGATTTGACCGTCAAAACCTGCCCCTATCCACGATCGAACGGATTGAATTCCCATTCCTAAGCCGATCTGGTTGCAAATAAGAACTACCCAAAGGAGAACTCATGACAATGATTTGCGTGATTTGTGGGCAACCAGAGACGCGCTCACATTTTATATGACGGGCGCTCTAGTAAAGTCAGCAGCCGTGATTTGCCTGAGCGTAATGCCGGTCAGTTCAGCAATCGGCTGATCCTGAAATTCCAGAATCGTGCGTCTACCCTTTTGCGTCAGATCGAGCTGCCTAAAGGCGCGACGGCTGCTCAGTCCGGGAATGGCAAGACGGTCGCTCTTATCCTGAAAATCACGAATTCGGGCAAAACTCTTTGGCGTCAGAATGAAAATATCTGCCCCAGCATTGCCCTGCAACTGGTTTTTGCCTGTACCGCCATTGATCACGTCGTTGCCTGTACCGCCAATCAGGGTATCGTTGCCGCCCCGACCCATAATCCGGTCGTTGCCGTCGCCGCCGTCTAGCAGGTCGTTACCATCGCCACCCGTCAGTAAATCATCCCCAAATCCACCCAGCAGACTGTTTGTTCCAGCATCACCGTAGAGGATATCATTGCCGTTGCCGCCGCTCAGCGCATCATTGCCATCGCCCCCGTAGAGAATGTCGTCTCCTTCGCCGCCGTCAAGCCGATCGTCTCCTTCATCACCATAAACTGTATCGTTGCCGGTCTGCCCAGCTACGGTATCATTGCCCTGCTGTCCGCGAATGATATTGTTTTTCTCGTTGCCGGTCAGCGTATCGCTCCCAGGTAAACCGTTGATCGTGGCGGTTAATATGGTTAGATCAAAGGCTGGTAGACTGACGCTGCTGACGCCATCGAATACGCTGATCGTAATATCTCTGGTGGTACCAGCATTGATTGTATCTGGAACGCCGCTGAACTGTCCGGTTTGGGGGTCGAAGCTGGCCCAGGAGGGTTTGTTGATAATGCTAAACGTCAGCGGATCGCCGTCTAGGTTTTCGACCGTTGGTACAAAGCTGTAGACCACTTTCTCGTCAATGCTGCTGACCGATTGTCCAGTAATGACGGGTCTGTCGTCCACAGGTCGCACGGTGATGCTGACTGAATCCCTATCGAGTTGCGGGTTGCCGCCAAAATTGCCCTGATCGTTCGTGATGATCGTCAATTGGTCGCTGCCGTTGAAGTTGGCGTCACCACGATACTTGAGTCCATTCAGGGCGGCATTGATTTCGCTGGCGCTACCCACAAAGGTCATGATGGCATCGTTTGTACCACTGCCTTCCACAAAAATCAGTCCCGTCAACTGGGATAGACTCAGCCGCCCGCGAGCTACCGAAAGCGTTACCCTAAGCTGACCTGTGCCTTCCTCCAGATCCAGATCGCTGATGTTGATCGCGTTGCTGCTGGCAGCACTGAACACTAAATCGGCATCTTCATCGACCGTTTGAGCTGCTGGAACCTCGTTCACAGGTGGATCATTGACCGCAGCAATCGTCAGGTTGATCGTTTTGGTGTCGGCGGTGCTGCTGTCATTGTCTTCCAGGTCATCTGCCGTGATTTGAATCGAGGCTGCACCGTGATAGTTGGCGTTTGGCTTAAATGTCAGGCTTGCTAACGCGGCATTTAAATCTGTCAGACTGCCAGCAAAGCTGAAAGCTGCTTCGTTGCTGCCTGTGCCACTGGTGAAGCTGAGTCCCGTGGTGCGGCTCATGCTGAGGGTGCCTTGGGTAGCGGACAGACTGACGCGCACGAGATTGGAGTCGGGATCGGCAACCGTGATCGGGCTGCTGAAGCCAAATGGCGTATCTTCCTGTAGGGTCGGAACAACGGGGATTTCAATCGCTGGCAGATCGTTTTCCGGGGTGATCTGCACCGTAACGGTCATCGGATTGCTGATGCCACCGTCGCCGTCCTTGAGGGTGAGGGCAAGTGTGCGGCTAGCGGCTGGTTGTCCTGACAGGTTGCGGTAGCTGAGGCTTTCAATCACTGCCTTTACTGCGGCCAAAGTTGCATCGCTGCCGCTGAAGTTGATCACCAACTCTTTGCCGTTACTGCCATCTTTGAAAGCGTCAATTGTGCCAACCGGTTTTCCGTCGATGCGGATCTGGCGATCAGACAGGCTAATTTTGTTGCCCGTTAGCCAGAGCTGATCTTCAGCCCCACCGCCGCTGCTGTAGGAAACCACGAGCTGACCACCGCTGAAGTTGGGTGAATCAACATCAGTGAGAGTGACTGCATTGTCAAGGATCACTGGACTGCGAACAGCGCTCTCCTGAAACGTGATTGCGGCAGTCAGATCTGTCAGAACGGCTGGATCGCTGACAGGGGTGTAGGTGATCGTTGCCGCCTGAGCCGCTGAGCTGTTGACGCCATCTGTGACAGTGACATTATAAGATGGGGCGTTATCGCTGCCGTCGTGAATGAATCTGACTTTCCCCGCGTTGATGTCAGCTAAGGTGAAGCTGGTGGCATCGCTGCTGTCGAGTTGGAATTTGCCATACTGAACGGCGCTCACGTCAAACCGCAACCGCGCCGGATTACTGCTATTGTCGATGTCAAACGCGCTTAAGTTGTTGGGTGTCAGGGTGATTGTTTCACCTTCTTCGAGGGTCAGGCTATTCTGGGTCAGACGCGGTTCTGTAAAAAAGCGAATAGAAGTCACACCTTCTAAGCTAGGCTGATCAACAGAATATTCGATGCCTGCCGTTCCGTCTCGGTTGATGCCAACTGTAGCGTCACCGCCGTAGTTGTAGTCCGAGCCTAATCCCGTCGCACTAATTAAAGTGTCGCTGTAGATGAAATCAAAGTTGTTGCTGCCTTCATGAAGAATGACTTGAAACGTCGCGTCACCATTACCAACGAAATGTGGAACAGTGTTCCACTGCACAATAAAGCGACGATTATTGCCTGTTCCCAAGACCTGACTGTAGACCTTCGCAGTTGCATTAGTTTTCCAGTCATCCCAGAGAGGGAAAATGCCAAATTGATAGGCTGCCGTGCTGGAAGGAATTGCCGTTGTATTGTTGGAAGTGAAGGTAGCGGCATTGATGGCAGCAGCGTTGAACAATAGGGCACCGTTGCTGGCGATTCCAATTTCCGTAAAACTGGAGCCGTAGAAGTTAAAACTAAACGGTAGCGTTACCTTCTGCATCCAGTCTTCGTTGCTGCTATTGGAAACTACGCTGCCCGTCGAGCTGATATCGATAAAATCAGCGCTGCCTGCACCGCCCCCCTCTTTTGAATCAACCCAGCGATAGTTGCCATCGCTGCTGCTGCCCAACACACCACTGTAGGATTCTAGCGTCTGCGGTTCAAAAACCTGAACAAAAGACTGGGCTGTGCCGACGCAAACCTCTAGTTCCCAGCGATCTCGGCGGGTGAAGTTGCCCACCTGCTGTCGTGAGGCAAAGATTGTGGCTCCCGTCAGGCAATGTAGCTTTTCGACAAACTCAATTCCAGCGTCGCCTTGCGCCACATCGCAGCCGTAGAGGGCTAGCTTAGGTGAACGGCTAGAGCGAAACCAGGATTGCAGATCCCAGCTATATCGGTTGAGTGTGGTCAGGCTAAGCTGGCTGTTGCCTAGATACAGCGTTCCGGGCGTGCCATGTGCAAAATCTGGATTGTCTCAACTGATGCATACTGCGTTAGCGCCTGTGAAATCTGCTCAATCCCGTCTCGATCGGTATGTAAGACAATTGCTTCTGCTGTGATGCCTTTGCACAGAGTGGCGTAATCTTCAAGCCCAGCGTCAACGAAGACGAGAACTTGGGCTGATTTGAGGCGAGGTTGAACAGGAATCATAATGCTTAAAACACAACAGCTAGAGTGAGTGTAGATTTAATGATGGAAGGCAGTAGAAGCGTTGATTGGAATACTTCAATTTATGTACTGAAGCAACTCGAAGAGAATTCCCTGTATTCAGAATGCCCGCAAAACTATATCGACTAACAAATTTCGGGTTGACTCATGAATGCTAGATCAGTCGAAAAAAAGGGTAGAGGTAATTCCCCTACCCGCGTCGATCATGGCTGGAAACCAAACCTATTTTTTCTTCCGACTGCCACCATTCAGCAGATCGTCATCGTCGCGCTGTCCAGGCAGCAGTTCTGCAAAGGCTTGCCACATCTGTCCCATCAGTCCACGGATGCGGGCATTACCGCCAATTAGCAGATCCTGATCGTTTTGCGTCGTGAGTTGGTCTGCACCGCTGCCCCCAACCATCATCTGAGGCTGTTCGCTTTGATTCTCGATTACATCATTGCCGCCATTTCCGAGATTTAGGCTAGTTGCCTCTAGCGTGTCTGCTGTGAACTTGATTTGCGCTTCGTCGCCAAACACCCAGTCGCCACTGTCGCTGCTTTGAACTGGCATCACGGTGCGAACTTGGTCATTACCTGCACCCGCCACCACGAGATTCTCGCCAGCGGTCAGGCTGATCTGATCGTCACCGCCCTGACCGAGGTTGGTGCTTTGAGCGCTGCCAACTCTTCTGGTGCGGGTCATTTCAGCCTGGGCGTCATCCCCGAAGATCACATTGTTGCCTTCGGTTGCCGAAACTCGGTCTTGTCCGCCGCCTGCAATCACCATGTTGCTACCCTGCGTCAGCGAGATTTGATCCTGTCCGCCTGTTGCACCCCTGAGGCTGGCAATGCTGTGCAGGTTGCTGTCTGAATCAAATTTGGCCATGCCGCTGTCGCCAAACACGATGTTGTTTTCCGTTGGAGACTGAGCCTGTACGGTGAGTTGATCGTCTCCCGCGCCGCCGATGATCACGTTGGTGCCGCCCTGGGTTGTGATCCGGTCGATGCCGCCCAGTTCTGGCGCAATCGCTTGAGCGGCGGTCAACATGCCGGTGTCGTAAAGGGCTTCGCCTTCGTCGCCGATGATCGTGTTGACGCCATTCGTGGCTACTACCTGATCGTCACCTGCGCCCGCAATCACGGTGTTGGTGCCGTTTTGCAAAGCAACTTGGTCGCTAACGCCCTGTCCGAGATGAGTGCTGACGATCGACTTCAGGTGCCCCTTGCGGTCAAATTCGGCGCGACCTCCGTCTGCCACAATTGCGTTGTTGCCCGCTGTAGCCGTCACGGTATCCTTGCCGTCGCCCGCAATCACGGTGTTGGTGCCGCCGCTCAACTCGATTTGATCTGTCGCTCCAGTGTTGCTGTCGCTGCTGGCAATGGCGGTGAGTCTGCCATGTTCACCTATTTCGGCTGTGGCGCTGTCGCCGAGAATCACGTTGACGGCAATCGCCTGCGTGATGACGGTATCGCTGCCCGCGCCGCCAATCACGACGTTGTAGCCCTGCCCCAGACCGATCTGGTCGTCACCACCCACGGATGGATTGATCGAGCGGATCTGGCGCAGTTGACCGGCACTGAAGGACGCCTCTGCTTCGTCGGCAACCACAAAATTGCTGCCGTCCAGGGTTTGGATTTCGTCCTGCCCTGCGCCTGCAATCACTAGGTTGTCGCCTGCTTGCAGTGAAATCACATCGTTTTCGCCGCCGTCGGAACTGGTGAGAGAGGTCACTTGGTCTGCCTCGAAACTAGCAGTACCGTCGTCTGCCAGAATGGCACTACGACCGCCCAGGACGGTAATTGCATCCGCCCCACCGCCTGCAATCACGGTGTTGCTGCCGCTGCTGAGGCTGACTTGGTCGGCTCCGCTGCCGCTAGTTTCGACCGACTGGAGGCTGCCGTCTGCATGGAAGCGCAGCACTGCGTTATCGCCAATCACCACCGACTGAGCATTGGGGGCACTGCCGTTGACTGCGATTTGGTCGTCTCCCGTTCCGCCAACTGCGATATTGTAGCCGTTGCCGATTTGAATCAGATCGGCGCTACCTGTAGTCGGGTTAATCGAGGACAGATCGGCTAGCGTTCCGTCGTTGAAAGTAGCTTTGGCTTCGTCGGCCATCACAACGCTGTAGGCACCGTTCATCTGGATTTGGTCGGCTCCGGCTCCGGCAATCACTGCGTTGGTGCCGCCATTCAGCCTAATCTGGTCGGCGGCTCCGCTGCCAAGGTGGGTGCTGTTGCTTAGGGTGAGACGACCTGCGGCATTGAAGTCGGCTTGCCCGTCGTCGCTGATCACAGTATTGTTGCCCGCCGTGATGCTGATTTGGTCTGCACCAGCGCCCGCAATCACGGTGTTGCTGCCGTCGATCAACTGAATCCGGTCTTCGCCACCAACTGCATCGCGCAGGCTGCTGACCGAGCTGAGCTGACCGTTGGTATTAAACTTCGCCACCGCGCTATCGCTGAGGATGACGCTTCCGGTTGCAGCCCCGCGCACCACAATCTCGTCGTTACCTGCCCCGGCAATCACCGTATTGAAGCCACCTCGGATTGCGATGCTGTCGCTACCGCTAACTTCCGAATTGAGCGAATGCACCCCGATTAGGCTACCTGCGTTGAATCTGGCCTGAGCTTCGTCGCTGACCACCGCATTGTAACCGCCACGCAGCTTGATCTCGTCGTCGCCTGCACCCGTGATCACAGTATTGACCCCATCCAGCAGGATGACTTTATCATCGAAACCGCTGCCGCTGTTGCTGCTGATTAGCGCTTCTAGCTTGCCGTTCGAGTCGAAGAGTGCTTCACCCTCATCGGTAATTGCAGTGTTGGTGCCGCCGTTCGCAATCACGATATCCTTAGCTGTCCCGGCAATTGCCGTATTCGTACCGCCGCCGAGCGTGATCCGATCCGTGCTGCCCAATCCGTAGTCGCGGCTGGCAATCGACTTAAGCTGACCATTGGCGTGGAACTGAGCAACGCCGCTGTCGCCAATCACGACGCTTGTCAGTCCCGCACCCTCTGTCGTGATCTCGTCGCTGCCTGCCCCGGCAATCACGATTTGCATACCGCCAGTCAGGAGGATGCTGTCGTCGCCGCCCACAGTTGGATTGAGAGACTGGATTTCAGCTAGAACGCCCGTGTTGAGCATCATTCGAGCTTCGTCCGCCATCACAACGTTTGTGCCACCGCTGGCCGTAATTTGATCGGCACCCGCACCCGCAATCACCTGATTGTTGCCGCCCTGAAGCGTGATCTGGTCTGCTGCGCCGTCACCCAAATTCGTGCTGATGATGGAAGCAATTTGCCCCTGAGCGTCGAATCGCACCTCGCCATCGTCAGTCAGAACCGTACTGCTACCGCCAGTTATGCCAACTACATCGCCGCCGCCGCCCGTAATCACGGTATTGGTGCCACTGTGGAGTTGCAGAACGTCAGCCTCACCCGCGCCCGTGCCGATCACGCGAGTTAGGGTCTGTCCAACGTACTCGATTGTGCCTTCATCGGTCAGAATCACCGCTTGGGTGCTAGTCGAACGGTCGATTGTGATCTGGTCTGCGCCCCTACCGCCAATCACCGCAAACCTCTGGAGGTCGCTAACAGAGGCTTCGAGGCGGTCATCGCCCGCACCCAGATCGAGCAGCCATTCGCCGTTCTGGACGTTGGCCATCACCTGATCGTCGCCAGTTTGGGCAGTCAGGGTTAAAGTCGCGCCATTCAGGTCAGCGGCATTCGTACTGTCGCCAATCGTCACCACGTCATCGCCCGCCGCCGTATCGATCGTGGTGTTGACCATCATCGATTCGATGCTGAGCTGATCTTGGGCGCTGCCCAACCGCAGGTTGAGGGCGTCGAGGTTGCTGTAGGTGAGAGTTCCACCCAGCCCTAATCCGCTGATTTGGCTACGGCTGATTGTGCCGCTGTTGGCTTGACTGTCGCCAGAATCGTCGAGGTTGAGGACATCGCTACCTGTACCGCCGTCGATGGTCAGAACAGCCGTGATCTCGTCGAGCTGTTTAGCAAGGTTGCCGACGTTGATTATGTCGCTGCCGCTGCCAGTTGAGAGAATGACCTCCGTGGAAGTGGACTGAACGGTAAAGGTATCGCTGCCAGAACCTAGCTGAACATCTAGCGTTTCCAAACCGCTGTACTGCACGCCTGCCGCCATACCCAATCCGGTGAGGCTGGTATTTGTCAGCACCCCAGCGTTATCGCTGCCGTCACCCGAATCGTTCACAGTCATGCGGTCTTGGCCATCACCGCCCACAACTGTTAGCAGAGCAGCAATCTGATTCACTGTGTTGCCAGTGTTGTTCAAGCGAACTGCGTCATCACCTTCACCCAGTTCAATCGTAGTTGCCTGACTGATCGTGTTCACGACAACCGTATCCTGACCAGCTTCAGCAGCGATCCGGGTTTGTCCAGCAGTATTCACTAGCGTGATGATGTCATCACCTTCACCCAGGTTGAAGTCCAGACTGCCAGTGTAGTTACTCACCAGCGTGATCTCATCCTGGTTGGCGCTGAGCTGCACATTGATGTGATCCATGCCGCTGTACTGGAAGCGGCTGTCCATGCCCAGACCCGTGATCGTGCTGTTCGTCACTGTCACTGTATCCTGGTAGCCCGCGTGATTCATGAAGTCCACAAACAATCGGTCGCTACCGCCGTTGCCCTGAACAATCAGGTTGTAGGCAAAGTTAGCATCCTTGACGGTGAAGGTATCGTTGCCGCTGCCTAGCCGCAGATCCAGGGTCTCAAAGTTCTGGTACTGTAGGCTGCCGGTGTTCTTGAAGCCCGTCACCTTGCCGTCGGCGTAGGTGAGGTCGAAGGATTCTGTTGCGGTCGAGTAGTCGAGCAGCACTGTATTGCGACCGCTGCCGGTTTGAACGTCAATCTGAGCCGTGATGTCATCAGCCACATTCACCAGATTGTTGCCTGCCCCCAGCCGCAGATTCAGGAACTCGACGTTTTGGTAGGTAATGCTGCCGCCCATGCCAGCCAAACCGCTGAGTTGGGTAGCCGTGACCCGCACATTTGAATCGGAAGCGTCTCCCTGGTTGTAAATATTGAGCGTATCGGTAGCAGCGCTGGTATCGATGCTGAGCGATGCCTGCATCCGATTCAGCCTATTGTTCTGGTCGCCCAGATTCACTACGTCGTTGCCGCCCTGAGTCAGGATCGTGGTTTGAGTATTAGTGCCAGCCAGGGTGATTGTGTCGTCGTTGATACCACCACGCACGGTCATGCTGCTGCCGATGAAGGTGCCGCTGAGTTGGATTGTGCTGCCTACCGGACGGTCTTGTCCCGACTGATCGGCTTCGATCGTGATCTGTCCCGGAGCCTGCACGGTGACGCCTTCGCGGATCGTAATGTCATCGCCTGCCTGAAGCAAAATCGCACCGCTGGCAGCAATCACATTGGCGTTGATCGTCAGGTCGTCGCCCGCACCGGACTGTTCACCCGCTGAGAGCCGCACGGTTGCCCCTGCCGAGATTGCCCCGGCTACCGTCAGCGGACTGTGGGTTTCGATTTGCACCGCATCGCCTGCCGTGACGCCTGTAACACTCAAGCCGCCATAGTTGCTAAGGTTGACCGCGCCGCCTGCAATCATGTTCACCGTCTTGACTGAGGTTTCAAGCAGTTGGTTAGCGCTGCCGACACCGTTCGTCACCTGAATTGTCAGTCCTTCTGCCTTCAGGTCAGCCACACCATCGCTGGATAGACTGTTGACCTGCTGAGCCTTCAGGCTGACCTGATTGCCGATCTCTACCTGGCTAAGCGTTACCGTGCCGCCCGCCACCAGAGACAGGTTGCCGTTTGCGACCGAAACCTGATTTAGACCAATCGAGTTAGCTTCGCGGATCGTCAGGTTGCCGCTGTTGGTGATCACGGCAGAGAACTGGTTGGTCTTGGTGTCTACGTCGATATCCCTCAGAGCCGTCAAGTTCAAACTGTCTGCCGTCAGGGTTGTGCCATTGGTGATAATCCGTCCGCCGATAAAGTTGCCCTGTGGGTCAAAGTAGCCGGTTGAAGTCAGTGTCAGGCTGTTCTGAACTGTTGGGGCAGCCGTAATGGTTAGATCGGCACCGCTAGCAATCGTTACATTGTCACCCCGGATGTCAGCAAAGCTGATGTTGTCTAAATCGCGCTGGGCTTTTAGCTGAATTGAGTTGGCTAGCATCGGGAAGCCGAGACGCGGGTCACGCAGTACGCCAGTAGGTGTCACCAACTGAATGCCGCCTGCAACTTCTTCAATCGTCTTCGCCTGAATGGTCACCGAATTCTTGTCAACTGCGGTGAACTTGATTTGCACATCCTCATATTGCGGATTCTGCAAAGTGAACCGCTGGTAATCTGACTCTCTAGAGTAGACGACTTTGTACACCGGAATTTTAGTATTTTGATCCAACACAGTGTAGGAGTATTCTCCTGCTGCATTTTGGCGCGTGTAGATCGTAGCTGTATCGGGACGTTCCTTATAGTATTCACGTCCATCATTACCCGTGTAGACATACCAGCCGCTCAGAGGTTCACGGATTTGGGTCGTGATTGTGTTCAGCACCGGAGCCAAACGCAGGCTGTTGATCTCGGCAGTAGAGAGTTCCACCAGGCTGCCACTGACTTCGCGGTAGACCTTCGTGCTTTGTTCAAGTTCCGCCTGATCCAGGTAGAATGTCTCCTTGCTGTTGACATCGCGGTAGCGGTAGTAGCCCGCCAGACTGCCCGACGTGACCTGGTTGCCGCGTGCCACGAGGTTGACAGTTTGCAGGGCCAGCGGTTTGCCGTCGCTGTTCAGGAAGGTTTCCGGCGAGACGTTGATGCTGCCAGAGCCGAGTTCCAGGGTCAGGTTCTGGGTCTTGATGTCAGGCAATTGCACCGAGCCTTGCAGAATGCCAGACTCGCCGTAGCCCAGTTTCAGGTTATCAGCCTCTAGCGACACACGCGGATCGATTACGACTTGCTGGGTAGCTTGCAGCGTCAGATTGGTGCTCTTCAGCAGCCGGTCGCCGTCAGTACCCGGAATCACGGTCAGGTCGCCTGTTTGACTGATCAGCTTGATCGTGCCAGCGCCAGCTTCGATATTGGCTGTTGTCACCAATGTACCGACGTTGGAGATTGTGACGTTGCCTGCCGTCGAAATAGCCTCTGTAATGCTGAGGGCACGGGCTTCACCGTCTGGCGTGACGCCGTTTTGCAGGTTAATGTCGCCTACAGTACGAACTCCCAGTTCGGCAACGCTGAATTCAATCGGGTTGATTTGGGCTGCGTTCAGCTTCAGCGATTTGCCGATGATATCCAGCATCTGATTCGTTGGATCAACAGCGCTGATACTGGCTGCCGTCAGATCGATTGCACCGTAGTTCTCGCCCGCGTCGATCTGGTTCACTACCAGTTGACCTGCTGCATTCAGGCGGATGGTTTGTCCGTCGCGATCAACAAGGAAGCGCAGATTGCCTGCCGTCAGGTTGCCAGAGGTGCTGAGGTCGAGCGTGCCACCACTGAGGTCGGCATCGTTCAGGGTCAGCGAGGCTGCTGTATTGCGGATCATCACGTTGCCTGTACCCAACTGGTTGAGGGTCAGGTCAGAGACGGCTGTGGTCAGATTAGCGTTACCGTTGCTGGCGAGTGTGAGAGCATCTGCCGTCACGGTTGTACCGTTCGTCTGGACAAGGTTGCCCTGCACCGAAAGATCGACCACGCCGCCTGCCGTCAGGCTGCCCAGCGTCAAGTTTTCCAGCAGGGTGAGGGACGCATTGCCGCCTGCCTGCATTTGGTCTAGCGTCACGTTACCTACCGAGGCGAGGCTGACGTTGCCAGTTGCCTTGATCTGCTGAACCTGGATAGCACCCAGCGAAGTCAGACTGAGGTCGCCGCTGTTAGCCGTTAGGTTGGCTACGGTGCTGCCGTTCGGCGTGGTGATCAGATCGACCGCGCTGCCGTTGGCTGTCAGTTTGGTGGCGCTGACGTTAGCAGAAATCGCGCCGCTGGCGTTCAGTTGCAGATCCGTTGCTGTGATCAGACCATGCTGCCGCACCAGTTCGCCGTTTGCGTCGGTGATGGTCTTGTAGTTGTTGATGCTGCCGCCGCCGGACTCTAGGTTAACCGTGCTGCCCATCAGCCAAGCGCTGCTCAGGTCGATGTTGCCGGTTGTGCCCGCGGTCAGGTTAATCTGATTTGCTGCAACGTAGGTGAGCGCACTGCCGGTAATGTTGCCTGCGCCAGTTGGTTCGGCTGTGCCAGTTGGGTTTCCGGCTTCGGCGTCGAGTTTGCCTGCTAGCACCTGACCCGTGAGTGCCAGATCTGTGCCTGCTTGCAGCGTCACCTGTCCAGTAGTGGTCGTGTTGCCCGCCATGGACACACCGCTGAAGTTGAGGTCGGTCGTAGAGCGGAGCAGGATTTGAGCGTCGTCTTTGCTGACCTTGAGTTCGCTAGCGTCGCTGACGTTGAGTTGATTGGCCGTGATGGTGAGGCCGTTTTGCGTATTCAGCACTGCTGGAGCCGCGATGGTGTTAGCCGATGCGCCATCCGGACGACTGCCCTGGATGTTGGCAATGCCGACGGCGTTGATCGAAATCGTGCCGTCTGTGCCGACCGTGCCTAGCTTGGCGCTGACGGTGACGTTGTTGCCCGCATCAATCACGATGGCGTTAGCAGCCCGGATTGAGTCGCTGGCGAAGGCTCCAAACGGATTCTGATCTCCTGCTAGCCGCTCGGTTGTCCAGATTACCTGATTCTGAATGATGTCGCGGGTTTCGTAGTTAGTCTGAATCGAAGTCTCGACGTTCTTCAGCAGAATGTCTTTCGTTTCGTAGCGCGGGCGGTTGTCGTAGATGTCCTGCGCGTTGCTGACCCACTGGTAGCTCTGCGTCAAGCGGTTGTCGTAGATCTTGTTGTTGAGCGACTTCCAGTTAAACAGGTAGTCGTTTTGGGTCTCAGTGATTTCCTGCCCATGCCATGTGCCTTGCCACTGATACACCCTGATCGACGAAATCTTGTCGTTCCAGCCACTGGGATTAGGTCCATCTCCAAATGTCCAGGTTGTTCCGCCGAAGTTAATATGCTCATAGGCTACAACTTTCACACCAGCTTCCCATCTGATACCACTAGCACTGTCATTGCTAGGGACTGTAGCGTAGTTGCCTGGAGTATACGTGTATTGATGCCCAGTGAAGTCACTGTGCTGATAGAAGGTGACTTTTCCTGATCCCCACTGCTCCCAATTAAACGTTTGATAGCTGTGCGGATCGTAACCAACTGAAATGTTAGATCGAGGCGCAAGTTCGGACTGATAGCTGATGGTATCTGTCGTTGCAAAGTAGGACGAAGGGGCAAAGGTGTTTCGACCCAGCCGGTCGCTTTGCTGCACGGAGCCTTGGCCATTCCAGAGCGGCAGTTGTGTATGGTTGACAACATTGCCCCGATCAAAGATGTTGTATTCGCGGCGACCATTGCTGGAGTAGCTGACTGCCCAACGAGCAGGGCTATTGTCATAGTCGTTGATCCAGGCACCATCTTCGTATCTGGCTTCCAGGGATGACCGATCCTGCGTATATTTCACAGTTGCCCGATCCCAGTAGTCACCAACATATTCGCCCAGATTCTGCGACGGGTTGCTTGGATTGACTGGGTTGCCGACATTAAGCTGAGGCTCGCCCTGAGACACGACGCGCAGCACCGACAGAATATCAGACGTTACACCTTTCGGCATCCGGATGAATTTATCCTGCCAGCCATCAGCGTTGATATTCACAATGTTGGTGCTAACAGCAGTTGTTGCAAAGTCATAGCTGCGAGCATAGCCAAGCTGTCTAGCAACCGCGTCCTTCTGTGCCTGGGTCAACTGCTCAAATGTGTGACCATCCACTGGTCGGCCTGCGCTACCCCAGTTGACGTTGTTGGTCGTGTAGTCCACGCCGTTCACGAAGCCCTGCTTGTAGTCCTTGCCGCCAATCACTTCCTTGCGGTAGGTTGTACCGTTGGCCGTCTCCATCTCAAACGACTCTTGAGCTTCTTCCAGCTTCCAGTAGATGTCGTTGCTGGTCGGGTTGCCGTTAATCGTGCGCTCGGCCTTGGCGTTGGCAAAGCTGAAGTCATAGAGCTTGAAGTAGCCCAACTGCTGCATCACCCGGTCGCGCTGAGCGTCGGACAGGTCGTTGAAGGTATGATCGGCGTTAGCGGGTATGTTGTTAACGTTGCCCCAGTCGATGCTATTGATGTTGTAATCAACCTTATTGACAAACCATTCGCGCTTGGTGTTCGTAGTCGGGTTCCAGTAGCCGTCCTGCTTCAGGGTGATATCCATTGTAAAGAACTCGTTGCCGGTCTTCACGGTGTCGTAACCTACCTGTTCCGTCACGCGGGTCGGAATCCAGGTGACAACCGGAACTTCGATCGTGCCGTTGGCTACCTGATAGGTGCCGGTCACAACACTGACCAGCGTCGGCTTTTGGGATAGGAACGGAGCCGCGCCTGCCTTCGTGCCCGCTTGCAGAGCCGACTCAGCCTCAACGTTGACGTTGTTGCCTGCCAGCAGAGACACCTTGCCTGCCGCATCAACCATGCCGCCCAGTGTCACGGTGATATCGCCGCCTGTCAGTTCAGCCCGCGTCACCAGTCCGCGCAGCTTCTCGGCACTCCAGTTGAAGTCCACACCCGCCCGGATGCTGAGGTCGCCTTCAGAGCGCAGATTGCCAGTGACGATGGCCGATTCGACCGCGTTCATCACTACGCTGCCGCCCTTCAGGAAGCCATCAATCCAGAGGTTGTGACCATCGACTTGCAGATTGCCCTGGGTTCCACCAGCGCACGTTCTGGCTGGACGAGGCTGCGACCCATAAAGACACGCTCGTTGCCACGCAGGTTGATGGTGCTGTTGTTGCCGTAGGTCTTGACCAGACCTTCCTTGACCACGTTCAGGTTTTCTGCCGTGATGCTGATCTGGTTACGAGCGCCAATTCTGCCGTCAATGGTCACGTCGCTGTCGCTGCTGATCGACACCTGCGCCGCCCGCACGCCCAGTACACCGTCAATCAACTGGAGTGGAGCCACGTTGCCGCTAATCGCAATATGGCCTTCTGCCGAAACGTTGATGATGCCGTTGTCGTTGGTTTCCAGCGTACCGCCACTGACCCGCGTCAGATCTTTATCATTGCTGGACACAGGCGCTGCGTTTGCAGGTAGACGATTGCCCGCTGCATCGACGTAGTTGCCCTGAGCGTCTACATAGAAGTTGGAAGCATCCACCAAACGGCCCTGCGAATCACGGTAGCGCAACGGCTGCATAATCAAACCGTAGCCGCTGGCGCTCTTGCCGCCTTCAACCGTGAGGGTATCCTCAGCCTTGATGTAGCCATCTACCAGCAGCAGACCGCCCGTCTTGATCGTCACATCTGATCCGTCGTCTACCGATTCGATTGTGCCGAAGACCTGCGCGTTGTGAGCCGTCGTAATCTTGATCTGGCTGGTGCCGCCACCAATGCTGTTCGTCTTGAAGAAGCTCTGGTTTGAGAGGCTGAAGTCGATGACGTTGTTGCCGCCCGCTACATTGATGTCGATGCTGCCCGTAGACTGGATCGAACCGCCTCGGCTGACTGGCTGACCGTTCTCGACACCCATACCACCGACCACAACCGCTTCGGTTGCCGTGATGTTAACCTTCGCCTGCTGACCGATCCAGCTATTAGTATCATTGGCATCTGCGCCGCCATACAGACCGCCGACCAGCGTCAGAGTATCTGCCGAGACGTTGATAGCGCTATTGTTGGCGCTCGTAATCACCTGCACCCCAGAGCCGATCATCACATCGCTGCCCTGAATCGTCACGCCGTCTAGCGCCGAGAGCACTGCGCCCTGCTGCTGAAGCTGACCGTTGACATTCACAGTCCGACCCAGTGTGATCCGACCGTTGGCATTGGTTTGACGGATTTCCAGCGTCTCGCCCGCACCCTGCACTCGCACCTGACCGTTGTAGAGGTCGATGCTGTTGCCTGCTTCAATCAGCACCGAACCCTGGCTGATCAGATCGGACATGACGGTAGCGCTGTTGGTCGCTTGGATCGTCACTTCCTTGGTGGCGTTATTGCCGTCCGTGGCAAGGCTGCGAATCACACCCGCGATAACGACATCCTGACCAGAGAGCGCAATGTTTGCCGTGCTAACCAGGCGACCCGAAGTCTGGGCAATTTCCAGCTTGCCTGCGGTCGAAGTAATCTCAATCTGCTTCAGGTTGAGGCTATGTTCGCCAATCGAGCTGTCGATGATCACATCATTCAAGCCCGCAATCATCACTTTCTGCGCGTTCATCCGGCTGGTGCCGTAAGTGGCAATGCTGATTTCGCCTGGAGTCACGACCGTACCGGCAGTGAGGCGAATTTCATCTTCTGCCGTCAGGCTGCCGTGAATTTGCAAGCTGTTCTCGGAAGACAGAACGATATCTGAACCCGTACCGCCTGCAATTAGATCGCCCTTCACCACACCGAACTTACTGATGTTCATGCTGATCGAGGCGTTGATAGTCTCTAAACGTCCCGATGCGTCAACTTCAATATCTACACCATCGGGAGACGTGCCACTGTAAAGGTTCAGCGCATTGTAGGACAGCACCTTACCAGCAATGTACAGCTTACCGTTCGGGCCGTTGGGCGCACCGATCGAAACCGTTGAGCCAATCTCCTTGGCGCTGATCGTGTAGGGCAACGATGAGGTGAGGTTGCTGCTCAGGTTCGTGAAGCCCAACTGATCGGCATTGGTGGAATCCGACTTGACCATGAAGCTGTAGGGGCCTGCCAGCAAGAAGTGACCATTGTGCAGTTTCACCTTCAGATCGGGATCGTTGACCGACGAGCTGTAGCTGCTGCCGACCGCATGATTTGGATCGGTTGAGCGGACAACTGTCCAGCTTGCCGTATTCAGCGACTGCTGAAGGTCATTCATGAGGTCTTCGACCGTCTTGTTGTCGGCGGTGGCGCTAGCGCTCAGAGTCACGTTTGCCTCGACCTCGAAGCCAACCTTGTTCAGCCAGAGCTTCAGCGTCACGTCCTGGTCGATCTGACCGCTGGAGCGCTGCACGAAGCCGCCTGCTTCGATCTCGTTGGTGTGGGCCGGAGCCAGGATATCGACTCGTCCCGGCGCGTTCAGGTTGATTTGACTGTTTTGCTGCCAAGTTTCCAGACGGGTTGTGCCATAGAGGACAATGCCGCGCCCAGAATAGGGGTCAGCGTCGATCGGGTCATTGCCGCCAACCAGATCAATCTGCTTGCCTGCCCGTAGGTCTTGCCCGATGCGGATTTGGTGATCTGCTTCAATCCGAATGGTGGAATCGCCGTTGAAGTGCGTCAGAGTACGACCGAGATATACGCCGTCTACGTCGCGCGCCTGGGTAATGTCACCTCCCGGCAGCAGCATACCCTGGATGTCAGCATCGCTGCCGGAACGTACCAGAATCGAGCTATCGGCCGCATGGGTGACGAGTTCACTAGCAGCCTGGACGTAAACACCTGCTTTATCGAGTGTTGCACCGCCCTGGATTTCAATCCGGTCATGGGCGTAAAGGTAGCCGCCCGTCGTGATCGCATTGCCATCGCGGTTAGTCGTATTGCCGCCGATGAATGCCTGCTCTTGGGCGTTAACTTGAATCGTACCTTTATTGCCCGACCAGTCGATGGTTTGCGACTTTAGATTGCCGTTGGTGTCAAAGGTCTGGAGCAGTTTGCCGCCCGACACCAGCCAACCCATCATCTCCAAATTGCTAGCGCTGTTCACCGTAATGGTGCCGCCGCTGTTATCAGACGAGTATCCACCTGCCGTAATACCGCCTACCGTGGTGATCAGAACGCCCAACCCCTTGTCGTCTGCGCCGCCCTGACCGCCGTTCACTGTCACTGACTTGGAGCCGAGCAAGCCGGAGTTGAGGTAAACCTGCTCGCCTGCTGTGACTGTGACCTGCGAGTCGTTTCCAGCCCAGGTGACGCCATTAGCCCCGATCGTGCCGCCTGCCACAACCACGCCATGCAGATCGACATCCTTCGCGCCCTGAATCAGGATCTGGCTGGCTGCCTGCTTCGTATTGGTGATCGCCGTGGCATGGACATAGACGCTGGAACCCTCGCTGTTGGCTCCGCCTGTAACATTACCCAGGACATCATAGCCGCCCTGAATCGTCAGGTTGTTGCGGACATCCATCATACCTTCGTGATATACCCAGCCCTTCGACTGCACCTTCAGGTTAGAGTTTTCGCCCAGAACGTTGATGTTGCCTCGGATGATAATATCGTCATCCGCGCTCAGGTTCAGCGTCGTGTTGTCCGCTAGACTGGTCAGCGTACCCGTCAACAGAATCGAGAACTGATCTTCGCCAATCTGCTTCAGGTAGTGATCGTTACCCTTGCCATCTTGGGGCAGTTGGTTGAAGTAGCTGGTGGCGTAGGAGTTGAGCGGTGCGCCCGCCTTCAGCACCATTTCATCGCTGCTGGTGACCGTGCCCTTGATCACGAGTTCGTGGGGCGAGAGAATCCGCACATCGGCTCCATCGCCCGTCTTGACTGCGACTGGCTTGCCGTCCACATCGATGAATTTCGCGCCTGCCGTAACCGCGCCGCCTGCTTCGATCGTGACAGTCTGACCGGCTTCAATCTGGATCTGACCTTCCGTATCGCGTGCCGCCACAATGCCGCCTTCCATCACCGTCAGCGTCGTCAGTGCCTTCAGGTCAGCCACCGAGTTCGCGCCCTTCGCTTCGACCAGACCGGCAATGCGAGTGTAGTCAGTGGTATCGATGTCAATTCGGCTGCCCGCGTTCTGGCTAGTGATGTCGCTACCGATGTCGGTAACCAACTGATTTGCCGTAATAGTGACAGACTCCTCGCCCCGCAGCCAGCCGCTGACCGTCATTTTCTGGGAAATCTGCATCCGCAGATCAGCAGCGCTGATTCCGGCACCGGGTACGAGGTGGTTGTTCTGGCGGTAGATGATAGCGTTGTCGGACTGCACCGTCAGGGTTTCCCCTGTAGCCCGCACGTCGCCGTGCACATGCAGGTCGCTGGTCAGCAGGGTTGTGGTGTCGCGGAACTCCGGTTGCTGACGGTTTTCGCCACGCTGCCGCACCACGCCATCCGTGCCGCCGCGCACCAGATCGCCTTTGAAGATGTCGCCGATCTGCATCTCGTTACCCGCGCCCAGACGCCCGATTGTCACCTGGTTGAAGCCGTCGGACAGCGCCGCCAAGTCGCGAGTCGAGAGTTCCAGAGCTGGAGTGGATTCAGTGCTGAGGTCGATCAGATCTACACCAGCGTTGTTTTCAGCCGCGCCGCCCAAACGGTAGAGGTATGCAGTCTGATGGGCTTGCAGCGTCAGGTTGCCAGTTCCCTGCACCTGATTAATGCCGCTCCGGAAGTCCATATCGTCGGCCGTCAGGGTGATGTTGCCGCCTGCCTTGCGGTTAGTCAGTGTGCCGCTCTCCAGCTTCAGCAGTGCATCCGCGCCCGTCAGCGTCAGCGAAATGTTGCCATTGCCTGCCGAAACGGCTGCTGTGTCATTGCCATCGCTGATCAGACTGCGCCAGTCGCCGCTGAGCTGCTGTACCCATTGATTCTGCTGCATCCAGGCCGGGGTTTCGCTGACGTTCGGTAGGGTCAGACCCGCATTGACGACAGGAGCGGTCTTCTCCAGGTTGGTCAGCGTCAGGCTATTGGCTTCCCGGATAACGATATCGCCCGTGCCGTGCAGCGAAGTACCTGCTGTCAGAGTGGCAACGTCCGTGAGGAGAGCCGCAGCATTCGTACCAATCGCGTCCTTTGCCTTCAGCATCAGGTGGCTGTTGCTGCCAATAATTTCGGAGCCATTTAGATTACGGATCGAACCATCGGCGGAAATCAACCGCATCCAGCCGCTGCCTTGTCCGTCTTCGCTGTTGCCGGTCGAAACCTTCAGGTCTGCCGCAAGCTGAATGCTGGACTGGTCGCCATAGGTTCGCAGGTCGATATAGCCGCTGTTGATGGCGTTCAGCGTCTGGTTGACACGAATGTCCTTCAGCGTTTCAACAATGATCGCGTCAGCGTTAATCTGGCTTTGCAGATCGGCCTTAGTAGCAATTACTCGGATATCCGTCGTACCGTTGCGCGTGATGCCACCGTTGTCGGTATTATTCAACATCACGTTGCCGCCAAAGTCGAGGACGCTCGTACCGTTCACCTGCCCCGCACGACCAATCAGCGTCAACCGCTCCAGTCCGCTAGTGTAGTTGAGGACTTCGCGCCCGTTTTGTAGTTGGTTCTGGTTTAGAGCGACGGGGCTAGCCATTACTTGCTCAGCAATCACCTCATCGAAGTCGCCAGCCGTGTCGTTCAGGTTGATCACGCCCATGCCGTTACCCTGAGCGCGTCCCAGCCGCATCCGGTAGGAGTCGCTGCCGCCCTTATCGTCGATATAGATGGTGCGGTCGCCAAAGTCGTTGACAACGACCAAATCGTTACCAGCGCCCAGAATGACACGATTGACGGTGAGATTCGCCACCACTTCGTTCTCTGCACCCTGAGTGATGCCAAAGCCGCGTCGGCTGAGGGTAGCGGTCAGTTGCTGGCTAGCAGACGAAAAGTCAAAGGTCTGAATTCCCTTGCTGTCGTTGATTCGGTCAAGTCCATAGTTGTCGCCAAAGAGGTAGGTGTCGTCACCTTCACCGCCAGCCAAATTATCGGCACCAAGTCCACCATCAATGACATCATTGGCTTTGCTGCCTGTGATCCGGTCACGACCTTCGCCACCAATTAGTGTTGCGCCTACAAACGAGTCGCGGAATTGTGCAAAGCGCGAATCAGTTGTTTGAGACAGCCAGGACACCGATGCATCAATTGTGTCATCGCCAGCGCCACCGTCTGCTCGACCGCCGCCCGTACCCAGCATCAGCTTGTCTTTGCCTTCGCCGCCCGTAAATTCCACTCCGATGCCAAACAGTCGCGAAGCATCGAAGGTGTCATCACCCATACCACCATCGGCTACCACTTTGCTCACGCCTGTGAAGGTCTGATAGTAATCACCGAATTGAACACTGACGGTATTTTCCTGACCATAGAAAGTAAACGTTTCGTTGTTGTCGCTGGTGTCGCCATATTTACGCTGTCCAGCACGGCTGCCGCTGTTAACATAGAGGACGCCGTTTTCAACTTTGCCCAAATGCGGCTGCACTTTTGGTGCATCGTAGGATAGCTCCAGCAGCGTCATCTTGAACAGCTCTACATCTACAATCCGCTTTTGGGTAAACAGCAGATTGATATCGACAAAAGCATTCGCTACGAAATCAACCTTTGCATCCACATTCGCCAGGTTCTTCAGTCCACCAGCTACGCCGTCGTTTGCCGGATCATAGTTGAACATGGTGATGATTTCGGATAGCCGGATCTTGCCGTCGCTCTGCCAGGTTTGACCTGTGACAAAGCCCAGCTCATCCTTTGTCAGCTTCGGTTTCTCGATGTCGGACAGATCAACCCCCATGCGGGCCCTGATGCCGCCGCCCAGACCAGCTTCAAACGGTCCGACCCCCAGCGCGGCTTCCAGTCCTAGGTAAGCATCCAGGACAAACTCGTCTTTCTCTCTGGCTTTCTCGCCCTTCTTGGTCGGGATCGTGAAGTCAGTCAGGAAGAAGCCGTCAAAGGCATCGAGCGGATTCTGGGAGCTGATCGCCTGCCGAATTCCTTTGGTATCGTAGCCGAAGCCGAGGTCAGCCGTGGCGGCAAAATTGCCTCGCGCTCCAATGTTGATGCTCACCGGGCCAATCGGAATCATCGCCAGCACTGCGTCAAAGTCGGCCCTGAACTGAAGCAGCGGCAGTTCGTAGGTAAACAGCGTTGCGTCGCCGCCCGTCAGCAGATTCTTCCAGTTCGAGATGTCCTTGATGTAAGGCATCACCTGAAAGCCAGAGCGCGGCGTTTTGCCGAAACCGCTGCTGGAGGTGCTGGTCTGGCGTGTGTTTTGAGCCAAGAACTGATCGACGCTGGTGTTTGACGGTACGTTGGTCGCCTGCACAGCCTGCACGTTCTTGGTGCCCAGCCCGCTGATGCTACCCAGCGGCAGCCATTCGTTCGGCTTCAGGTTGGCGATTTGATCCACCAGACCCAGCATTTGCTTGGCTTCGGTGAGGAAGCTCCAGTCGATCGGCTGTTTGCCTTTGATCACTAGAATCTGGTTGATCAGACCTTTCAGAGTCGGGTCGGACGGAATGATCAAATCGAGTCCGCTGATCTTGGTATCCAGCGCGTCGATCATTGGCTTCATCGGCGTCAGGGCATCGCGCACCTGCTCGGCAATCGGTGTTAGGAAGTCGGTGGTGAAGCTGCCCAGATCCATCCGCATATCGCGCAGACCGAAGCTGGGAGCCTGCATCTTCTGACCCATCTGCCACTTCCAGTCAAACTCCAGGTCAGCAGCTACACGCGGCAGTCCCTTAGCCCCATCCAGTTCCAGTGTCACGCCTAGATCGAGCTTGGCATCGACCCCAAACTTGACCTCAAACAGATCTTTCGGCTGGCTGGACAACATCCGGTTGACCGCCATCCGACCCTTGCTGTCGCCCTTCAGGTCGATTGACAAGCCGCCGTAGATGCCGCTGGCCTTCCCACCCGGATTGTTGTCCTGAATGTTGGCTTTGAAGAACAGCAGGTCGCCTTCGCCCGTGAATCGCGTGATCTTATTCGGATCATCCGGGCTGCCGTCCAGATAGGCGGCGATGCCAAGCTGGATTTCTGACGAAGCATCTTTATTTGTAGACAGGTAGAAGCTATCTTGCAGGCTCAAGCCAAAGCCGAAGTCAAACTTCCAGCCCAGATCCAGCGCCAGACCGCCATCCACATCAAAGCTGAAGCCCGGAATGCTGAAGTCGAGCGGCAGTTCAAATCCGGTGCCCACCAGTCTGCCGCCCAGATCCATATCAAACTGGATTGCGTCAGCCCCGACTGGAACCGAACTGCCCATCGTCCAGTTCTGCATCAGGTTGCCAAGCTTGTCGTACCAGCCAATCTGAACGTCCTCTATGCTGATGCGGGTGTCTTTGTTCGTATCCAGCAAAATATTCAGCCGGTTGGGGCCAAACACATCGTAGAGAGTTTCGCGGATTAGCTCGACTGCCTTACCGTTGCCGCTGAGTTTCTGACGCAGATCACCCAAAATTCCCTGACGGATGTCGCGCAGGAAGGAAGCTGCCTCACCCAGCTTGTCGCCAATCAGCGGAATATCTTGCGCCAGGTTGGAATTCATCACATCCTGGAGCGTCCCAACTGTGGTGTCGATGCTATCGAGAATGAAAGACGGATCATTAATCAACGCCATCAGCGAGAAGTCGCCACCCAGAATCGAGAACTGATTGCGGATATCTGGGAAGGTCATCTTCAGCGGCTCGGCGGCTCCCTTGTCGGGCGCGTTAGCCAGGTGCTTGAAGAGCTGCACCAGTCCCTGATCGCCGTAGACTGGATTCGTCTTGACGGTGATCGGCGCGAGGTTGAAGTCAGCCCCGCCAATCTCCAACCGCACTGGCAGGTTGACATCAAAGCCGCCAGTTAACTTCGCCTGGAAGTTATCTTTAATGGCTTCCTGACCGATGTAGAACCGGCCGTCGTCGGTTTGAGCGCCTGCCTTCTGGTCAATCGCCACCAGCAGACCCGCATAGTCCTTCGTGGCGGCATTACCATCGGCATCCAGCGTGACTGTACCGTTGCTCACACCCAGGTTGATTGGGCCAGCTTTGAAGTTCAGATCGAGATTGGTTCCTAGCAGACGTGCCCCAACCTGAGCATGTGTGCCCTTGCCAGTTGCCGCATCGTAGTCGCGCAGGAAGGTTTTGGGTGCGCCGCTGAGCAGGCTGTTCAAATCAACCCCAACGTCAAAGTTGAGCTTGGCGATCGCTTCTAGCGTCAGATTGGCACCGCCGCCGAGGTCGGCCAGCGCATCGATGGCATCTAGAGCCGCCGCACCTGAATTACCCGATAGCTGCTTGATGGTCTCCAGATCAAGATTGAACTCGAACTTATCAGAGAACAGCGCTTCCCATCCCAGGTGAATGTTCAGGGCACCGTCTTTGAGATAAATCGAGAACTTCTGCTGATCGGCTGCGAGCGTGTTGTTATCCTGAATGCCAAGAGCATTTTCGATCGTGCGCTCGACATCCTGGATCATGCCTGCCGGATTGCTGGCAGTCGATTGCAGCTTGTTGGTCAGTTCGTCCAGGAAGGTAAAGGTTTCGCTGAGCGAACGGTTGATGATGGGAATTGGGGTGTTGTAGAACGGCTGATCGTCGAACGATTCACGCATGAAGTCGATGCCTGCCTCAATGCCCTCCAGCACCATCTCGAAGCTGAGGTTCTTGAGGCTGAGCAGATCAGCCATGTCAGGCATCACCACCACGATGCCTTCTTTCTTCACCTGACCGCTGGCAATCGCTGCATTCAAATCAAAGGCTGTACTCACTGACTGTTTCACAGTTTGTACACCCTTGTTGACCTCCAGCAGCGACGGCACGTAGACCGACAGTTCTGCATTCGGCGCAATCGAAATATCGCCAAAACCGCCGTTCACCTTCAGTCCTTTCAGCTTGGCCTGCGCGTCGCCATCCAACTTGAAGTAGAACGAGTTGAGCAGTTCGCCACTCATCAAATCGTTGAAGCTGAAGCGGCGGTCGCCTAGTGTTACGGTGTTGGGATCGCGATCGAGTCCGGTTGCTACCGAGGCTGACACCCGCACACCTGAACCCGTACCTGCACCGCCCGCCGTTAAGCCGATAAAGCCCAGGCTTGCTGCCACTTCCAGATCGCTGATTTCCAGGCTGGCGTTACCTTTCAGTTCAACATTATCGACATAGAGGTTAATGCCTTCTCGACCCGTCGGGCCGTCAAAGTCGATCACCAGATCCATCCGACCATTCACACCTGCATTGATCGCCGTTCTGGCATTGGTTGAAAGGGACAGATCGCCCAGATCCAGACCCAGATTGAGCTGCTGATTTACCAGCGTCGGCAGATTCTTCTGGAAGCTGAACGGAATCACGATCTCGTTCTTGAGCGGATCATAGGACAGCGATACACCAGTGGGCAGAATGCCAGATTTGTTGATTGCTGTGAATAGCTCCTGATAGGTGCGCAGGAGCTGCCGCTTCTCATGTACTACAACCTCTTGACCACTGAGGTTGATGCCGTTCGCGCCTTCTAGTACCAGCGTTTGGACATTCATCACCGACTGAACACGATATTCCTGACCGCCGACGGTGACAAACTTGCCTGCCATCTTGCTGTCGAAGTTTGCGCCTGCCACAGTCAGGTTGCCGCCGCTCAGCGATGCACCTGAGCCAGAGAACAGATCGATGCGTGGCTTGTAGAAGTCAATCTTCGAGAACACCTCATCGCTAATGGCGGTACTGAAGTCGAGGACATCGCCCAGCGTCGTATCCACAAACGGAACCGCCGTCTGCATGAAATCATAGTCGCGGTATTCCTGGGCCCAGTTCAGGACATCCTTGAACATAACCAACACATCGCCGACGCCAAAGTTGCGGAAGTTGAGCAGCTTGTCGAAGTTTTCTTGCCGGAACTGTACGCCTGTGCCGCCGAACAACTGCCCTTCCAGGTAAGCCTTTGGCGTTGCACCTGCTGAGAGGTCGTTGCCTGCTAAGGTTGCATAGACCGGCAGCATCACATCAATCCGGTTGTTGTTGGCAAGAACGTTGAAGTTACCGTTGGTGTAGGAAATCGCGCCGCCGAAGCCCAGCGAAGCTCGTCCCTTTTCTTTGCCTGTATCGTTAGAGCCAATACTGAGACCGAGTGGCCCGAAGTATGCGCCCAGTACAATATCGTTGGCGCCGCCGGTGGCGTTGAAGGAGAGCCGATTCAGGTTGAAGTCTGCCGAAGCCGTGCGCCAATCCAGGTTCAGGTTGAAGTCGATCCCCAGATCCACGCCCAGGTTAAGCTGCGCATTGCCTTCTAGCTCTAGCCCATACTGTAAGGCATCTGCCGTCAAACCAATGCCGATCGTTTTTTGGAAGCGAGTGTCAGCAGCGTAGGAGAGCGATAGCCCATCTTTACCGATTGCAAAGTCGAGTCCGTTAGCCACGGGCAGCGTTGGCAGCCAGTCAGTTCGGAGTTTGCCGATCAGCCCTTGCAGGGTGAGTCGCTCGTTCCCGGTCGGTACTATGTTGAGGTACTGCTTGATCGAGTCACCCAGGGTCATGTACTGGCTGATACCCAGGATCTTGTCGATTGTGGCATCCGTTCCTGGCAACGACTTCGAGAGCAGGCTTTCCGAGGTTACGTTGCCTTTGTCGTCGTACTTAGGCACCAGGCTTTCTTTGATGTCAAGCAACTGCTCAGCCCCGCTCAGCAGCGCATCCCGCAGCGCTTCGGTGATCACCACATCCAGCTTGGAGGCATTGAAGCGCGACACCGTTGAACCAGAAGCAAACTGCACCGGCACCGACTGGCTGCCTTCGACAATCGTTTCGTCAATCACTTTGCCTGTGCGGTTCACCTCAACGCCAAGCTGACCCGTGAACTCTAGACCGTTCAGGCTGACGTTAGCTGTACCGCTGCCTTGCAGAGCATAGCCGCCACCCTTCAGCAGCACCAGACCCAGACTGCCGTTGCTCAAACTGCCGCCCATGCCGTCTGCGAGAGTGACCGTGGCTCCGAGATTGCTGCCAATCGCCAGAATTGCCCCATCCGATTCGCGGATGTTGAAGGCCAGATCGCCGCTCAGGGTCGTTAGTCCAGCTACGCCCAGAGTCAGCCCCATACCCTTGACCTGATTCACGCCTGCCGCGATCCTGTTGCCGTTGAACGTAATTTCTGCCCCCGTCTTGTTGGCTTGCGCCGAAACCTGCCCGCCCAAGGTCAGACCCGCCACGCCCTCAAGTGCCACGTCGCCCGACAGGCTGTAGGCATAGCTGCTCTTGCTGGTTTGGCCGGTTTGCAACTGCACGGCAGCGCTGACATTGCTGAGGCTCAACCCCACATCGTCGGCGGTGGTTACCGTGCTCGCGCCTGTGCCGACAAACGCCGCTGCATTGGTTGCAGTCAGGTCAATCATCTGCTTGCCGTTGGCTGAGGAAATTTGCAGACCGAAGTCGCCGCTGATCCGGGCATAGTTGGATACTGCCAGCGTCAAATCACTCAACGTCACGCTGACATTATTCTGGTTGCCGCGAGCATCAACCTGTCCGGAGAAGTTGAACAGATCGAGACCAACCAGCGATACGGCAGCATTCTTGATATCGTATTCGTAGGTATTGTCGGGATTGAGCGTCAGGTCAAACACAGCGCCGTCCAGACTCATGCCTACATCATCGCTTTGATCTGCTGTGCTGGCTCCAATGCCGACAAACGCCGAGACTGACTGCCCACCTAACTGAATTTTCGTTTGGCCATTGTCGTCAATTGTCTCGAACGTGAAGTCACCTTTGACCTTGGCATAATCGGCAAGCTGGAGTTCCAGATTGTTTAGCTCCACGCTGATCGTGTCCTGATTGCCATTGCCATTGACCGTACCGGAGAACTTAAACAGATCGATTCCCTTCAGTGCAACTTCTGCGTTCTCAATTGTGTAGCTGTAGGTGCCGCCAGGGTTCAGCGTCAGACCGATTTTGGCATTTTTCAGATTCAAACCACGATCGTCAGTTTCCGTATCTGTGCTAGCTCCGGCTCCAATGAAGGCAGAAGCGCTAGCTGCATTCAGTTGAATCGTGCGTTCACCGTCCTTAGTCACGACTTCTAGCGCAAAATCACCGCTGAGTCGGCCCATGTCGCCAATTCTGAGGCTCAGATCATCAAAGCTGAGGCTGAACTTGTCTTTGTTGCCGTAGGCGTTGATCTTGCCGGAAAAGTCTATGAGATCGATTCCAACTAGGGCAGCATCACCATTCTTGAGTGAGTACTCATAGCTGTTATCTGCACCCAATTTCAAATTAAATTCTGCATTTGTCAGGCTAGCGCCAACATCGTCGCTGGGATCAGGCGTATCTTTGCCGACACCAACAAAGGTCGCGATATTCTGCGCGTCAATTTCAATCGGGCGCTGATTGTTGGCTTGAATATCGCCTAGCGTCACCACAAATTCGCCAGAGATATCCAGCACGTTGCCAGCCGTGAGGCGAGCCGCGCCCTCAACACGGGTCAAGTTGGCTTCTGCTGCCGTGAAGCCCAGCGTCATGGTCTGACCGCCCACCGTCAAGGTTTCATCGACCTCACCGCCCGTGCGGTTGATCCGCGCCAGCATCTGACCCTCCAGGCTGAAACCAGGAATGCCCTTAAGTTCTACATCACCGCCGATTTGCAGCGCGTATTTCGCCGCTTCGCTGCCCGACCGCTCTAGCACCATGCCCAGGCTGCCGTCTTTCAGCACAACGCCGAGTTCATTAGCGCTCTGGTAGCCCGTCCCCACAAAGGCAGTCACATCTGTTGCGCCAATCAGCAGCCGCGATGAGGTGACATTGTTAACCGTGGTGCTGACCTGATCAATGCTGAAGTTGCCGCTTAGGGCCAGCGTGTTGGCAATGTTCAGGTCGGCGGTACCCTTGACGCGCGTGATATCAGCCGGGTTGTCAAATACCAGGTCGATCTGCTTGCCCGGTGTCGTAATGGTTTCATTCACCAGCGACCGAGTGCGGTTGATTTGCACCTCAACCGTGCCGTTCAGCTCAACACCCGAAACGCCGACTAACTCCGCCGCACCGCTGCCTGTGAGAGCGTAGGTCATCGTAGCCTGCTGATCAATCGACTGCCTGTAGTCAATTGTCTTGAACAGAGCCAGCCCCAGATCGGTGTCGGTAATCTTGATGCCCGTCTCGTTGTCGGTGCCGAAGCCTGTACCCATGAAGGCATAGGCGTTGGTGAGGCCCGCCAGCAGTTTGGTGGTTTCTAGCTGCTGCTCGTCGTACTGGACGCTGATATCGCGCACCGTCACCCGCCGTCCTGCTTCTACCGCTGCGGACTGGGCGTTCGGGTCAAGGCTATCGGTTGCCGTACCAGCCGTCAAATTCACCGTCACACCCAACTCGTTGCTGAGGCGCTGAGCCAGAGCTACAGCCGCATCGCGCCGCTGCTGAGCCGTGTCTTTGTAAATATCAAAGTTAACGCCAGTCTGAATGAACTGGTGAACGCCTTCGCCGCCCGCAGCAGTCAGGTTCACAATATTGCCGTTCTGATCTGCAAGCTGAAGCGCTCGACCCGCCACCTGCTTAACCGTGTAGATGCCGTTGTTCTCTAGTCCACCGATTACCGTAGTATTGGTGCGATACTGCACGGTTTCGCCAACTTTCAAATCAGTGGGAGCTGGCAGAATTAGCTCTTCGGTCTGGGTGTTAACTGTGATCCGGTTGGTGGGCACCAGCGAGATCGGGTTGCCAATGACAGTTCGAGTCGTCTCTGTCCTGACCTCCTCGGTGTAGGTCATCGTGCCGCCAATTGTCCAGGTCGGCATGATTCGGAAGCGAGAGCCATTGTTGTTTTTGGCAAGCTGGATGAAACGCCCCTCTTCTAAATCTTTGGGGGTTTCAGCGAATTGCAACTCATCGCCATCCACAACCTTGACGTAGTAAATGTACTGCTGATCCGGCTTGTAAACCTGTGGATCTGCAACATAACTTTGAGCGTTTAACCCTACGATTGGCGATTCCGGATAAGCTGCACTCGGATCAAGCTGAATCATCACAGCCTGTCCTGTCTTTAATCCATGCGCATAGTCCAGATCTAGGATGGTTCGTCTGCCTGTCTGGTCGGTCTCAATATCGATAATTGCTCGATCGTGGAAGCTGAGATTACGTCCACCATTCGCCAGTTCGACCAGTGTAAACACTTGCAGCCCGCTGCCTGTGCTGGTCAGATCAACAGTCTTATCAAATACTTGTCCAGGAGACATATACAGAGGCTTGCGCTTCTGCTCATTCTCTAATCGAATCTCGGTTGGACTAACGACGCTGACGGTGTAAACATAAACATCTGGCTTGTTGGTCTGCAAAAGTGCGTCTAGCGTCCCGCCAATTGCCGCTGTAGCCTGCCCAATCGGTCGATAGTACTGGATTCGATCGCCTGATCTCAGCCCGTGAGGACGACCAAAATCAATAATGTTCGTCGCAACATCAACGCTGCCTTCCAGACCTTCGGTGACAATCCTGTCGCTGATCACAACATCCGTCACGGTTGTCACCGGGCGTAGTGAATGCTCACCGAAGCTGTCGGAAGTCAGATTAATCGGCTGGTCTCCGTTCAGCGGTTTTAACTGAATGGTTTGGTCATCGATCCGCATAACGATGTAGCGGCTGTTGTTGGTCAAACCACCAATGGGCTGGTTGCTGCCAGACTCGTACTGCACCATCATGCCGTCTGTCAGACCGTGCGGCTGCTGGAAGCGAATCGTTTCGGCTTCGATATCGACACGAATTTCGTTGGTCGCGCCGAACTCCATGATGCGCCGTAGCTGATGATTGCCGCTGCCCGCGCTGGTCAGATCAACGGCTGTACCGCCCAGAGATTCTGCCAGTTCAACGGTCTGGGCATCGATCACGCGGACATAGTATTCCTGTCCCTCGGTCAATCCGCCAATTGCTGCACCGCCGTTCGCGCTGTAGACAATCTTCTGTCCTTCTACCAGTCCGTGCGGTTGGGTCAGAATCAAGCGATTGCGCGTTACATCGACTGTATCTTCGTTGAAGGCGAACCCATCCACCGTGGCGTTGATTGCCATCACCGTGTCGTTGCGGGCTTCTAGCTCAGCTTTCTTAGCGGCAAACTGCTGCTTCAGATCTTGGTACAGAGCTTCTGTGAGGTTGGTCTGGTGCTGAGTCAGCGTCAGATTCTGGTTGTTGACATTGCTCGTCAGTCCTGTTGCACCGGGTGTCTGTCCCTGGAACCACTCAAGCGAGAATTCGCCGCCGAACGCGACCGCATCCATGGCGTTAAAGGCTGCCACGCCCTCGACCCGCTTCTGGTTCTTCTGGGATTCGTTGAAGTTGACCGTGACCGAACCGCCGCCGCTGAGGGCAATCGTTTCGTCAACAACCGCGCCAGTTTCGTTGATCCGCACCGCCATGCTGGTGGCGCTCATGCTCAGCCCTTCCACCCCAACTAGAGCCGCATTGCCGCTAGCGATCAGGGCGTACTTACGTTCCGGCGTTACTACCAGACCCAGCGCACCGTCAAAGATTTCGATACCAGACTTCGCGTCCGTGCCGCCGCCCGCACCCACAAAGGCATCGACATCAGCCAAGCCGACCAGCAGTTTACCTGCATCTTTATAAACGCCAATTTGACCGGATGCCTGCACAATGCCAGCGACATCAATTGCCGCCTTGCCGCTGAGTTTCGTAACGTTATCGCCGTTCTGGAATTCAACTACCACATCGCCAGACGGAGTGGACAGCGTTTGCTGCACCGCTCGTCCCATGCGGTTCACTGCAACCGTGACATCTTCGCCGCTAATCGATAGTCCTGTGATGCCGACCAATCCAGCATCACCCTGACCCATCAAGGCATAGCCCTTGGTTGCTGTGTCTACAATCAGACCGAGTCTAGCGTCGCGTAGCTCCAGTCCGGCTGCGCTGCCTGTGCCGTAGCCCGACCCGACAAAGGCATTCGCGTCGGTGATGCCAATTTGCAGAGCGTTGGGCGTTTTCTCGACAAAGATGCTGCCGTTTACTGCCGCGAATCCGGCTACATCCAGCGCTGCTGTACCGCGCACCTGGGTGATATTTGTGCCGTCTCCAAACTGGATCGCAACTGTACCTGCTGGCGTATCAATTGACTCACTTACTGCGCTACCAGTTCGATTCACTGCGACCGACACATCAGCATTCATTGTGATACCACTGATTCCGATCAGGCTGGCGTTGCCGTTAGCGATCAGCGCATAGGCATTCTGGCGATCGGTTTCTACGATCAGACCCAGATTAGCATCGTTGACCTGAAGACCGCTGCCCGCTGCACCCACAAAGGCCGAGACATCGGTTGCGCCGATTCGCAAGGTGTCTGGGGTTTTCTGGATATTGAAGTTGCCAGACAGATCTGCAAAGCCGTCAATACCCAGATTGAGATCACCAACAGCCTGCGTCAGATTATTCTGCTCAGGAGCGAACACAACTGCTACCGAGCCATTTGGCGTGGCAATCAGCCGATCGACTGCCCCCATGCGGTTGACTTGCAGCGCCACATCACCTGCAAGCGTCACACCACTCACACCCAGCAGCGAAGCCGCCCCGCTAGCGTTCATCGCATATTTGGAAACACCGCTGCTGCGCTCAACTACCAGCCCCAGTTTGCCGTTGCTGACTCGCAGTCCAGTTGCACCATTACCTACAAAGGCATTCACATCAGTTGCGCCAATCAACAGCGTCGTTTGATCGCTATCTGCGCCAGACACCACGTTCTGCTCAAAGAAGAACTCGCCGCTGGCGGTCGCAAATCCAGCCACGCTCAGGTCAGCAGAGCCTGCCAGACGAGTGAGGTTGCCTTCAGCCGCGCTGGAGTTGATGCCAACAGACTGGTTGTTTGGCAATATGATGGTTTCACTGACGGCTCGCCCAGTCCGGTTTACCGACAGGCTGAGATTGTCTGCCGTGAGCTGTAGATCCGCCGAGCCGCCCAGCAGTGCTGCCGCGCCCGATGCCTGCAAAGCGTAAGTGCTGCCATTTGCACCTTGGTACAGCACCATGCCTAGATCCAGATCACTGAGGCTAATGCCAATTGCCTCACTGGTGCCGTAGCCTGTACCGACAAACGCAAATGCATCAGTCGCACCTAGTTTCAAGCCAGCAGCGTTTGCCTCGTAGCGCAAGCCAGAACCACCTAGCGCAATGGTGTCACCCAGCCCCAGCGCAAAATTGCCCAGCGTCACTCTTGTGCTGGAACCATCCCCCATTGCTGTAATGTTCTCAGCATTTAGTGTGACCTCTTCCAGACCGCGCATCTGAAGTGCATCTGCGGTCAGCGTGTAGCTGTAGGTGCGATTAGCTTCAATTCCTAAAGTCAATCCAGCACCGCTGATGCCCAGCCCCACATCGTCGCTGCTAGTGGGCGTATCGGCTCCTTTGCCGACAAACGCAGAGACATTGGTCGCTGAGAAATTGACTGTCTTGCCATCTGGTGTCTGCTGGGCCGAGAAGTCGAGCGTGCTGCCTGTCAGGCTGACCAGTCCGCCTACTCCCAGCGCATAGTTTTGCAGAGACAGGGTTGTGTTAGATTGATCGCCGATCGCAGTAACGCTCTCTGCCGCCAGCGTTAGCCCGTTGATGCCCAAAACGCTAGCCTGAGCATCGTACAATCCATAGCGGTAGGTCTTATCAGCATTCAGCGCTACTTCCAGATTGGCGTTCTGGATCGATATACCAATGTCATCACTGGTTGTTGTCGTATCTGCACCATAGCCCACCATTGCCGCAATATTGCTGCCGCCGAATGTAATCTCTTTGCCATCGGCTGTTTGGACTGCATTGAAGCTGAGCGCGTTACCGCTGAGATGGGCTACACCACCTACACCAAGCTCAAAGTTGCCCAGCGTTAGGTTGGTTTGAGTCTGGTCGCCTGAAGCGGTGATATTAGAAGCACTCAGCGTCAGACCATTCACACCAACGACTGCAACGTTAGCATCCTTCAACGAGTAGCCGTAGGTCTTATCGGCCTTGAGATCAACAGTGAGTCCAGCATTTGTGATCGACAAACCCACATCATCGGTTGTCGTTGTCGTATCTGCACCGTAGCCCAACAGTCCGTTTAGTCCAGCCCCGCTGAATGTGACTGCCTTTCCTTCTGCGGTCTGCTTCACTGAGAAAGTGAGGGCATCACCATCCACTCGCGCCACAGATCCTAGTCCAAGATTAAACTTGCCCGTAGTCAGAGTCGCGCCGGTTTGGTCGCCAGTTAGATTGACCTGCTGAGCCGCCAGCGTCAGAACGCTGTCCAGTCCGCGTGTTGCCACATTGCCATTGAGGAAGCTGTAGGAATAGGTCTTGTCGGGCTTGATCAGCACTTCCAGATCAGCATTGCTGATTTCTAGACCCACATCATCGCTGGTATCGGGCGTCTCAGAACCGTAGCCAATAAAGGTCGTAATTTTTTCTCCGGTTAAGGAAATTTCGTTACCTGTTGACGTTTTCTTAGCGCTGAACACAAAGTTAGCGCCCTTCAAGCTGACCAAATTGCCCAAGCTCAGATCGGCGTTGTCCAGCGTCAGATCAAATCGATTGCTTGTGCTGCCACCTGTTGCGCCAATCGATTGTGCCGACAGCGTGAGTCCACTGATGCCCACAACTTCCAGGTTGGCGTTCTCTAGTTCGTAGCTGTAGGATTTATCTGCTGCCAAATCCAGCGTGAAATCAGCATCGCTGAGCCGCAGCCCCACATCATCGCTCAGGTCAGGCGTATCAGCCCCGCGACCCACCAGCGTTGCAATATCGTTACCGATCAACTGCATCGATCCATCGGGCTGTTTGGTGAAGCTAAACTTGCCGGAGAGTGCGACCACATCCGCCACGCGCAGGCTGGCGCTGCCACTGATCTGGGTGACATCTTCGTTGGACTCAAAATCAAGGACAACGCTGCCGCCCGGCGTCGTAATCGTCTCATCAACTGCTTTGCCAGTGCGGTTGAGCTGTACTGCCATCGAACCGTCGATTGCCAAACCGTTGACACCCACCAGTGCTGCATTGCCCTCACCTGTCAGGGCATAGGTCATTTTCTCCTGTTCGGCAGTCGGCTTAGTGAAATCAAGCGTCTTGAACAGAGCTAGCCCCAGGTTGATATCGGTTAGCTTCAGGCCTAGTTCTTCCGGCGTGCCGTAGTTTGTGCCCAGGAAGGCATAGCCGTTAGTGATACCCGCCAGCAGCTTGGTTTCCAGGAGTTGCTGTTCATCGTAGCGGATCGCAACATCGCGCACACCAACCCGCCGCCCTGATTCGATTTCGGCTGCCGTAGCCACCTGATTGATTGCAGAGTTGGCATTGCCCGCCGTCAGGTTGACCGTGACGCCTAGATCACTGCTGAGTCTAGATGCTAGAGCCAAAGCCTCATCACGCCGCTGTTCGGCAATGTTGCTGAGCGAATCAAACGCAACGCCTGCCTTGACAAACTGGTGACTGCCTGCGCCGCCTGCTTCCGTCAGGTCGATCACCGCACCGCCCAAAGTTGCTGCGAGCTGAATTGCACTGCCGTGAACTGCTGCTACATAGTAGGTTTCACCGTCGCTCAGTCCACCGATCGCGTTTGTGCTGCCTGTCCAGTATTCCACGGCGTCGCCAACCTTAAGATCGATTAACGTCGGGGAAATGATCTCATCGCTAACGGTATCAACGCTGATTTGGTTAGTGGGCGTGAAGGTAAGGATGTTGCCAGGAACAAACTGAAACTCATCGCGCGGCTTGGTTGGATTGACAGGCAACTGGGTTGCGCCCACACCCCAAACCGGCATCAGGCGGAAGTCTTCGCCTAGCTTAATTGGGGCAATTCTATTGGCTCTGTAGGTTGCCTGCTGAACTTCAATAAATTGATTGTTGTCCAGGTCTTCAGCCGTTCGGGCAAATTGCAGGCTTTGATCCGCATTAACCTTGACGTAATAAATGTAGTTTGAGGAAGGTTTGTAAACTTTTGGATCAGCCTGATATTTCTGGGCATTCAGACCTTTGATTGGCGTTCTGGGCCTGAACGTTGCAGACATTGAATCAAGCTGCACCATCACTGCCTGTCCGGTGCTTAGCCCATGGCTGTAGCCAAGCCTGATTGTGGTGGCGTTGACGTTTTGAATGCCGCTAGCTGATCGATATTCGAGATGGTTACGATTGCCGCTACTGCCTTCTACCAGGGAGAAGAAATGGTTGCCGCTGCCAGCAGTCGTTAGATCGATAATTTCACCCGTTCTAGTATCAGCAAGCTGGATCGTTTTCTCGTCAATCTTGATGACGCTGTAAGGGTGAACTGCTGAGCCATTACCATCGTTCAGTTTCTCCAGCGTTCCGCCGATGGGCTTCCCTTTAGTTGGCCAGTAGTATTGAACTTTATCGCCCGTTTGTAGGAAATGCGGCGATGAGAAAATCAGCGTGTTGTTGTTGACATCAATGCCAGTGATGCCGCCAGTTCCACCCGTGCCGCTGGTTCCACCCGTACCGCCGCCGCTAACCGCCACAACCGAAATCTGCTGAAGCGTATGTTCGCCTTCTGCATCTGAGGTCAGGTCAACCACGTCGCCGTTTGCGCCCGTGAGCAGTTGAATCGTGTCGGCATCGATGACGCGGACGATGTAGCGGCTGTTGCTCTTGAGACCGCCAATCGGCTGGTTTTGCCCCGCTTTGTACTCGACCAGATCGCCGTCGGTTAAGCCATGGGCGCTGCCAAAGTGAATTTCATTTGTAGGAATATCCACCGCGATCTGGTTCGTCGCGCCAAACTCAACGATCTGCTGCAACTGCTGGCTGCCTGCGCCCGTGCTGGTCAGGTCAATTGCGGCACCGCCCGGTGTTTCTGCAAGCTGAAGTGTTTGATCGTCAACGGCGATCACGTAGTATTCCTGTCCGTCCACCAGACCGCCAATCACCGTTCCACCTGCGGCTGAGTAGACAACCCTTTGACCGTTCACAAAGCCGTGCGGTTGATCGAGAATCAGGCGATCAGTTGCAACGTCCACCGCCTGTTCGTTAAAGGCCCAGCCGTCCACCGTGGCACTGATCGATTTAACCGTCGAATGTTCAGATTTAAGTTCAGTGATCTTGTCCGCCAGCGCGTCCCGCAAAGCCTGATATTGCAATTCCGCCAGCGTCGTTTTGTACTGCTCCAGCAGCAGTGGATTTACCGTCGTGTTGGCAGTTTGATCAGTTGCACCAGGTGTCTGCGTGGTGAACAACTCCATCGAAAATTCGCCGCCAAAGGCCACAGCCCCAGCCGCCTGAAAGTGAGCTGTGCCCTCAACTCGCTGTTGATTGGCTTCTTCTAGCCCAAACTTCACCTCAACCGTGTCGCCGCCGCCAACCTGGATGGTTTCGTCAACTTCCTTGCCCGTGCGGTTGATCTGCACTGACAGGCTGCCCTCCATCGTCAAATCATCGACACCGATGAGTTCAGCCTCTCCATCTGCCTTAAGCGCATAGCTGCTCTCCGTGTTGCCGCTGGCATCCGTTTCGGCAAAAATCACCAGACCAAGTTCACCGTCTCTGAGTCGAATTCCCGATTCTGCTGCGGTACCGCGCCCGCACCGACAAAGGTTTCGGCATCGGCTATACCGATCAGCAGCTTGGTTTCTGTGACGCCGTTCCCGGTTTCAACTTCTTTCTGAAGGCCAAACTTCCCGGAGGCTTGAACGACGCCGTTCACGTCCAGGTCTACGGTTCCGGTCACTGAGGTGGTTTCGAGACCGTTGTCGAATTTGACCTCAACCGTACCATCAGGCGTGTCAATTTCAACCTCGACTGCTTCGCCCATGCGGTTAATATCCACCTCCAGATCGCCGCTCAGGGTTAGCCCATCAACCCCGACCAGACCTGCTTTGCCCTTGCCCTGGAAAGCATAGCCCTGGCGCGTCACTTGGCCCGTCAGGCTGTCTGTCTCCTGCTTCAGCACCAGCCCGAACTGGCTGTCCTCCAGCTCGACCCCGGTTGCGCCCGCCGTACCGTAGCCTGCTCCGACAAAGGCGTTAGCGTCCGAGATGCCGATGCAGAGATCGGTTTTAGCGGTGTTGCCGCTGGTTGTGGTTGAATGCTCGACTGCCACTGAGCCGTCCAGCGCGATGAATCCCGCCACGTTCATCATGACATCACCCGTAACGTTCGTGACATCAGCATCAGAAGCGAACTTCACCGAGATGTCGTCACCCGGCATGGCGATGGTTTCGTCTACGATTTCGCCCGTGCGGTTCACGGCCAGCGTCAGGTCGCCGGTCAGGGTCACGTCAGGAACGCCGGTCAGACTGACCTCGCCAGATGCGGTCAGGGCGTAGATGTTGCCGGTGCGGTCGGTGTAGACCACCATGCCCAAGTCAGCATCGCTGATTTGCAGTCCGGTGCCGTTCGCGCCCACAAACGCCGTTGCGTCCCGTGCACCAAGCTTCAGCTTATCCGCCGTTTTTTCGATGCCAAATTCACCCGAAATTTCAGCAAAGCCGTCGATGCCCAGTTCCAACTGACCAACAGCACGAGTGATGTTGCCTTCCTGGTCGCTGAAAGTAACGGTTACGTCTCCACCAGGGGTTGAGAGCGTCTGATCGACCGCGCCCTCCATGCGGTTGACTTCCAGCGCCAGGCTGCCCCTTGCCGTCAAGCCCGCCATGCCCAGCAAACTGGCGTCACCGGATGCCACCATCGCATAGGTCACCGGATCGCTGTCTTGCCGCTCAATTACCAGCCCCAGTTCGCCGTCGCTGATCTGTACCCCAACTGCACTGGCCGTACCGTAGCCGCTGCCGACAAAGGCCGTGACGTTGGTCGCACCGATCAGGAACCGGGTCAGTTCGTTGCCGCTGTCAGCTACCACCACTTTTTCGATCAGGAAATCGCCGTTCGCAACCGCAAAGCCCGCCATGTCAAGTCTGGCGGAGCCGCTGAGGTGGGCGATGTCGCCCTGCGTATCGTCAAAGGTAATCTTGCCGGTCTGACCATTGGCGAAGGTGATCAATTCATCGACCGCTTCGCCCGTGCGGTTCAGGTTCAGCGTCAGGTTGCCTTGCAGCGTCAGATCAGGAATGCCCACCAGCCCGATGGCACCCGTCGCTTGCAGAGCATAGGTATTTTCGCCCTCGCCCTCAGCATCCGGCCGCAGCAGCATCCCGAAGCTGGCACTGCTCAGGGACAGACCCACGGCGTCGCTGTCTTCCCCCACACCGACAAAGGCCGAAACACCTAGACCGGCTAGCAGCAGTTCCGAGTCACTGGCTTCAACCCGCAGTCCGTCACCAGAAAGTGAGGCGAAATTGCCAGCACCCAGATCGAATCTGCCTAGGGTCAAGCTGGTTGCGTCACCGTTGCCTGTTGCACTCACGGTCTGGGCTGAAAGCGTCACATCTGCCAGACCGCGCAGACCTGCACTAGCAGCACTAAGGCTGTAGTTAAAGGTTTGATCGGCGTTCAGCAGCAGCTCATTCAAAGTAACGTTGGTAATTTCCAGACCAACATCATCAATAGTCGTGCTGGTATCAGCACCCGCACCAACAAAGGCCGACAGATTTGTGCCGCTGAATCGAATTGTTTTGCCGCCCGCTGTATCTTTTGCACTGAGCTGGATTGTACTGCCGCTGAGGTTGGCGACTGTGCCCAAAGTCAGTTCGGCATTCGTCAAGGTTAGATCGATGTTGTCCTGATCGCCAGTTGCCGTGACATTCTCGGCAGCAACATCCAGACCAGCGACGCCAACCATCAGAACGCTGCCCTGGGTGACGGTATAGCTGTAGGTTTGATTGTCCTTAAAGGTGACGCTGAAAGAGGCATCGCTAATTTCCAGTCCAGCATCGTCATCTGGCTCTGGCGTGTCGGCACCCTGTCCGATTTGCGCCCCAGCATTTAGGGCACTCAGCCGCACCACCTTACCGTCCGGCGTATCCACCAGACTGTATTCCAACGCATCACCGCTGAGTCGCGCCAGGTTGCCCGCCTCCAGACTGAACCGACCCAGCGTCACATTATTGCCCGACTGGTTGCCCGCGATCAGAGCATCTTCTGCCGAGAAGCCAAAGGCAGAAACATTCGTGAAGGCTGCGTTGCCGCTGACCGTATATTCAAAAGTATCGTCGGCTGTATTCAGAACTAGGGCTGCTGTAGCGCTATTGAGATGCAGTCCAACATCGTCTGTCGTTTGCGGTGTTCCCTGATCGAGTCCAAAGAAGGTATTCAGATCAGTCACGCCCAGGCTAAGCTGGCTGGATGTGCTGGAGACACTCACGTCACCCGTCAGCTTCAGATAGTTATTGATATTTAACAGCAGGTCATTGCCTTTGGCTGCGCTAGCACCCGCCTCAACTACCTGTCCTTGACTGAAGCTGACGCTGCTGCCGGTATTGTTTGCCTCTGCCGTCATGGTTCCAGCCAGCGCTAGACCCGTTGCTCCGGTCAGCAGGGCATTACCTGTCAAACGGTAGGCGTAGGTTTTGTCGCTATTCAGCAGAAATTCTAAGTTGACGCCTGTGAAGTCGAGTCCGGCATCATCGTCTGGATCGGCGCTGCCCCTGCTGCCCACAAACGCCCGCGCGTTGGTTGCAGTTAATTTAAGCTGTCCTCCCTGATTTTCAGCCGTCAGCGTGCCGCGAAACAGCGTGCCGTTATCTAAGGTCAGCTTCACCGAATTTAAATCGGGCAAGCTATTGTTCTGCCAAGCATCGTAGAGCGATTGCAGCGAAATTTCTGTTTCCAGCACAGAGTGGTAGCTAGCAACCTGGAAAACCGATTGCTCAATTAGCCCGGTTGCATATTCCAATTCCCAGTCGCCCCCCAAATTGGAAGCGCCCGTCAAGTCATCCGAAGCCGCTACATCTGCACCTGTCAACTGGCTCAACTGGGTCACAAAGGCTTTGCCATCTACCCCAGAAGCGAGATTACAGCCGTAGAGCAGAATATCAGCGTCAGCGGTCAGCGCCTCCTGCCAGCTCTGTAGTTGCTCTGCGTACTGCCCAAGATTGCTGCGATCTAGTCGAACGCTGCCCAGATTTAGAGCAGCCTCGTTACCATGGGAGATCACATGAATTGCCCGCACATCCTGCTGCTGACTCAAAAACTCGCTGATCTGGGTAATGCCGTCTTTGCTGCCGTCCAAAATCACGACTTCCGCCGTCGGGTTAATGCCCTCCACAATGTCATCGACGATTTGCTGGTGGTCGCCCACGCCCGGATCAATAAAGACGATCTCGCGGAACGGCTTGCGCGCCAAACTGCCCGGATTCGTCAAGATGTCGTCCTGCGCCTGTCCTACCCAGGGAGCTTCGCCTGAAGGCAGCCAATCTCTCGTCCAATCTTTTGCCAAGAGAGCTTCCGTCGCATCTGGCGAACTGCTCCACCGACTTGCCAAGCCTGTCTCACTCCCTAGCCTCAGTGACTCAGAGTCGGGGATCGGCGGCACCAGCATCGGAGCAGCTAGCCCGTCCGGCTTGCCAGATGACAGACCTTGAAGCAGCGGTTGGGGTTCAAGTCCATTGGCTTGCAGGGGTTGATGTTGAGAATTAAGAAGAGGATTGGTTTCCATAATGGCTATCGCTTCAGACAGGTCTTTAGACTGAAAAAGCAGAGAGAACAAAAAATAAAATTCAGCAATAATCAAGCAGTGAAATTACTGAATCTGGGCGTTTACTACCGCAGCCAGATTGATATATTCACTGTGTTTATAAACCTGAACTGCTTGACGAACTATGGTAGATACACCATTTGAATAAAACTTGAACAGAGAGATCCCATAGCAAATCTGCGAAACAGAATCTAGTGCAGAACTTGATCAAGAACAGAGGCTCGCAATTATACAAGTAACTAAAATTGCCAAGGATAACGTGCCTTTTTTTACTGAACCATGCTGATTAAATTCGCAGGCAATCCGTAAAAATACGAGTTACATCCTTGATTGACATCGCTGAGCCGCACGTCAGTTAACGATGGCAAAATCAAAAAAAATCAAAGTCGTGACATTCTGAAACTGGACGAATGCACCACTAGCACCCGTTGCGCCAAATCCAGCTTCGGACTGGTTAGGATTGTAAAAAAGTTTGCTAGAGTCCCTGCTAAACACAATCCGTGCTGAGCTGAGTGCAGCAGCCTGATCATCGGTAACCGAAGCAAACTCATTGAAGACACTGAAGCCAACTGTGCCTTGTTCTGAAACGTTGCTGCTCAGCCCAAACGTGCGTTTTGACAGCACAATCAAATTGCGATCGCTTCTGAAATCTGTGATTGTGTCAACGCCAAACGCTTGAGCCGCAAAGGACTGGTCATCTGGCATGGCATAAAAGAATAGATCTTCTCCGGCTCCGCCTGTCAGCGTGTCGTTACCGCCACGACCGATTAGCCTATCGTTGCCCGCTTCCCCAGTCAGGATATTGTCGGACTCGTTGCCACTCAGCAAGTTATCGAGTGAATTGCCGGTTCCTGCTAGGGGAGTATCGCCCTGAAGGAAAAGCTGCTCGACTTGGTCGGGCAGGGTATAGCTGGTTTGACTCAGAACTAGATCCAATCCCTGATCCGACAGTTCAAAAATCTCGTCCTGTGGGTCGTCTACCAAGTAGCGATCGTCCCCTAGACCGCCGATCAGTCGGTCGCGTCCGGCCCCGCCATCCAGCGTGTCGTTGCCCACCTGCCCGTCCAAGACATTTTGACCGTCATTGCCCAACAGACTGTTATCCAGCCCGTTGCCGTTGCCGCTGATATCTCCAGCATTGTCAGCTAAATAGAGCTGCTCCACCTGATCACTCAAGCTGTAGCTGGCGGCACGGCTGATCACGCTATCGACGCCCTGGTCGCTTAGCTCAAGCACCCGATCGGCTGGGTCATCGACAAAATAGCGGTCGTTGCCCAAACCGCCCACGAGTTGATCCTGTCCCGCGCCCCCGTCTAGCGTGTCATCTCCGTCCAGCCCCTCTAGATGATTGTCACCCTGGTTGCCCAAGATCTCGTTATCGAGCGCATTGCCCACTGCTGCACTGTTGCCGGATTTCTCAAATAGAATCAGACTTTCAACCTGTTTAGGCAGAGTGTAAGTGCTCAAGTTGGAAATGACAGTATCGCGCCCCTGATCGGCTAGCTCGATTACCCGATCAGCAACATGGTTGACGTAGTAGGTGTCGTCGCCTGCACCGCCCAGCATCCGATCTTTGCCTACCTTGCCTGCAAAAGGCTGGTTGCCCTTGCCGTCTCCAACTAGCCGATCGTCGCCCGACATTCCCATCAACCGATCGTTGCCTGCTAACCCAACCAAGCTGTTACTAGCCTGATTGCCAATCAGCAAATTGCTACCGCTATTGCCGACTCCCGTGAGCGGCTGAACACCAAGCAGCTCTAGCTCTTCAATATCTTGAATCAGGGCCAGACTAATGGTAGACCGAATCCGATCTCGCCCCTGACCGGCCTGCTCTGAGATCTGATCCTGCCTGCTATCCAGTGAGTAAACATCATTGCCGCTGTCCCCGACCATTAGATCTGCCCCGGCACCGCCATCAAGCCAATCCTGACCGGCCCCGCCGCTGAGGATGTCGTTTTGCTCGCCGCCCCAGAGCCAATCATTACCCGCTAAGCCTTGAAGAAGATCTCTACGGCGGCTCCCCTTGAGTCGGTTAGGGCGGGCATCACCTAGACGTTGCAATGGAGGTGTGGTCATAAGGTTCGTGGAAGGCAGTCGCTAGTTCTTGCAGACCTAACATTCCCGACTTATCTAAGAATTAAACAGCAGCGCAGCGATTACGGATGCCACCCTGGCAGGATTACGGAGGGAATCGGTCAGGACGCCGTGCAAAATTGGCGAAAATATTGCTGAAAGTATTATCTGGCAAAACTTTCAGCAGTTTATCAGACCATATTTCCAGTCGTTCAAAATTAGGGTTTTCTACGGATCTCCAATCGTGAGGCAATTGGGCACTCTAAAAGAGGCTAGAGGAAACTACAAGTTTTCACGGGCTGATTCACCAACGTTTATGAGGATAACTGCTTCGCTTCTGGAAATTACTGATTTTGGAAGTGTGCAGCGACCCTCCCTAGCTTCGGCGCTTACAGCAGCGTAAAGCTAGGTGCGCTCGACACTGTTTGACTTGAATACAACTTGAATACAATAGGATCTCAAATCATGGCAAAGGTAAAGCAAACCGTTTATCTAATCACCGAGCAACAGCGCGATGCTATCATCGGCTATCTGCAAAATCGTCCCTATCGTGAAGTTGCTTCGGGAATTCAGTTTCTGATGAACGCGCCGACAGCGGTGCTGAATGTGGACATGCCTGAAGATGCACAGCCTCTAGAGATGGGTGAAGCCACTGGAGCAGAACAGCAGGTTGAAGAGCCAGTTGCAGCCTAGTTTCTGCGGGCCAATTGAGCAGCAGAATGAATTTGCTTGAAGTCTGCTTAATAGTGATGAACGAGGCCGAGATCGTTAAGCCACTCTGCAATTCCCTACTTACAAGTTACGACCTTCCACAAAGGATTTGAAGATATGATTCTTCCTGTCGTGATTGTGAAGGGGCTGAGTGGCTTCTCTTACCTCATCGGGCTGAATATACCCGTTCGATGACGATAAGATGGATCTCCATCCAAAGTCTAACTAGATCTTTGAGGTAAGCCACTGATTCTATCAGTCCGACTCGAAGAGCTTTGAGCGATACGCCAGTAAAGTAACTCCTACGGTAGCTTGATGAATCAGGGTGGTTTCAAGGTAGAGTTTCATGGACAACTTGGAAGCGGGTGATGGGACTCGAACCCACGACGTTCAGCTTGGGAAGCTGACATTCTACCACTGAATTACACCCGCACTTTTTCCTACCTGCACTTCAGTGATTAGGAGTTTGAATTGAGGATTTTGTGTATCCAAGCATAGCGCATTAAAGCAGAGCAATAAAGCATTTAGGTAAGGATTTTCAGCTATTCAGATCCCTAGATTCTTACTCTACATCTATAAGCTGCCGCGATGTGTTGGAGGACGCGGCTTACTTCAGAACCGCCTCGATGGCATCCCGGAGTTTATTGGTATGGCAGTACTGCCTAAGGTTAGAACGGGGTGTAGGGGTGGAACCCCTAGCTGGGGCTACGCCCCTACACCCCCTATGTCCCAAGCTCAATGCATAACGCTATATCACGCAACAGCTTGCGAATGCGACTTTTCAACCAAGCCCAGCATCTCTCCATCCAATTGAGCTTAGGGGAATCGGCAGGTAGATAGACCACTTTGCACCCTGCGGCTTCAATCAATTAGGCTCATCGGGCAATTCGTCCCCCAGGCTGAAACGTGGCATTATCAAGACTGACCCACGCTCCCGCTTGCAGCACTGGAACCATACAAGTTCCCAGCCAATGTGCCTCGGCAAATGCTCGAAACTTTGAGCAGTCGTTGATTTTTTGTCTTTGCCTGGGTACAGCAGAAAATTAAGATGTGTTTGCCCTAGCCCTTACGGAGATTTTGTTGACTAGAAATCGCCACTCACTAGCGCTGGCAAGTTGGGCAAAAGTGAGCCGAGCGTCCTGCAAGCTTAACCCGCTCAATCATGCCATTGCAAATTCGGCAGGGCTGTCCTTTGCGGTCATACACCCAGGCAATGCCGCCATAGTTGCCGTTTACGCCCGACACATCCCGGAAATCGCTGAAGGTTGTGCCTCTGGCATTGATGCTGTCTTGCAAAACTTGGATCACTGCTGCGTGAAGCTTTTCAATCTGCTGAGACGATAAATTGGCTGAAAGGGTTTGAGGCTGAATGCCGCTCAGAAACAGCGCCTCATCTGCATAAATGTTGCCCACTCCAGCCACCAACGCCTGATCGAGCAACGCATTTTTGATTGGACGCTTGCGATTGTGCAGTTGCGCCCCTAAATATGCCACCGAAAACTGCTCTGAAAAAGGCTCTGGACCTAAGTTTGCCAACCCCGTCATCACCAACTCCGGCTGACAATTAGGAGGAACCCACCACAGTTGCCCAAAAGTGCGCTGATCGATGAATCGCAACTCTCGTCCTTTCGGGAAAAACAGCCTGACACGACAGTGTTTCTGCACTAGCTCATCCTCGTGCATCCACAGCAGTTGTCCTGTCATTCGCAGGTGAACCCCTAGCCAACCCGCAGGTGCAGCCAAACTGCCTGGTTGATCAGATTTTTGATCGCATCCCGGCGCAGATTCGTTGCCTTGCGGGTTTGCATCTGTTCCATCTGGCGTTCCCTTAACTAGCGCCGCTAGCAGATACTTACCGCGCCGATGCCATTGTTGGATTGCGGTTCCGGTGATGCCCGCCAAAAAATCAGCCGCCAAAAAAGGGTGAGCAATGCTGCGATCAAGCAACACATCCCCACCCTGGATGATTTGTGCCAGGGTAACTTGATTCAGCCCCTGGCGAACCGTTTCAACTTCAGGAAGTTCAGGCACAGTTTAGCGTTAGCCGCTGAATGAGACATTAACTGATGCAGCAAGCCCTACAGCAGCTTACTGAGCCGCTGCTTTTGCTGGCTTGGGCGCTTCGACTTCTTCTAACTCAGACTCAGCAAAGTTATTGGTGTTGATCCCACCCGAAGCACCGCTGTAGCCGCTGTAGTTGACGGAGTCAAACCGCACGATAACGGGATATTTGATGCCGGTCTGGTCAACAGATGCGACCGTACCCGTTTGGTTATACCAGTAAGACTCTTTCCGGAGAACTCGGACTTTTGAACCGCGTTGAACCATGGTTTTTTCCTTTAGGGGGTATTAATCTTAAGCTTTCTGCCTCAACGGAACAGCATCCCCAGTGATAACTGAATTGAGACAGTATAACCGTCGCTTTTCAGCGTACTACGTCTGTTGGAGCGAGCGATTTGTCAAAACTTAAGTTTTGTTACCCCAGCCTCAACCTGACCTGAGATCTCAGCATTATCTGGATCATCCTTGATTGAAAAGCCCTGTGAAAGATGAAAAACCCAGGGCATCGTTCGTTAGCTTGCAGGTGTCACAGACGTAGGCACAGCCGCCGCAGGCGTCACAGGAGCACCTCCCTCGCCGACCGCCCGCACCACTTCTACGCCATACTGTTCTAAAATCACCACTGGCTCAGCCCGATTCGTCTCAATTCGGCGGACTAAAACCTGCCCATTCGCCAAGCGCTGCCCTTCCTGGACATAGCGACTGCTCGGTTCGTTGGGGGCATTCACAATCGCGTAAACCGTATCTCCTACCTGCACAACGCCTGTCACCCGCACGGCTCTCGCTAACTCAGGCTGGGGGCGAGGAGACGGGTTGGTAATCGGGCTGCGGGGGCCTGGGCTAGGGGAAGCAACGCGATTGGGTGTGCCGCGACCTGCATTGGGAGTTGCCGGTCTTCTGGGAGAGGCGGTCGTCCGAGGTTGAGGAGTTGTGCCTCTAGGCTGTGCTCCACCCGCACCGTTTGGGCTGGTGGGCACAACCACGGTCGGCGCAGGTTGATTGACGCCTTCTGGAAGTTGCACCGTTGGGGTGGTGGGCAAAAGCGCAAACGGATCATTTCGATTGCCTTGGACTTGCTGAACCCGCTGATTGGGGTCGGTGGAGCTAATTAAATCAGGTGGCAAAATGCCTTGAGGAGGATTCTCCGGGGCAACGGTGGGTTGTTCAAAATTAGGATCACCGGGAGAGGGAGAAGCCGCCGGGCTGGCTGGGCTAACGACCACTGGAGATTCCTCAACGGGTGTTGGATCGACAGTTGTCGTCTCCCCGCCTTGCCCAAAGGGTAAAAAGTCGCACCCAGCGGTTGCAAATCCCAGAACTGTTGCCGTTGCTATCAATAAAAGTTGCCGCATTTCCCCTCCCCGAAAGTTCTTTATAAGTCCAGGATAATTGAGATTTTTCTGACTTGCTTGAATCAGGAATTAAGTCGAAGATTGAACTGATTTTGCTGCTACCCTCATGCCTGATTAAACCTGGAAGAATTGATCTCACAAATTGACGAGCTAAACGCTTGATCACACTGTTGATCGGCTGCCCACTTCAGGGAAGGTAAGACTGAAAGCTCAGACGGTCAGAGCCACTCAGCGTTTGAGAAAACCATCGGCTAAATCGTGTTTTCTACTACAGCCTCTCATTCAAAGGCGTAAGATGGGATTCTCAAAAATTCCCTCAGCGTGTCTAGATAGGCCAACGTTAAATTCCTAGCTAAAAACTCCGAGTTAACTAGAATTTTATCTCTTCAAGGTTTATCTTTTCAATCAGCCAAATCTTCGACAGTTTCAAAGTACCCACCGAAGCACGCACTGCCAGCAAAGTTGCCTCAGCATTTTTATTTTTTGCTCGCTTCCAAATGGGGCTAACTCTTGCTGCAACTCCCATGGCATAGCTATAGTGAATATAAAATTTACTTTTCATAAAAAATATTAATCGCTCTTTACAGTGAAACGACCCATCCGTGATGTAAATTCAGTGGTTTTTTGCAAAGTGCTGAGCTATCGTTTGGAGAATTATCGAGTCCTGGATTCTCGACTTGAGGAAACTCATTATGATTAACCGAAAACGTTTAACTGCCCGATCAGGCTGGCTAGGGGCATGGGCGCTTAGTGCAGCCATCGGAATTGGCTTCATCTTCTCAACGGCTTCTACGGCCTCTGCCCAGGCTGCCTATGGGAGCTACATCGGAATTGGAGGTTCATTCGGTGTCACGGATGGCCCCAATGACGATGGCGGAGGTGGTGCGGGAGTGATTGCCGTTCGCTATAAGTTCTTAGAACTGCCGATGTCTATTCGTGCTCAAGCCTTAATTGGGGATAGCACCGCCTTTGTGCCAACGGTCTCCTATGATGTGCCGATCAATTGGCAGACAGATGCTTATATCGGCATTGGTGCAGCCATCCAAGACAGTGATGAAAACTCCTCACCCCTTGGCAACCAGACGAGTTTCGTCATCCAACCTGGCGTAGACTACAGTTTTCCTTATAGCAATCTGGTGCTTTTTGGCAACGCCATTATCGCATTCGATGCTTATAAGAACAGTAACGACACGGCTGCCTCAATTCAGGGTGGGCTGGGTGTTCGGTTCTAGGGGCTGTCATCCATTCCAGCTAAAACCCTGAATAATGGCAAGGCGACAGCTCCTAGCCTGTTTTTGGAGGCGGGCGCGATCCGGCTGATGCTGGAAGCGTTTGACCAGCAATTGATGACGCGCCCTAGTTCAAGGCTGCTAAAAACTGGTATGCACAACGACTTACCGATTATTTAAGCTGCTCGCTCCGAGTATGGAGATCATTCAAAGCAGACTCAAGCCAAATGTAAGGGTAGGTTCGTCTGTAGGGCATGACTTGTTTTCAGAATTACAGCACAGCGGCAAAAAATAACTAGTCCGATCGCTGGTGGATAAGAGAAATTGGCAACGAAATCAGTTGAGGCTCTATAATGGATGCCGCTAGGTTATCATTTACCGAAATATAGCTGGTAAACTAGAGCAATTGCTTGGGGGCGTGGCGGAATGGTAGACGCTGCGGACTTAGAAAACTGAGCCTTGGTAGAGAAATTTGCCAAGTGGAAGCTCTCAAACTCAGGGAAACCTAAATTTGATGCGGGCACAGGAGTTGAATCTCAATTCGCTTCACCGACCCTTCAAACAAGGCAATCCTGAGCCAAGCCAGTCGATTTTGATCTAGGGCAACCGATTTTTGATTGATTTTCAAGATCGCAGTTCCAATATCAAAATCCTGGAAGGTGCAGAGGCCCGACGGGAGCTACCCTAACGTTCAGCCGAGGGTAAAGGGAGGGTCCAATCCTCAAAATCTCTAGAACACAGAGATTGCAGTGAAAGCTGTGAGAGGGTGAAAATCCGTTGACTGATGAAGTCGTGAGGGTTCAAGTCCCTCCGCCCCCATTTATTTCGATCAGGACTGACGCAACCGAGAGACTGTTTGTGAATCCAGGTTGCGATCTCCCTAAATTCCCCTAAAAAAGGGGGCTTCAGACACGAGACTCGGTTCCCTCCTTTTTAAGCTACTGTGTACACACAAGTCGAACGATCCCCCCTAACCCCCCTTGCAAAAGGGGGGAACCGACCCACAACTGGCTTGAAGTCCCCCTTTTTAAGGGGATTTAGGGGGATCAAGCAGGGTTTTAACTTCCAATGCGAGATGTGT
>JAAUQT010000010.1 GCA_012033495.1 Cyanobacteria bacterium RM1_2_2 | reverse complement strand
GAATTCCCGTTCCTTAAGGATTTGGCTCCAAATTCATACAGGATTCATACTTCCTTTCAACGCCTGATTTCTGACAAATACCCGCGTTTCTACTACGCTCAAGGGTTTAGTTAGTAGACGGGAACCCCCGCGCTGTAGCTGAAAGGTCAGCGTCGCTTGAAGAGTCGCGTGAGGCGAAGCCGAACAATGAGTCTTGTAGTCAGAACGACACGGTAGCGCCTGTTTGGGGGAACGGGCCCGATCCGGCTGATGCTGCGCTGACCCTTCATGGATGACGCGCCCTAGATTGAACACAGCCAAAAACCACCTCACGCTAACTTGGTTCAACTGAGCGCTTTCACCAGCAAATAAAGCCAAAATGTCAGTAGGAAATGTCGGACGATCCAATGTTTTTCGTATCAAATTTAACAAAAGACTAGGTACTGATTGCTTATGTTAGGAGACACGCTTTCAGCAACATTCAGGCTATAGGTATGACACAAACAAACGAGGATCTTGTTTTAGAAACTGCTCAGGAGACTGAGAAATTGCCGGGCAAATCAGAGCTTTTATATGGTTTAACCGATAAGCCTCCTGTTGCAGAATCTATCTTTGTAGCATTTCAGCACGTCCTAGCTGCTTTTGTCGGTATCATCACTCCACCGCTGATTATTTGCACGAGTTTAGGGTTAGATGCAGCAAACACGAGCTACCTGATTAGCATGTCACTGTTTGCATCTGGAATCTGCACGTTCATTCAATGCAAAAAGATCGGCCCTGTCGGTTCCGGGCTGCTCAGCCTACAAGGAACTAGCTTTGCATTTCTAGGCCCCATTCTCGGCGTGGGCACAGTGGCGCTGCAAGGTGGAAGTTCGCCTGAACAAGCTCTAGCTTTAATTTTCGGCGTTTGTTTCTTCGGCGCTTTTGTCGAAATTATTCTGAGCCGATTCCTACATCTAATGGGGAAAATCATCACACCCATCGTTTCTGGCTCAGTGGTGATGATCATTGGCTTGGGGTTGATCAAAACTGGCATCATTAGTTTGGCAGGCGGAGCCGCAGCCCTAGCGCGAAATGATGGCAGCTTTGGCAGCGTCCAAAATTTGGCTCTTGGCGGCATGGTGCTGCTGCTAGTGGTGGTTTTAACGCTGTCGAGCAATCGCTTTTTGCGGATGGGGGCGATTGCCATTGGGCTGGCGGCGGGCTACATTGTTTCGCTCTTTTTAGGAATTGTAGATTTCAGTTCGCTCAGCCAATTACCTTGGATCAGGTTGCCGATTCCGTTCCGCTATGGCATGAGCTTCAATTGGGGCGCATTCTTGCCGTTCATTCTGCTGTACGTTTTGACTGCAATTGAAACCGTAGGAGATTTGACAGCCACCTCCGCCGTTTCAGGAGAACCCGTTAAAGGCTCGCTTTATGTGCGGCGAATTAAAGGCGGTGTGCTTGGCGATGGCGTGAATTCGCTGATTGCAGCAGTGCTGAATACCTTCCCGAACACCACCTTCAGCCAAAACAATGGCGTCATTCAAATGACGGGCGTGGGCAGCCGTTACGTTGGTTTCTATGTCGCCGGTATTTTTGCGCTCCTAGGCTTGGTTCCGATTGTGGGTGGGGTGTTTCAAGCCCTCCCTCAGCCTGTCTTGGGCGGTGCAACCCTCGTGATGTTCGGCTCGATTGCCGTGGCGGGGCTAAACATTGTGGCTTCGGCTGGGCTTGATCGACGCTCCATGATCATCGTGGCAGTTTCGCTCGGTTTAGGTTTAGGTGTGGTGTATGCTCCAGAATTGTTTAACGACAAGCCAGCCTTGATCAAGAACCTGTTTGGTTCTGCGATTTCAACGGGAGGGTTGACTGCAATTCTGTTGAGTTGGCTCTTGCCGCAAAATTTAGGGTCTGGCGAGGCAGTGGCGGAAGCGGAAGCCGAATTTGAAGGATAGGTTTTTCGCTGTTGTTGAATTGAAGGGTAAGTTGAATTAAACGGTAATTAAACGGTAACTGAATGGTAAACAGTAACGGAGAAACAGTGAGATCTTGCGCCTGTCTTTAAGTCAATAGCATGAGGTGAATAACGCGAGGTCAATAGAGTGGCTGGGAAAGCACATCAGTGTTTATGTAATTTATGTGATTTATGTAACAGTCGGCAGATTAGTTGAGAAGGGGTTTAGGAAGGGCATCCCGAACTGGGAGACAGCCCCCAAACCTCCATCCGCTCCAAAGTCCTAAGCAAGCGAGTGGCAGCGATGATAGTATCACTTTAGCGATATCAAATGTTCCATCAACATAGACAGTGCTATTATTCCTCAAGCTCACCACACTGTTGAATCAGTTGAGCAACTAACCCCGTCCATCCAGTCTGATGGCTCGCGCCAATACCCGCGCCATTATCGCCATGAAAGTATTCGTAGAACAAGATCAAATCTCGCCAGTGTGGATCAGCCTGAAATTTGTCAGTACCGCCATAAACGGGGCGTTTTCCGGTTGAATCCCTCAAGAAGGTTCGGATCAACCGCTGGGAAAGCTCTGTTGCCACTTCCCGCAACGTCAGCATTTGCCCCGATCCCGTAGGACATTCCACCTTAAATTCATCTCCCAGGTAATCGTGAAACATTTGCAGCGATTCAATCAGGAGGAAGTTGACCGGAAACCAAACCGGCCCGCGCCAGTTGGAATTACCGCCAAATAAACCACTGGTCGATTCGGCTGGTTCATAATCGACGCGAAATTGCGTTCCGTTCGCCTCAAAAATATACGGATGCTCAGCATGGCAACGGGAAATGGCGCGGATGCCGTAATCTCCTAAAAATTCTCGTTCGTCCAGCATCGTTTGCAAAATCCGTCGTAGTTTATCGCGGGAAACGATTGCCAATAATCGCCGCGCCTGCATCCCTTTCGTTTCCATGCAAGCCACATTCCGCCGCAAATCAGGACGATGTTGGATAAACCAATTCAGCCGTTTTTTGAAAGCAGGAAGTTGTTGCAGCGTTTCAGGTTCCAAGGTTGCCACGGCAAACAAGGGAATTAACCCTACCATTGACCGCACCTTCAGTTCAATTTGGCGATCATCTGGCAGATGCAGCACGTCGTAATAAAATCCTTCTTCCTCATTCCACAGCGCACCTTCCAGATTACCAATGTGGTTCATGGCATCGGCAATGTAGAGAAAGTGTTCAAAAAACTTGGTGGCGATGTCTTCGTAAACGGGGTTGATTTTGGCTAATTCTAGGGCGATGGTCAGCATGTTTAGGCAATACATCCCCATCCAACTGGTGCCATCCGACTGGTCAATATGACCGCCTGTGGGCAGAGTGGCGCTGCGATCGAACACACCAATGTTATCTAAGCCCAAGAATCCGCCCTGAAACACATTCTTGCCTTCTACATCTTTGCGATTCACCCACCAGGTAAAATTCAGCATCAGCTTTTGAAACACCCGCTCCAAGAACTGTCGATCGGCTCGTCCTGTCATCGATTGCTCAATCTGATAGACGCGCCATGTCGCCCAAGCGTGAACGGGAGGGTTCACATCCCCCAATGCCCACTCATAGGCTGGAATTTGCCCGTTTGGGTGCATATACCATTCTCGCGTCAGCACATCCAACTGATACTTAGCAAAATCAGGATCAATCATCGCCAGAGGGATACAGTGAAACGCCAGATCCCAGGCAGCAAACCAGGGATATTCCCATTTGTCAGGCATCGAGAGAATATCATCCGTGTAGAGGTGAAACCACTCCTGATTTCTGCCTTGTTTCCGTTCCGGCGGGGGTTGAGGCGTCGAGCGATCGCCCTTCAGCCAATCTTCCACCACATAATGATAAAATTGCTTACTCCAAAGCATTCCGGCAAACGCCTGCCGCTGGATATTTCGCCTATCTTCGCGAATGGATGCAGGAACTATACTGTGATAAAACTCGTCGGCTTCTCGTTTACGAGTTGCGAACGCTACCTGGAATGAGTCGTCAAACGGTTCGGCTAAGTCAGGTATATCGGTTAACCGCAACTGAATTGTTTTAGTTTCATTCGGTGCCAGCGTTAGTTCACAATGCACGGCTACCTTTGTTCCGATTAAATCAGGATTAACTGCTGTTTTGTTGCCTTGCACAAGGTAGTCATTAATCCCATCTTTGACATAATCTGAAGTATTCAGCGTACCAAACAAGCGTTTGTAGTTCGTTTCATTCTCAGCAAACAAAAGTTCTGCATCACTAGGAGCATATAGCCAGCGTTTTCCTAGCGTCGGATGGGATGCGCAAATGATATTACTGCCCGCATTCGAGATCTCCTTCTGTAACGTGGGCTTAGTTGTATCGCCATTCCACGACCAGGTGTTGCGAAACCAGAGAGTCGGTAGAACATGCAGGACTCTTGCCTCTGTTCCTCGGTTAATCGCAGTGATTTGAATTAAAATATCCTCAGCCGACTGTTTAGCATACTCGATAAACACGTCAAAATAACGATTGTCCTCAAATACTCCCGTATGCAGCAACTCAAATTCTGGCTCGTGACGGTTCCTGTGACGGTTCTCTGTCACCAACTGATCGTAGGGGAAAGCCTGATGGGGATATTTGTAGAGCGCTTTCATGTAGGAGTGCGTCGGCGTGTTGTCCAGGTAGAAGTAATATTCTTTGACATCTTCGCCATGATTGCCCTCACTGCCCGTTAGCCCAAACAGCCGCTCCTTCAAAATCGCATCTTCCCCATTCCATAGGGCAAGGGCAAAACAGAGACGCTGATGGTTATCAGAAATTCCGGCAATGCCATCTTCACCCCAACGGTAGGCCCGCGATCGGGCTTGATCGTGGGGAAAGTAATCCCAGGCTGTTCCGTGGGGGCTATAATCCTCCCGTACTGTTCCCCATTGCCGATCGCTTAAGTACGGGCCCCAGCGTCGCCAATGGGCCGTGTGATTCTGATTTTCCTGCAATCTCTTCTGTTCAGCCGTCATCTACGTTCCCTCCTATGTTCTCTTCTACAGGTCAATCCCGATTCTCAAAGTCTATCGCTCCACGATTCGCAGCACATGACCATCCGGATCTCTCACTAAAAAACCTCTGCGAAAGCCCAGCGCCTCATCCGGTAATTCCACCAGACCTGATGAAACAAACTGAACGTCACGAAGCTGCAATCGCTGGGCAGCACTAGCGGCATCGCTGACAGCTAAGGTGGTTTCCCAGTGCAGTAAATCGTTTGCTGCTGCATCCGGTGGATAGGGGCGTCCTCCCGCTGGTGTTAGATAGTCTAGCAACTCAATTCCGGGCCCAATGGCGGCTCTTAAACCGCTGATCTGGAGGCGGGCACCAAACACATTGTTGAGATGTTCTTGTTCAGTGCCGTAGTTCTCACTTTCGCCAGCCAGTTCCAATCCTAGCAGTTGGTAAAACCGCAAGCTGGTGTCAGTGTCAGAAACCCCGATTGCCGTATGGTCGATGCCCAAAAACAGTTCACGAGTCGGGCGCTGCCAGCGTGGGTTGCCTTTGTCTGGCGGAAAGTGAATAAGTTCCAGATTGTGCCCATCGGGATCGTGAAAATAGAACGCCTTAATGCCTGCTGCGGCTTCGAGGTAGGCGGGTAATTGTTGCGGTGCAGTAGACACATGCTGAATGTCATATTGCCGCAAATGTTGGTAGGCTCGATCCATATCGCTGACAACAATCGCCACATGCTGAAACCATAAATCATTGCTACGCGAGTCGGCTGGAATTGCATCTCCCTGCGGAGTCAGATATTCCGTCAGAGTCAGGGTTTCCGCCCCCAACCGCAAGCGTACCACCCGCATCCGCACCCCAAATAAGCCCTGCAAAGCTTCGTATTCGCGGCCCAACACTTCTACATCACTGATCTGTTCAAACGACAACACCTGCGAATAAAATTCCACGGCCCGATCCATATCCGAAACCGTCATACCAATTGACTCTACAGCTTCAACTGCAATGGAGGGAATTTCTTGCGCATTGACCATCGCTCCAATTTGCCAACGCCGTGGCGTCAGATCAATTAGATTGATGAACGGATGTGTGATCATGACAATCGTCACACCAGCGATCAACAGGGATTTGAGCAAAGACTTACGAATTCTCATGATGGAATGCTCACCATTCATTATCAATCACTATGACTAGATCACAGCTTCAGCAACTTGCTTACGTTTAGAACCTTCGCTATTTCAAGCGTTCCAGCAGGTGATCGCCCACCCGGAGAGCATTGGCAATAATCGTCAGTGACGGATTGACCGCACCGCTCGATGGAAAGAAGCTACCGTCTACAACATAGAGATTATCTACATCATGAGTGCGGCAGTTGAGATCTAACACCGCAGTCTGCGGGTCAGTTCCAAAACGGCAGGTTCCGACTTGATGGGCCACACCTTGAAGGGGAATGCGCTTGCGAAAGTAAAGCGAACAGGGCAGGATGGTATCACCGCAATGAATGGATTTCAACACCTGAGTCCAGCGGTCGAGTAGGCGATCATACGCTTTAGTGTTGTTGTCGGTATATTCCAGGTGAATTCGATGCTGTTTCACCTGCACGCGATTATTGGAGCTAGGCAAATCTTCAGCCGTCAACCACCAATCCACAGAGCGGTGAGCCACTTCATCCAACGCCATCCCCGGTGCAAACTTAGGTGCATCCAGCGCAATCATATCTTTGTTCACCTTTCCCAAAAGTTGAATGTGTCCCATGGGATATTCAAATCCGGGTTCACCCCAATAGAAATCATTGATTCCCAATGTTTTCTGAAAAACAGAGGAATTAGGCTTGCGAGTAATACCCACAATCGCTCCATTTTGGTGCTTCATAAAATTCCGTCCAACTTGATCTGAGCCGTTCGCTAGACCGTTTGGATGCCGATCATTTGCAGAGCCAAGGAGGAGCGCCGCAGAGTTAATGGCTCCGCAAGCCACCACCACAATGTCGGCTGAAAGCTGTTGAGATTGACCATCATGCTCGACTTCTACACTCGTCACCTCTCGTCCTGACGGGCTAGTGTGCAGACGGGTAACTTTGGCTTCAGTGATTAAGGTGACATTTTCGTGAACGATCGCAGACCGGATGCAATTCACATCTGCATCGGATTTAGCGTGAACCAAACAGGGAAACCCATCGCAAGTGTTGCAGCGAATACATTCACTAAAAAGGCGGTTGACTTCATTTAATTTAATGGCGAGCGGCAGATAGAACGGATGCAGTCCCTTTGTTTGGAGAGCATCGTGAATTTCCTGAATCCGAGGCTCATGGCTGATGGCTGGAAACGGATAATCTTCATGTCGCTGTGGCTCTGTCGGATCAAGCCCTTGCTGACCATGCACTTGATAAAGTTTTTCTGCCGCCTCGTAATACGGCTCAAGATCACGGTACTTCAACGGCCAGGCGGGCGAAATCCCTCCTTCATGCTCCACCGTTTCAAAGTCTCGTTCCCGTAGTCGAAACAGTGCGCCGCCATACACTTTTGTATTACCACCCACCCAATAGCCCGTTCCAGGATGGATCTCATGCCCGTTCTGATCTTGCCAGGTCTCTGAGGTATGATACCGATCGCGCTGAAATACCTGCACCGTGTCCCAATTCTCCTTTTCTCGCGGCAAGAAAGAGCCACGTTCTAATACCAGAATTCGTTTACCACTGGGCGCTAATCGATGTGCAAGGGTTCCTCCGCCTGCTCCAGTACCAATGATGATAATGTCATAATCATTCGACATACTGTTCTCCTTATTCTTATTTAGATTTCTTATTTGCATTACAGATCAAGAACAACTCGTGCAGTTTTGGGCGTAGAAATACAAATCAGCACAGAATCATCGTCGACTGCGGCAACAGGCGTTTCCTGATACTCCACTTCGCCTTCCAAAATGCGACACACACAAGTGCCACAGATTCCTTGACGACAGCTATAGGGAGGGTTCAAATCATTGGCTTCGGCAAATTCCAACAGGCTGCCATCGTCTGGACGCCAAGTTGCTGTTGTGTCTGACTGGGCGAATACAATTTCTGCTCGCTTGCCTGCCCCATTAGAGTGAGTCGGAATGGCTGCTTCCGCTCTCGTCGAGATGTTCCCCGTCGAGATCCCTTTTGTGAATGCCTCGAAGAATACTTGACTGTCAGGCACTCCTGCCGCTTTCAGCCCTTCCCTCAGAGATTGCATAAACGCAGGAGACCCACACAGGAAATATTCCGCATCCTGCTGCACCAGTGCACGAATCAGAGCCGTATCCACATAGCCTGTGCTGTGGTAGTGTCCCCTATCCTCTGGTTGCGGGCGACTGTAAGCAAAGTGGAGGCGAAGGTTAGGATTTCGTTGAGCAACCGCCGTCACTTCGTCCCGAAAGGCGTGAAATTGTCCGTCGCGTGCCCCATGCACAAACCAGATCGAGCGCTGCGGATTGCGCAACGTTGCTGCTTTGGCCATGCTCATCATGGGGGTGATACCCACACCATTACTGATCAACACGGCAGGCAAGGTTTTTTGAACATCTAAAACAAATTTACCGCTCGGTGGTTTAGCTGAAATGACTGAACCTTCTTGAACGTGATCATGCATGAAGTTGGATACGAGTCCCGGCATGAAGTTAGTGCCAGCGGGCATCGGTTCACGTTTAATAGAGAGACGATAGTGTGTACAAGGCTCAGCATAATCTGAGAGAGAATAGGTACGGACAACAGGTTTCGCTTGTCCAGGAATATCTAGCTTGATGGTGAGAAATTGACCTGGCTGGAAGTTTGGCAAATCTCTGCCATCCTCAGGTTGCAAGTAGAATGAGGTAATTTCTTCGCTCTCTTTCACCTTGCGAATCACCACAAAATTACGCCAATCTTTCCAGGATTCGTTACTGCTTCGTTGAGTCCGCCCTTGCAGTTGGGTGGATGTCGAAGGTTGATTGCCTTTGGCTGGATAAAGCAACCCCAAAATAGCACCGCTCCCTGCTCCTGCCAACGCCGCATACAAGGCTGCTCGATACGCGGTGTTCTCTTTAGCATTGGTCATGCCAAGGATGATTGCGGCAGCCATTGTGACCGTTGAGCCAACCGTCACGCCTGCAACCAAGCTTCTGACCAGCGGATTCTGTATTCTGCCCAAACTTTCCAGCATGGTTTACTCCTAGTCTTACTCCTGTCTTGCGGAATCAATGCCACAACAAATTTTCATCACGGATATAGCCGTCAGTCTTTGGTTCATCTCAATGCGGCAATTGATCGCTTAACCCTTGGGGCGGGCTGGTCATGGGCAGCGATTGATAACCGCAACGAAAAATGCAGCGTTTGTGGTTGTGATGATGCAGTTTGGCACACCGCACTGCGGCTCGACCTTTCAGACGGACATACAACTCAGCCGCCAACAGCATCCCCAATAAAGGAGCCGTGAAATAGATCCAGATTGCCGTCCAATTTTGAGCCGGAATCGCAGAGGCTAATGTGCGAGCCGGATTCATACTCATCCCGGATAAAGGAGCTTCCACCGTAATGTAAATCGCAACTAAAATCCCTGAAAATAGCCCGGTAAATCGCGACAATTTGGCATGATTAGAGACAATCAAAATCATCGTCATGAGACCAAATGAGATGATTAGCTCTGCCAGAAAAGCCACGCCCGTTCCCCTTGAGCCGGGAAGGGTGACAATGTAATTTACTGTAGAATCTGCAATGGCTTCCCTGAAAAGCATTGCTGCGATCAATACACCCGATAACCCACCGATACACTGCGCTACCATGTAGAAAATCGCATCACACCCATTCACTTTGCCGAGCCGGAAGAAGGTGAATGTCACCGCTGGATTAAGGTGTGCTCCCGATTGTTTCCCCCAAGGAGAATAGACAATCGTGATTGCCATTAACCCCATTGCTACGCCAATCATGAATCGACGGAGAACTGGATCGGGAATGACTTGTCGAACGAGCGAAGCAGGGTGCTCTACCAGAACAGTGACCCCACTAGCAGCAATCATGAAAATTCCCAGTCCTGCTGCTTCCATTAAATATTCAGGATAGTGGCGACGGAGCGTGTACATCATCCTGCTATTGCTCCTGATAGTTCCACAACAAGCCGCCATCAACAAAAAAGGTGCTGCCCGTGATGTAGTCAGCATCCGCAGACGCCAGAAATGCCACCACTGAAGCAACATCTTGAGGTTGTCCTAAACGACTCAAAGGAATGTTTTTTAACAGTGCTCCTAGCTTCTCTGGATTGTTCAGTAGCTGAGTATTAATTGGAGTCTCGATCGCCCCCGGTGCTACGTTATTGATCGTGATCCCGAATGCTCCCAACTCAACAGCTAGATTGCGAGTTAACATCTTCATCCCGCCTTTGCTGACGCAGTAGGCCGCAAAGTTAGGGAAGGGCAAATCTTCATGCACGGAACTGATGTTGATGATCTTGCCGGGGCGTTTGGTTTCAATCAAATGTTGCACAAAGGCTTGCGTGGCAAAGAACACGCCTTTTAGGTTGACGTTGAGCACAGCATCATAATCTGCCTCGGTTACGTCCCAAAAAGCAGCATGTTTTTCAATCCCAGCGTTGTTCACCAAAATATCCAGTTTGCCAAAATGCTCTATGCTTTCCGCAATCAGTTGGCGAACTTCAGGAACGCTGCCCAAATCGGCTCGAATGGTATGTCCTTTGATCGAGTCCTGTCTATTCGGACACTGAACCATATGGCATCTGCCGCCAATCGCCTGAACTTTTGCCAGCGTTTCTTCAGCCCCTTCTGGATGAGAGCGATAGTTAATTACCACATCTGCCCCCGCCTCAGCGAGCCGCAAGACGATACCCTGACCGATTCCTTGACTGCTGCCAGTCACAAGTGCCACCTTTCCTTCGAGTTTCATGCTTGCTCTCCCAAGTCATTTTTTCCAATGCAGAACTGCACAACGAGCGATGCTTTGCATCCAACTGCGCTGATTATGCTGGGTAAAATTGGTGGAAAGATGAGGGAACTCTAAGAAACGCTGTGTAACCAGCTAATAAACAAATGAAAAAACTGAGAAGGTTAGGACTGACGCCCTTGAAGCTGGAAATCTCAATCTTCCCTACCCCCCCTGTTCAAGGAGTGAACTTCTAAAGCCCCCTTTTTATAGACGCGAAGCGGCTTCCCGCAGGGTTAGGGGTTGGGGGATCTCTTCTGCGTCAGTCCTATAGGTCAGAACCTCGACCTCATTTCTGATATTCTATGGTTTGATAGGCGACCAAATAATCAGAATTTTTTCGGTAGGCAGATATAAGATAGGTTCAGCCTGGACAGTTGAACCAGCAAGACTGTAGAGATAATTGCCAGGTTAACCGAAGACTCCATCATCCACGCAGTATGAGCGCAATTAAGAGGGAGCCGACATGCACGACCTGAAAGTGATCGTCATTGGTGCAGGCATCGGAGGGCTAACGGCTGCCATTGCCTGTCGTCAGGCGGGTTACACTGTTGAAGTTTATGAGCGCACCAAAGCATTGCGTCCGGCGGGTGCAGCGATTTCAGTTTGGTCTAACGGCATCAAAGTGCTGAATCGACTAGGGCTAGGCAAGGAAATTGCTCGCGTGGGTGGGCAAATGGATCGGATGAGCTACTACAGTTTTACCGGAGAAAAACTCACCGACTTTAGCTTGCAGCCTCTTTTTGATCAAGTTGGCGAGCGTCCCTATCCAGTTGCCAGAGCCGAGTTGCAGCACCTCTTACTCGATGCGCTGGGCTTAGAATCCCTTCAGCTAGATTCTAAATGCATTGCGGTTGAGCAGGATGCTGATGGGGTTACTGCCATTTTTGAAGACGGACGGAAAGCGACAGGTGATGTTTTGGTTGCCGCAGACGGAACGCGGTCGGTGATTCGCAACTATGTTTTGGGCTATCCACTAGAACGCAACTATGTCGGCTACGTCAATTGGAATGGCATCGTGCCGATCAGCGAAAATTTGGCTCCTAAAAATAGCTGGGTGATCTACGTTGGGGAACATAAGCGAGCATCCATGATGCCCATTGGTGGCGATCGGTTTTACTTCTTTTTTGATGTGCCCTTGCCGAAAGGAACCGTCAGTTCACCAGAGCACCACCAAGCCGAACTGGCTGGCTTCTTCAAAGGCTGGGCAGCTCCTGTGCAAACCCTGATCGACCGGATTGATCCCGGCAAAACCAACCGGGTTGAAATTCACGATACTGATCCTTTACCGAAATTGGTGCGCGGTCGGGTGGCTTTGTTGGGAGATGCAGGACACGGAACTGCTCCAGACTTAGGGCAGGGCGGCTGTCAGGCAATGGAAGATGCGTTTGTTTTATCCAACTACCTGCAAACAACCAACATCAGCGTCGAAGATGCCTTGAAACGCTACGAATCAGCCCGCATCGATCGCGTAGCCGATATTGTCACCCGCGCCCGCAAGCGAGCCGAAATGACTCACGGTAAAGATCCAGAAGTGACTCGACGGTGGTATGAAGAGCTTCAATTTGAAGACGGAAGTAACATTATTAGCGGCATCTCGAAAACGATTCTGGCGGGACCTTTGAACTGAAATGGGAAACTGAAATGGGAAAGTTATCAACGCATGTCCTTGATACAGCACACGGATGTCCGGCAGCCAATGTAACCGTAGAACTGTGGTCGATTGATCAGTCGATTTTGTCAAGAAACTTGATCAAAACAGTGAAAACTAACGCAGATGGACGCACGAACGCACCGCTGTTAGTGGATGCTGAAGTCGTGATTGGCATTTACGAACTGGTGTTTAATGTTGGCGAGTATTTTACTCAATATGCTGACAGGCTGGCTGAACCGCTGTTTTTGAATCGAATTCCGGTGCAGTTTGGCATTGCTGATGCGATGGCTCACTATCACGTTCCGCTGCTGGTTTCGCCTTGGTCGTACAGCACTTATCGGGGCAGTTGACTTATTGAGGCAGTTAACTTTCGAGGCAGTTAACTTATTGAGGCAGTTAACTTATTGAGGCAGCAAACCAATGGTCTTTTCGCTCACTCAACTGAACCAAATGAACCAAGCCGAATTTGGGGATGCGCTAGGAGCCATCTTTGAAAACACACCGTCCATTGCTGAGGCAGCTTGGTTAGCTCGTCCGTTTGCTAGCATTGCCGAACTTCACCAAAGTATGGTCGATGTCGTTCACCAGATGAGTCCAGATGCACAGCTTGACCTAATTCGCGCCCATCCCGATTTGGGCAGCAAGGCAAAAATGGCAGAAGCCTCTGTGCAGGAACAGTCAGGTGCAGGATTAGATCGACTGAGCGCAGAAGAATTTAATCAGTTGCAGTCCTTAAACCAGGCTTACAAAGATAAGTTCGGGTTTCCGTTCATTCTTGCTGTTAAGAACCACACGAAGGCAAGCATTTTGGCAGCATTTCAAACTCGGCTTAGTCACTCGCTCGAAGCAGAGCAACAGCAAGCCCTCAATCAAATTTTTCAAATTACCCAGCTTCGCCTATCTGAGCAGGTGAGCGAACTTTGAGCAATCATGCAGGCTTCAGCCAAAATGAGTTCAGGAGTTCAGGCAAAATTATGGAGTTCGGTCAGCGGTTCTGTGGCATCTCAGCGAACTCCGCTGTTCAGCAATGAATGCCTTGCTCAAGCCGTTTACTCAACTCCGCTTCAGCAGCGCAGCAACCCGCTCTTTAACTTGCGCAAAAACATTCTGCGCTACTCCACTGGCTGGCGACTGGGACAACGTTGCCACCTGAATTGGGTCATCCTTGAACTCTTTCAACCGATAGCCATATTCCAGTTGGTTCTGATGCTTACGCAAGATTGGATACAGCCGAAACGCACCTTGCAACAACTCTTCCCGACTGTCAAAAATAGCTCGCACAATTTGGTTCGAGCGCTTTACAGCAATCACCCCAACCGGACACCAATTCTTTTTACCCTGAATCCGAATGTAAACTTCAAAATCTGGCGTTCCATCAGTCCGCATCTGGTCATACTGCTGCGCTGCCTTCGCGCGTTCAGCCGCTCGCTTGGAGACTTTGGGTTGAGCCTGCGGTTTACCAAATCCAAGTTGATTCGCCATGATGTTAAATACAAACGCTAAAGGATATTAATAAAAGTTTACATCTTTTTCAGATTTTGTAGAAGGCAGAGGGCAAAAGGGGAAGCAGGCAGAAGAGGAAAGCAGGCAGCAAGGCAAAATGGGAGGGTTCCATGCTCCCAATCTTTCACTTCTCTTTTGCTTCCTTTACTGCTGCTTCCTTGCCTTCTGCCCTCGGTTTTCCTCTCCCCTTCGCCTTTCCCTATCGCTTCGCTTTAACGGCTGCAAAGGGCTGATAGGACACTTCAGGATGATAGAGATGGCAGTGATCGACAATCTCTTTCATGAGTTGCCAGGAAAATCGCCGCTCTAGCATGACATTTGCCCAGCTTTTCAGCAAGCTTGCGTGAGCCATTCGCAGGTTGTAAGACGGAATAGCAACTGAAATGTGGTGAGGAATATGCACATTAATGTCGTGACAGAGAATTTCGACCCAGCGCGGATAGTCACAATGGATCGTTCCTGCTAGCTGCGCCTCTGCTGCATTCCACTCCTGGGTGGGGCGAAACTGCACATCGGCAGTGGTGTGATGCACGAGGGTAAAGGTGCTCATCCAGAAGTGATAGCCCAACCAAGGCAGCAGCCAAAACTTCACGAAACCCCAAAATCCGGTTGCCCAAATTAATGTGGGAAAAGCGATGGCTGCAAAAATCACAACTGCGGTTATCGATAGTTTTGCCTTATCTCGATCGCGTTGCGAGAAGTTGGATAAATCAAAATGTAGTTTTGCCCAGTGCGCCACCGAAGCCAGCCACCAGAACCGCCCCCGCATCTTGCGGTAGAGCCACTGCATAAACGGGCTGGAGTTGGTGTAAGCTTCCGGTGTCCACGGTTGCCAAGCGTTGTCTACTAACAACTCATTGGTATGCAAATGATGATAATTATGTAGAATCCGCCAGCAGTGGAAAGGGTAAATTAGCGGCAGCATTAAAATATGCCCAACCCAATCATTCACCCAGCGGCGCTTAGCAAACGAGCGATGCCCACAGTCATGCGCGATGACAAAAAAGCCAGTTAGGGCGGTTCCGGTCAAAAAACAGGTGAACGGTAGAAGAAACCAAGGTGAATAGGCAATTCCAACATAGCCACCGATGACAGCCAAAACGCTAATTAATACTGATGACCACGCTTTACGGCGATTTTTCTGAAAGCACTCTCGCGGTAAAGTTGACACAATATCTTTTAATTGAATGTCAGATAGCTGAATATCACCATTTGTTGAAGAATTCCGTGCATCAGCACGGTTGTCCATCGTTGCAGTCATGAATTAGATTAGGTCTCCATATTGAGGTTGAGTTGCGCCGATGACACAACTCGTAGGATGCTCACTCGCTCCATCTTGGCACAGAGCAGGCTATCGCGTGCTGCAAAGAGCCGCGTTTGAACTTTTTGGGGATACTAGCTTCTTCAGAGCTTGCACAGCAGAAGGTGTTCAGGGAAAAATCTCCAACATCTTCTACACGTTTAAGCAAATCATTAAGCAGGGTCAGAATAAGCAAAATCCCTGAGCGAAAAGTGCTTAAAAAACCTTCACATTTATACCACATGCAGGCATCGATTGTTCAGCTTAGGAGTCGGGAATCGTGGGATTTTTGGGAAGAGGGTAAGAGCAGGTAAAGGGTAAGAGTCAGGTAGAGAGCAAAAGAAGAGTCAGTCAATTTGCTTGTGCAGCATAACTGATGGACTGATCCGCAGCTAAAGCGTGGCTCCATCGCTCAAGTCCAACAAGCCAGCCAACAAGCCAGCATAAAGCCATCGCCTGCTTGAGCAACTTCTGTTAGCCTGCTTTTTCTGTTAGCCTGAAATGATGGGCGGCAGAAAGCCAAATTGACCGAGCTTCTAGCCAACCTCTAGAAGTGACATCACCTCTAACTTCTTCTGCCTTCTCTTCGCTCTACATGCCATTCATGCCATAAACCCACCAATACATAGAGAAAAGCCTACACATTGATGGGTCTATAAATAGCCGAGGGACATATCCTGGTATGGTCCTTACACAACTCTCACATAGAGAAAATATGACCTCAGATGCTTTCTCAGGATAAGTTGGGGTAATTTGCCTGTATGCCCATCGCGTTTTCTGAAGATCTCTCTTTTAGAGATGAAGTTAAGAAGTCGCTTTACTACGACGTTTACGGGTAGGCGTTGAGGCAGACGCAGTTTTCGTGCGGGTCGTCGAACGAGCGGTTGTTGCTTCAGCAGCACTCGCTTTTGTAGCTCGTCTACCGCGCTTAGGAGTTTCCTCTGCCTCAGCCAGAGCCGTTTCTAGTTCTTCTGGCACAGCCAGTTCTGGTAGATCTTCGGCATCAACAGATGATTTAGAACTCGCCCGTCTGCGTCTAGGCTGAGTTGCGCCAGTTTTTGAGCGAAGTTGACGATTGCTACGAGCCAAGTAATGTTTGAGCGAAGAAGGCGCGATTGAAACCCCTTGCTTAGCCAACATAACGGCGATGTCTTCGTAAGAATAGCCTTTGTCGAGAGCAGCCGTAATGTGATCTCGGAGTACGTCCACTGCTTCTCTGAGGGAAAGCTTCTCTTTTGTCTTCTCAGGTAGTTCTTGCAGAGCTTCAGCCGCTTGATCAATTGAGTTCTTAGTCACCAGCGTAGCATTAGGAGAGCGTCTAGTAGTTGAAATCATTGCGCAGTTAACTCATTGTTTAAACACATCCTATCCTATTCCTAATAATTTCAATCACTCTTGCTTAAATAAATTCAAATTTCATTAAGCCTGATATTAACCCTGCCAATCTTCACAGATCAGTAATACAACCTGAGAACTGAAAGCAACAATCGCCAAGCACTACCCTACCGACCTGAAGCTTTTACCATTTCTTAATTAGCAATTCCGTTCGTTGCAGCATGTTTGGTTTGTTCGGAGTTTGCACCCTTCTCAAGTTTGGGTCAGCCTCAGCGTCGTTGCTACAACTGTTACTCATCTCTACCGACACCATCTACACACCAGTCAAAAAGCTCAGTCAAATGATGGAAGCATTTCAGCGAATTGGCGGAGTAACCCACAGTAATGATGACAAATGTATCATAGTGTAAAGACTATTATCATAATTTCTATTTGTACTGACTGAGAGGGGACTGCTGCTGTGGAATCTCATATTCTAGTTTGGTATCGCAATGACCTGCGGGTTCACGATCATGAACCGCTACATCAAGCGCTTCAACGAGCAAATGTAATTCCCATCTATTGTTTCGATCCGCGTCAATTTGGGCTGACCAGCTTTGGTTTTGCAAAGACGGGTGGATTTCGGGCACAGTTTTTGTTAGAAAGCGTCGCAGATTTGCGGTACTCCCTACAAAAGATGGGTAGTGACCTGATTGTATGCTGTGGACAACCGGAACAAGTTATTCCAAAACTGGTTGAGCAACTGAACGTTACTGCCATCTATGCTCATCGAACAGTTACTTCAGAAGAGATTGCGGTCGAAACTGCACTGCAACGGGCGCTAAACCGATTAGATGTACCGCTGAAGTTGTTTTGGGGACACACACTCTATCATCTTGATGATCTTCCCTTCAATCTTCGCGGCATTCCGGAAGTTTTCACAACTTTTCGCAAACAAGTTGAAAAGCACTCTACCGTTAACCCCACCTTCCCTGCCCCTCCTGCCCTGCCTGCGCTTCCGCCAGACCTTGAGACAGGAAACTTGCCGACTCTCGCAGAGTTGGGCTTAACAGCACCCACGCAGGATATCAGAGCAAGGCTAGCATTTCAGGGCGGCGAAACGGCGGGTCAGGCCCGGCTGAAGCATTACTTCTGGACACAAAATCGGCTGCGGGTTTATAAAGAGACTCGCAATGGCATGTTAGCGCCAGATGACTCTTCTAAATTCTCCCCTTGGCTGTCTCTAGGCTGCCTTTCTCCGCGCTATGTTTATGAACAGGTGCTGCAATATGAGCACGAACGAGTTCAGAACGATTCCACCTACTGGTTGATTTTTGAGTTGCTATGGCGGGATTACTTTCACTTCATTGCTGCCAAACACGGTGACAAAATATTCTATCCCGCTGGTCTACAGGGCATATCGATTCCATGGAAACAAGATTGGCAACGGTTTGAGCTATGGCAAGAGGGAAAAACGGGTTATCCGTTAGTCGATGCCAACATGCGAGAACTGGCGGCAACTGGCTTTATGTCGAATCGCGGCCGGCAAAATGTAGCCAGTTTCCTGACGAAAAATCTAGGCATCGACTGGCGGATGGGAGCCGAATGGTTTGAGTCACAGCTTTTGGATTATGACGTGTGCAGCAATTGGGGCAACTGGAATTACACGGCGGGAGTCGGGAACGATGCGCGCGGCTTCCGATTCTTCAATATTCTCAAACAAGCGAAAGACTACGATCCGCAGGGTCAGTATGTGCAGCATTGGTTGCCAGAACTGGCACAAATTCCGGGGCAACTGGTACATGAACCCTGGAAGCTGTCGATTGCACAACAGAAGCAGTATGGCGTCCGGTTAGGCGTTGATTACCCGCGCCCTATGGTGGATTTGTTTAAGTCAGCCGCAGCCAATGAGAAGATTTACAACGACGCACTTCAGCGAGGATAGGCTTGATTACAGGCTTGATTACAGGCAGTGTAATCGCCTTAACCCATCCATGCTCAATTGGCTCTAACACAAGTTTTGATTACAGAAGTTGATTACATTGACTTAAAAGTTTCATTTTGGCTAGATCTCCTCAAACCAATGGTGCAAAAGACTTTGCAGCCTTCAGCGCTATAAAAAGCAACTGAACTTGGGGGGTAGGCTCTAGCCGAAAAGCTGTAATCATCGATTGGGGTTGGGGGTCTAGAAGGGTCTGTAATCAATGGGACAACGAGGATCAAATCACCTGTCTAGCGGCTACTAATTCGCTCGAACCAGCCGAATTTACGGTCTGACAAGGCTGAGGCAGCCAACCAGTGATTACAGCGTGCAGAGCCAGTGGCTACGGCAAAACAAACAGGGGCTATTCCTGAAAGCTAGCCTAGGAAGGGAGTTGAGCTTCTGTTCTCTAAAAATTGAGGCGGCAAAACTTGCCAAATCCTCTAGACCCTCGCCCCCTGCTGCGCCAGTGATTACAAATTCTTTCTAAACCCTGCCCCCCATTCTGCTGCAAATCTTCTCTAGACCCCTTACCCCGATGCGTCTAGACCCTCGCCCCATCCGCTTCTAGACCCCCTCAATCAAACTTTCTAGATCCCTTCCCCCTTGCTTTCTAGAACAAAGTCCCAAATTCTCTAGACCCCTCACCCCAATTACTAGCAGGAGCCGAGCAGGAGCCAGCTTTCTTGCTGAAGTGATTACAAACGGCTGTAATCAAATTGATTACAAACGGCTATTTTCTGCCCACAGTGGCGCTGTTTCGACCTGCTATAACCAAAAAACGGTTTTCCTATCGTCGTTAATGGTTCCAGGTGAATGGCTTCAGTCTGTATCACTACCACTGATTACAACCTCAGCCCCGAAGAGTTTGAGCAAAAGTCTGGGCAAGGATCTGCGAAAAATGATGCCTTGCCGCCGACTCAAGCGTGGCTAGGTAAAGCGGCTCCTGACCATGGGCAAGAGTGGCTCAACAGCGGCGTTGATCCAGAAATTGTGGTGCTTAACGTAGAAACTCTTACCGATACGGCAACTGACCCGAATGCAGACAGCGTGTTTCCAATCGCGGAACGCCTCAACTGGAAGATTCACCGATTTGGTCAAAAAACGCGGCAAGCTCTGCGCGGCTGGTGGGTGAGTGGCATTGATCCACTGACTTGGCAACCGATGACTTGGGGACGGTTTAAGCCAGATGCCGACACGCCCATTATTGACTATGCCAAAGGAAAGCCCGCTAAATATCTCAGTCCAAGTTTGGGGCCGGGGTCTAGTCGGTTAACCTTACTTGCAGTTCCGGATGCCATTTGGCAACGTGTGGCCGAGCGATACAATTTACCGATGCCCGTTGACCAGACTCAGGGATTTTGGCAGTGGGTCGGGCAGCAGCAAATCCCAATTATTGTGACGGAAGGCGAAAAGAAAGCAGGCTGCTTGCTGACGTTAGGCTACGCGGCCATCGCGCTACCGGGCATCTTTAATGGCTACCGCAAGCCGGGAGTGTTGATCCCAGAGCTAGAAGTTTTTACAGCCCAGAAACGATCTTTCTATATCTGCTTTGATTTTGAGACGCGCTCCGTCACGGTCAAGAACGTCAATTTAGCGATTACAAAGCTCGGAACACTCTTACAGGCAAGGGGATGTTCGGTACAGGTCATCTCGCTACCCGGCCCGCAAAAAGGCATTGATGATTTCGTCATCGCTGAAGGAACCGCCGCATTCCATCTATTATATGAGGCAGCTTTACCGCTAGGGTTATGGCAATCGCATCAGCAATGGGGATTAACATATCCGGCAGGACTCACCGTTCATCAGCCCTACTTAGAAAATGTGCCGTATCCAACTACGGGGCTAGCCTGTCTGAAAAGCGCTAAAGGGACGGGAAAAACCACTGCCCTGCAAGCTTTGATTCGGCAGGCGACTCAAACCGGACGCAAGGTTTTGGTGATTACCCACCGGATTCAACTCGGCCGCGCCATTTGCGACAGTATTGGAATTGATTGGATCGAAAATCTGCGCGACTCGGACACTTCGACCTGGTTAGGGTCTATGTTAGGGTACGGTTTATGTATTGATTCACTGCACTTTGGCTCTCAAGCCCGCTTTAATCCAGAAGCTTGGCAGGGCGCAATTGTGATTTTAGATGAAGTTGAGCAGGTGCTTTGGCACGCTTTGAATTCTTCAACCTGCTATGAGCATCGAGTCAGAATTCTGGAAACGTTGCGCGAATTGATTCAAGTTGTCCTCAACACAAACGGGTTAGTGATTGCCCAAGATGCCGATTTATCGGATGTCAGCATTGATTACTTAGTTGGACTAGCCGATCAGCCAATTACACCTTGGCTGTTGGTAAATGAATGGCAGCCCCTTTGTCCGTGGCAAGTCAAGTTCTATCACACGCCCAATCCGGCAGCGTTGATTACCCGTTTGAATCAGACTATCCCGACTGGGGCAGTGTTTGTGGCGTTAGACTCCCAAAAAGCGCGAGGTCGCTGGAGTTCTAAAAATTTAGAAAGCTATCTGCAAACCCAGTTTCCTGATAAGCGAATTTTGCGGATCGACTCAGAAAGTGTGGCTGATCCAGAGCATCCCGCTTATGGAATTGTGGAACAACTCAACGAGCAAATTACCAACTATGACATTGTGCTGGCAACTCCCACCATTGGTACAGGCGTCAGCATTGATGTTACAGGACATTTCAAAGCAGTATTTGGCATTTTTCAGGGCGTCACTTCAGATGCCGAATCGCGGCAGGCACTAGCACGAATCCGGGAACCTGTGCCCCGCTATGTGTGGGCGGCGGCTTTTGGGCCAGGCAAAATCGGCAACGGAAGCTGTCACTATCAAGACATTGCCACTTCCACTACTCGATTTATTAAATATAATCTGGCATTACTGAAAGAAATTGACTTTGACATCGATCAACAAACTGATCCAATTACATTAAGAACTTGGGCAAAAATGGCGGCACGAGTGAATACTTCCCTCTGGGATTTTCGCCATCAACTCAGTCATGGCTTACGGCTAGAAGGGCATCAACTCACCATTGTCACGACTGATCTCAATCAGGTTCTCACCACTGAACTAAAGCCTCACGATGCAATTTCTGAAAGCAAGGTTTCTTCGCAGAGCAATACTGTCCCACACACTATTCCGCAGATACTACACCAAGATTTAATTCGTGGAACACTACAGGTTCCAGGATTTGAGCTTTTAGAACAACATCATTCAAAATCAGCCATCTCTGCCACATGGTCAGACATTTCTGCGGTAAGGCAGCAACGACAATCTCAGGAAGCCTACGCAATTTCAGCCGCCCCTGAGATTGCTGCAACAGACTATGAGACTTTGAAAGAACAGCGCTCAAAAACTTGGCAAGATCGCTGCGCAGTTCAAAAATATGAGTTGCAGCGGAAATATGCCGTGCCTGTCACATCCGATTTGAAGCTCAAAGATGATGAAGGCTGGTTTACTCAACTGCGGCTTCATTACTATCTGCTTCACAGTCCAACGCTGGTGCGCTCTCGTGATTACAAGGAATGGCAGAGCCATCTAGAGCGAGGAGGAGGGAAGGTAGCGCTGCAAGATGTCCGGCTGCTAACCGCACAAGTCGAAGCTCTGAGAAATCTAAATCTCTTGAATTTGCTTAACCCCAATCGAGAGGTTCGGGCGACTGATGCAGATGTTCAGCAAATCGTCCAACACTGCATCCAGTACAGCGAGGACTTCAAAACCCTATTTAGTCTAACCTTTTCTGAACGGATGAAACCAATTGAAATCATCCAAGCATTGTTCAGCAAATTAGGACTGAAACTATCCTGCATCCGGCGTGACCAGGCGATCGATGGTCGTCGGGGTGGACTACGGGTTTATCAGTATCAAGCCACTTCTGATAGAAGGGAACTCATTTTCGCTCAATGGCAACAACGAGATCGGCTCAATGAAATTCTACCTGCCTCCAGACAAGGCAATTCTAATTCCCCATCCATATTTGATCCACCCCTAGATATATCTGATCTAGATCAATGCGATGCCGGATCAGAGCTAGATGTGGGGGATGCACCATTTCACTTATCTGCTGTTCAGGCATCTCCCACTTGCATGTCGAATTCAGGCAACCTCCTTAGAAAGGCAGAGGCAGCAAATTTTAGTGAGAATTTTAGTGTAAGTTTGGCTAGCAAAACACAAACAACTCAGAACAACACAGTTTTACAACTTCAACAACCGTCTCTGCACCCTAACCAAGTAGATAGCATCTCACAGAGTCTAGCCAAAACTTAGGGTACACATTAGTGCACTAGGCAACGCTAAATCTATGAAATTCAGCCTTTAACGTACCCTAACAATAGCGCTATGCCACAGCAACCCGATTCCTCACTTAATCTAGAATCACCTGACCTCAAAACCATCGTTGCTCAAGCGACCCAACTCTCCAGAGCCGAACGCCTAGAGTTAATCACAATCTTGCAAGCTTTCAATCAAGCTGAAACTGATTTCAACCGCCGAGCAAATCAAAAAGAAATAGCTCTAAATCGTCGGGGTATTCGAGGAGGGAGAGGCAGTTTTGAAGATAAGTACATTAATGGCTATGGGCCATACCGTTATTTGCGCTACTGGTACGGTAAAACTCACAAGAGCGTTTACCTAGGGAAAGTAAACAAATTTCGCACCCTAGGAGAAACCGAATAGCTACTTAAGTTTTGATAAGTCTACGAACTCATTGGTGAACTAATCACTCCTAAATCCAAACTAATTACTTAATAACTTTCACTTCCCTAATCTTCGTTACGATAGGGAAGTTCTTCGCATTGGGTCTTAGCCGTGCTTGGTTTTCTGATTGTTTTACTCTCTTCAGCACTCTTTTGCTTTCAAAATGTCATTGTTCGCATTTTATTCAACCCGCAAATTATTTTTGGTGTTTTTGAAACGGGAGGTTTCGTTACGCCAACATTACAGAACTCGTTTCTACTGATGTTTATGCGAATGCTACTGGGAGTTCCACTACTGACATTAATAGCGCCTAAATTACATGCTGCTTTCTGGCAAGATATACAGAAACTACGAGAAGCCGGCAACCACACACTATTGCTGTATTCCCTGAGTGGAGGTATGTTGATGTTCCTCTACCTAGCACTACTCTATATTTCAATTGGATTGATTCCAACAGGAATTGCACTGACTCTATTCTTTACTTACCCTATTTTCACAGCACTTTTCTCTTGGCGCTGGTTTGGAAATCGCCCCACACTATTTCGCTGGATTATTACTGCATTCGTGCTACTAGGCAGCTTTTTAACGATACCTTTGGTGAATTCAGCTTCAGGTGAAACTAGCCCAGTTGGTTTCCTTGCTGGAATCGCCTCTGGCTTGACCTATGCACTTTACACTGTCGTTGCCCAGAAGAGTTTTGAAAAGCTACATCCTGTTCCCTTTACTTGGATCAGTTTTACAACAACGCTGTTCCTATCCGGAATTAGCTTGCTTATCTGGAATCTTGAAACTTCCCAACTTGCATGGCTACCGCTTTGGATTGGTGGATTTCTATCTGCCCTTGTTACCTTCGGTGGACACCTTCTCAACAATCTTGGAATTAGGATGATTGGTGCAACTACCGCCTCAATGATTGGGGTGACAAATCCAGCTTTAACCGTTGTTTTAGCCTGGTTGACGATCCAAGAACTTTTAAGCGGACTGCAAATTGCTGGAGTGGTGATTGTGACATTCAGTGTTGCCTTGCTGAGCATGGAATACAAAGCAAAATAGCGAGCTATATTTTTATAGATTATGGCTCGCTTTCCATAGGCTGTAATAGTAATAACTGACAAACAGTTACAACTAAAAAATTGATATTACAAAATTACTTGTAGAGAATCAGCAACCATGAAGCCGCCAACAGAACCCCCAATATGAGGATCAGCTTTCGACTGTACTCAATCCACCAAGTCTTTGAGTGCTGAGCGCAGTCGAAGCACGGCATTGCCTGAACAACGATTGTTAGGGTAATAAGATATTGTTCAGTTGATTGAGTTTCAAATTGTATAACTTTGAAATCTTTTCTTCAGTTTTGCGCTAGGAAGAGTAAACTTGGCGTAGAATCAGTCCGTTCAACTGATTTTTGGATTGAAAAAACGCAAGTACAAATCACTGATGGTCAGGCTGATATGATTATTGCCATCGCAAATCAGAAAGGTGGAGTCGCTAAAACAACTTCCACAATTGCACTAGGCGGCTTGCTCGCCGAGCAGGGATCTTGTCTAATTGTTGACTTTGATCCACAGGGAAATTTGACGACTGGATTAGGAGTAAGGATACAAGCGGGGCAAGTTACAGCCTACGAAGTTTTAACTAATCGTAATCAAAGTGCTGCAACAGCAATCATTGAAACACCCAGCGGTATCAAGTTGCTTCCTGCCGATATTTCTCTAACTACAGGAGAAAAACAGATTCTAACGGTTGCCGATAATAGCCGCATTTTGCGCAAGAAGCTAAACCCTTTGCGAGAAGAGTTTGATCACATCTTGATCGACTGTCCACCCAGTTTAGGAATGCTAACCTTAAATGCATTGATGGCGGCAGATATGGTTTTAATTCCGGTTCAGTGCCAGTTTTTGCTTTAGAAGGATTACGGCAGCTATTAGAAACAATTGAGGGAATTCGAGATCAAGATACTCACCCTGACCTGCAAATCCTAGGGGTGCTGCCGACGATGGCAGACCGAACCATTACGACTCAAGATGCGCTGAAGACGTTACGTACCAAGTTGACTAACATCAAAATTTTTGACCCTGTTCCAAAGTCTGTCCAGTTTCCTGAGTCAAATTTAGCGCGGGAGCCGATTCATCTCTACACTTCTGAAAAGAAGCTGATTCAGCCCTATCAAGCCGTTGTCAAACTCATTATGGAGCAGAAGAAGTAATGTCGAAACGTCGCCCTTCTATGGTTGATGAAGTTGAATTTCCGAATAAGACCAGACAGTTTTTAGATTTTGTAGGTGTAACTCGCAGTTCGCAAGAATCAGATATAGAGCCTGTTGAAGAAGCTACTCATCATCATCTTTCTCTTAATCAAATTTGCCTGCCATCTCAGCAGCCTCGACGCTACTTTGAAGCAAGCGCAATGGAAAGCTTGGTTGCTTCGATTCAAGAACATGGTATTCTACAGCCGCTCTTGGTTCGTCCGCTGAAATCTGGGTTTTATGAGCTAGTTGCGGGAGAACGTCGTTATCGAGCCGCCCAACAGTTACAGCTAGAGCAGGTTCCGGTCGTAATTCGTGATCTTGATGACCGAGATGCGGTTCAAGTCTCTTTGCTGGAGAACCTGCAACGGGAAGATTTAAATCCAGTTGAAGAAACTGAGGCAATCTTGCAACTTTTGTCGATTCGTTTGGACTGTTCCTCAGAGGAAATCATTTCTTTACTGAATCACGTTGCCAACTTACAAAAACAGGGAACTGAAATTACGAACAACGTTGTTCGTAACCAATGGGAAACCCTAGAACGGGTGTTTACCGTGATTGGTAGGCTGACTCCTGACAGTTTCCGTAGCCATCGATTACCGCTTCTCAACCTACCAAAAGATATTCTAGAGGTTCTGCGGCAAGGGCAAATTGAATATACAAAAGCTCGCACGCTAGCTCAAATCAAAGCAGTAAATGAGCGGCAGGCGCTACTGCAAGAAACCCTGAATAAAAATTTGTCGGTTAGAGAGATTAAAAAGCGGCTTCAACCTCAGATCACTAGTTCGCCAGATTCAGTAGTTCAAACAGACACCCTGCCAAATCGAATGCGGGATGTGTATCGTAAAGTCAAGCAGGCAAGAACGTGGGAAGATCCTCGCAAAGCGAAAGCTCTAGAGAAACTGTTAGCACAAATTGAGGCACTAATGGAGTGATGGTAATCTGTGATTCATCATTATGAAATTGGTCGCTGCACTTAATAATAGAGGGTGAAGATTCTGTCTAAGTTTTTGTTTGCTCTGTCAATAGGGGGTGTGATCCATTCCAGCTATTAACCTGGCAATCGTTGTTCAGGCAATGCCGTGCTGAGCGCAGCCGAAGCACTCAGAGACTCAGTGGTTGAACTCAGAAACCCAGTGGGTTGAGTACAGCCGAGACTCAGTAGTTGAACTCAGAGACTCGGTGGTTGAACTCAGAAACCCACTGGGTTGAGCGTAGTCGAAACCCGATCCCAATGTCGGATATTCTGTTGCCGATTTAATAGAACCCTAATGATGGCAGAGCGACAGCGGCTAGCCTATCTCTGAGGACGGGTGCGATTAAACGGATGTCATTAGCGGTTGGTTATGAATGGATGACGCGCCTTAGTGCTTTTACCTGATCTATGACTGCTTATTCGAGAGACGGCGCAAAGCTAGTTGAGTATTAGGTGATTGAATTAATGCGTAAATTGGAGTTCAGAAATTGGAGTTCGGAAAAATAGGATTTAATCTTGCTTACACTAAAAACTACACTAAAATAATGTTTTGAGTCTTTCCAAGCTTGAGGATGTTGAAATGGCTCGTCCTGTGAATGAGAAGTGCTGGCAGTGTAGTCAACTGTCGGTTGAGGCAGCCCGTGAACTGCACGGCGATGCAGGGGATGGCTGCTGGAATGAGAAGACCTGTCACCGTAAGCGCTCGCACTATCGCAATCGAGCCGACTCTAACCAAAAGCGCAAAAGCCAGTATGTTTCAATCAAGGCTGAACGCAAAACCAGCATTAGAAGTAAGATAGAGGCTACACCTAAAGTGCAGCCGGTTGCCCTCCTGTACCTCTACCGTGAGGCTCGTAAAGATGCCCATCTTCATGCGATTTCCATCGCCATTTGGCAAGGTGATTCTAAGCTAGAAGAAATTCCGGCAACTCACTGTCTCGGTATGACCAATACTCAGGTTCGGCAATATTTGCAAACAGTTCTTCAAGATCTGCACCAACGTTATAACATCAAAACGTTTGAGCCTGAAATTCGCTATGATCCAAGCTTCTGTCCGATTCAGCCCTGCCCATTGAAGTTGCTATGATGAATGCCGTGACCTTGCATGTCTACTTCTGATTGTCATCCCGAATCTCCGAAAACGGCTCAGCAAGTTGAGCAGCAGTTTAGTCAAGCTTGGCACTCTGCGGCGGCTATGCCGGAATCTGCAAAGCTGCAAGAGTTGTGGCAATTGGTTGAACCTTATTTAGCCCGCTTTTCAGATGCAGACCAGTTGCGTTTGGTGGCAGCGGTGATTGATCGGCTAGCAGAGCTTTATACCCTAAAAGCAGATCGATTGCTGGCAGATTGGCAAGAGCAGTCCAACGATGAAGGCCCAATCATTGATGCAGACTTTCTGCATGATTTGGTGCAAAAGACAATGTATCTTGACCTGTCTGATCTAGTGAAAACGAAGCCAAAGTATCAGCGAACGACTGCGAATCAATCTGTGGTTGGCGGAGTGGAAAAGAAAAAAGTCTTGCAGATGTTAGACTCCATCGAGTCGGAGGATGTGACAAAGCAACAGGCGTTACAGGTTGCCCATGACGAAAACATTAGCGCTTGGATTGAGATAGTCAGTCGATGGATGCAGGATCAGCCAGACCCAAGTTTTCCGCTCATCGAATTAGTCCAATCTGTTAACTTACCGCTAATCAAAGTGTGGCTGGCGCTGCTCTTGGGCAACTATGCAATAGAGAATAGAGGAGAGTCCGAAAGAGACTTCTACACGACGGAGCAAATTTGGGTATACGCCAAATCTAATCGTTAGATGATCAACCTTGAAACATAGCCCTACACTTTAACGACTTCAACGGAATGATGAAGGCTTTGGTTGGCGTCTTGTTGTTGCGGGTAGGATGAGGGCGATGCGTTGTAGTAAGTTTGATACCACTTGACAAACTGAGGAATGCCAACTTCAACTGGAGTGCGTGGATTAAAACCTACATCATGACAAAGCTCTTCAACATCTGCATAAGTTTCTAAAACATCGCCTGCCTGAAGCGGCAAAAAGTTTTTCTTCGCAGTGGTTCCTAGCGCTGCTTCCAGAATCTCAATAAAGTGTAGAAGCTCGACAGGTTGCCGATTACCGATGTTGTAGATTCTATAGGGAGCACTGCTACTGCTCGGATCTGGTGCATATTCTGCCCAATTTTGATTCGGTTCTGGAATATGATCCAAAGCTCTCACAATTCCATCTACAGCATCATCAATGTAAGTAAAGTCTCGCCGCATTTTGCCGTAATTAAATACATCAATGGGTTTGCCCTCCAGAATGGCTTTAGTGAAAGAAAACAGAGCCATGTCAGGACGCCCCCAAGGGCCGTAGACAGTAAAGAAACGCAGTCCTGTGGTTGGAAGATGATAGAGGTGGCTGTAGGTATGCGCCATCAACTCGTTTGCTTTTTTAGTTGCGGCATACAGGCTTAAGGATGATCAACATTGTGATGCACTGAAAACGGCATCAGGCGATTTGCCCCATAAACCGAACTAGAAGAAGCAAAAACGAGGTGTTTAACATTGCAGGCGCGGCAACCCTCTAGAATATGCAGAAAGCCGATGATGTTACTATCAACATAGGTATGAGGATTTTGAATCGAATAGCGAACACCCGCTTGGGCCGCTAAATGAACCACACGGTCAGGTTGATGCTCTGAGAATAGAGACTCAATGCCTCGACGATCGCTTAAGTCTAGTTTATGGAACTGGAAATGAGGATGTTCTAGTAACGCTAAACGGCTCAGCTTCAGATTGACATCATAGTAGTTGTTGAGATTATCTAAACCAATAACCTTTTCGCCACGATTCAGCAAAGCTTGGCTCACATGAAAGCCAATAAAACCAGCCGCTCCCGTCACTAAAACTGTCATAACTTGCTCCTAATCCTAACGTGAAACCAAGATAAAACCCTAGGCAAAATTGAGTGCTTGTAAAACTGGCGGTTGATGAGCCGCGGGATAGTGTAAAACACTCAGCGTTCCGGGTTGAATTTGAATCCGCCAAATCTGTTCTGCACTTAACCCAATGGCTTGCCCTATGATTTGCTGAATATCCGCACTTTCAGCCACCACTAAGCCTGTCATGAGATGGGAGAGCTGCTGCCCCTTTGCTTGCTGATATTTAGCTGCAATGGTGTGTTGCCACGTCGAGAGGAATCGATCGTGATGGGTTTGCAATTGGATCGTTTCTGGATGAGATTGCAGCATTTGTGCGGTGATAGACTGCGCCGATTCTGAAACGCTGGTGAGGCTAAAATTAATGTCAACGGTTCGTAAGAGAGCCGCTAGAGCATGGATTGAAGCCAAATTTTCAGCGGGGAGCAACAGCAGCCTCAATCCGGTTTTGCCCTCCTTGAGTTTAGGGAGAGTTTCACCAATCGGAGTTGTCAAGTTGAGGCTGGTGAGTTGGCTAGACTTGAGGCTTCCCGTCGGAAGTTGTAAGCAACTGATGCCGCAGTTAGATTGTTGCAGCGTGTGAAACTGAGCCGGTGCGAGTCCGAGTGCTGTACTAATCAAAGCCCGATTCGTGCCACCATGACTGACGATTAAAACTGTCTGACCCAGGTGGCGGGGCAAAACTTCCTGCCAGAATTGCTGAACTCGCTCATAGAGGTCAATCACTGGAAAGCAGCGGTTCTTGACAAGAGTTGTCGCTATAGAATCAGATGGTTGAACATGAGCAACGTCGAGTTGAAATTCATGTGGACGTTGCTTCCAGCATTCATAATCAGCCGCAAATGTTTCTCGAACGTGTTGAAAAGATTCTCCCTCCCAATGGTGCATCTCAATCTCGCGGAGGTTGGGATGAGTTTCTAAGCGAGTTGAGCTTGCCATGCTCGCTAAAATTCCCTCTGCTGTTTGTCGAACGCGCTGAAGTGGGCTAGTGTAAACCGTATGAACCGGATAGGTTTTGAGGAACAGCCCAATTTGAGCCGCCGTTTGCTGCCCAATTTCCGTCAGCACAGACGCATCAGAACTGCCCTGATAGCGCCCTTGGTCATTAAAGGTGCTGCGACCATGCCGAACTAGAATCACCTGCGTTTGAACGGCAAGAGAAGCGGTTGGGAAGGATTGAGGACTGAAAACTAAATCAGCAGACGAACGCATGGTTGCCTCCTTGACATATACCCATTGATAGCCATCTGAACATGCTTGCTTAACGAAGTAGGGGTTGGACTAATTCTGGTTTGACTTCACCCGTAGATGCAGTTCCTGCTTCCAGATATTCCAGCAACAGCGCTCGTTCTTGCTCGGATAAAAGCTGTGTTCCTGCCTGCGCGTTCATGGCAGCTTGCTCAGGGGATTTTGCGCCCGGAATCACTACAGGTTGTACTGGATGAGACGTAACAAAGCGCAGAGCCGCTGTGATCATCTCTTCTCCAGGCTGCAAGACTGTTTTAAGCCGCTCTACCTTCGCCAAATCATTCGCTAGCTTAGATTGCCGAGCCTCATCGATATACCATTCTGAACGCACTGAGTCAGTGAAAACGGTATCCGGTGAATATTTGCCGGATAGTAAGCCTTTATTCAGTGGGCCACGCACCAGGACAGCAATGCCGTGTTCCTGACAGTAGGGCAAAAACTCAGCTTCAGCTTTGCGGTTGAGGAGCGAATAGTCTACTTCTACAACTCGACAAGTGTGATTGACGTTGAAGCGCTTCAGCACCTTTAGCTTGTCGGTTGAGATTCCGTAAGCGCGGATGTAGCCCTGCGCCTGCATTTGGTCAAAGGCTTCCAGATAAACGCTCGGATCTTCGATTTTGCCATCGTGACACAGCATGATATCGATCCAATCAGTGCGGAGGCGATAAAGGCAGGCGTGGAGACACAAACGCACCATATCAACCGTGGTCATCGGCACCGTTTGACCTGACCTTCTGCCCCAACGCCCAAGTTTCGTGACAATTTGGACGCGATCTCGAACTCCGGCAAGGGCTTTTCCCAATCGCTCTTCAGATAGTCCTGCCGGAACCCCATACGCTTCTGCGGTGTCAAACAGCGTGATGCCGTGATCGAAAGCGCTGCGAATTGTTGCCAACGCCGTAGCTTCGTCAATCTCGCCCCATTGGTTGCCAATATTCCAGGTTCCCATGCCAACGGTAGAAACTGTGATTCCTGTTTTGCCAAATTCACGATAGAGCATAATCTTTCCTCGATTGTTACTGTTGATATATAAAATGTATTCCACTGGAATGTTTCGCCGCATTCCTCATCGGTGCGTTCCGACCTATGAAGAACTGACCCGATCCAATTCCCTAAATGGCATAGAGCCAGAAGAACTCTGTACCGGACGCTCTAAGATGACAGGCGGAATGGCAGTTCGGGCATGACGAGCAGATACCAGTCGGTTCAACCGTTTCTCCAACCTAACTAACCGTTTTTCGATCCACTTGGTTGGGCCAACTCCCAGAAATTTGAACGGTTCAATGAGGGGATGAATCATTTCTTCCCGTCGTCGCCAGCCCAGCTTTTTAAGCCGCTTGATAAAGTATTTTGTCTCTACTAGATCCCATTTTTTCTGAAAATGCAGCAGGCTTTCTCGTTCCCAAGCGTCACTCCAGCGCACCATAAAATAGGGCAAGTCTGACCACTTTAGCGCGGGTGCAGGCGGATGAGTTAGAAACGTCACCACCGAGGCAGGTTCTAAGTAAACCGTGCCTCCGGCTTGAGCAACGAGCATACAAAGATCAAGGTACTCTTTCGTGCAAGAGAAGCCCTCATCGAGAAGGCCAATTTGATCGAAAATGGGCGTGCGAACCAGCATCGAGTGGAACTCTACGAATCCGGTTGGCTGACGTTTTAGCCGATCGCGCACCTCTGCAATCGGACGATTTTGATAGAAGGTTTTCTCATTGATCCGCCATTTTCCCTGCTGATCGCTTGAAGTGACGCTAGGCTCACCTCTCACGAAACAAGCAAACTCTTCAGAGGACATATATTCGCCACCAGCACAGTGAATGATTTGGTGAACAGGTTGATATTGACAAACCAAAGAGCCAACTACCGTTGCGTTTGTTTGCTCGCTACAGTCTACTAATGCCTGTAACCAGCCTGGAGCAAAGATGACATCATTATCAACAAAGACCACATACTGGCTGCGGTTAGGCTGGTTCAGTACCTGCTTTAAGCCAACATTTCTGGCTTGGTTAGGCGAGAGAAACCGCTCGGTACGGATTAATTGAAAGCCCTTCAACTGCGCCTGAGTTTGCAAATGTTGCTGAAGTGAAGTTGGAGAATAATTGTCAACATAAATCAGCTTGAACGGGTAATCTGTATTTTCGTAGAGGCTTTCTAACGACTCGCAGGCAAACTGAAATCGTTCACGTGGTACAACAATGATAGTGACTTCTGGTGTGGACATATCGCTTCTCCCAGGTGTTCTTTTCGGCTATCGCTAATCTTTCAATTTCTCATCCACTTCTAGTTGAGAGTAGAGAAGTTAGGAATATCTGAAACCGTAGCTCCGTTTATTCCGATAGCTGCCTGCATTTGATACAGTGCTGCATATCTTTGTCCTAAATGTAGAAGTTCTTCATGAGTCCCTCTCTCCAGAATTCGCCCCTTCTCAACATATAAGATTCGATCTGCATCGATTGCCGCCCTCAAATCATGCGTGATTAAAAACGTTGTGCAGTTTCGGGTCAGCCGTCGGAGGGCTTCCGTTACAGCCTGCTCATTTTCGTTGTCTAACCCAACCGTTGGCTCATCGAGAATCACAATCGGGGCACGCCGGACGGCAGCACGAGCGATGGCAATTCGTTGCCGCTGTCCACCAGAGAGGGTGGCTCCTCGTTCACCCAAGAGAGTGTCATAGCCATCAGGCAGGGCCATAATAAAATCGTGAGCGTTCGCAAGGCGGGCAGCAGCTTCAATCTCTTGCTGAGTTGCTCCGAGTGCACCGTAGGCAATGTTATCTCGAATGCTAACGCCAAACAAAATGCTATCTTGTAGAACAATACTCATTTGACGGCGCAGGGATGCCAGTTTGTAATCACGCAGATCACCATCGTCTATCAGAATCTGACCGTCAACTGGATCGTAAAGCCGCAGCAGCAAACTAACCAAAGTTGATTTTCCGCCGCCAGAAGGGCCTACTAGCGCTACTCGTTCACCTGGCTGGATGTCGAAACTGAGGTTCTTTAAGATGAGCTTGTTGGGTTCGTAGCCAAAGCAGACGTTTTGAAAACTGACAGCGCCTTGAAATGGAGGAGCCTCAATTGCTCCGCGCGTGTCTCGAATATCAGGAACGACATCCAGCAGGTCAACAATCCGTTCACCCGAAGCAGTCGCTTTTGAAATCATCGCCATATGTTTTGCAAGCTGGCGAGTGGGTCGATAAGCCGTTTTGAGGTAGTTGATAAATACCAGCAAATCCCCTGCTGTTGCTTCTCCTTGCATCACCAAATGCACACCTCGCCACATTACGAAAGCCGTTGCGATGGCAACCAACAGTTCTACTGTGCGCTGAAGTCCAGCAGATAGCTGCTGAGTCTTTGCAACTTCTTCTAAACTTTTCTCGTTTCGCGCGAAAACATCTCCTCTAGCATGTCTTCCAACGAGAGCGCCTGTACAACTTTAATGGCTCCAATGGCTTCTGCCGCCGCCGCCGCCATCACTCCCTCTCGTTTGCGCTGCTGACGAGCAACTTTGTGAATGCGCTTAGTAATGTTGATGCTTGAAAGGATAAACAAAGGAAAAATTGCGATGGCAATGAGGGCCAGTTCCCAGTCCATGAAGAACATGACGCCTACCATGCCCACTAGCGTTACCGTGTTGACTAAAAGCGGCACCGCCGCCGTTACCGTCACGTCTCGTAGTCGATCAATGTCGCTTGTAATGCGAGTAATCAAATCGCCACTCTTCGCCTTGTAGTGAAACGAGAGTGATAGCCTTTGTAAATGGACGTAGAGTTCTGCCCGAATTTCCGTCACAATCCGGCTGGCGGCTAGCGACATGCCGACTAAACTAACGTAAGCTGCTCCTGCCTGCAACGCGGCAACCCCAATAATTGCGACCGCAGAGCCGATGAGTAGCACAGCAGGTTCAACGTCGCTAAACGGAATGCTACGGGGCGTAGCGCTCGCTCCTGGCACGATGATGTTGTCAAAAATGAGCTTGAGCGGCCAGGGTTCCAGCAGTCGCGCTAAAACTTCAACAAATAGCCCAATGATTGATATGGTCAGTAGAACTCCCTGCTTGCGAACTTGGGGGGAAAACCGCTGCAAAATTCGCTGGATGCCAGGAACCGCTGCTTGCAAGTTCTTGGGACGTTTTCGTTTAGCTGGGGGAATGGTACTGTTCACGCTTAACTCCAGTGGTTGTACTCGACGCTTCTAGATAGTATTAACGACGATATTCACATTGCTATTGTGCCTGCCGTTAGCATTTCGGGCGTCGTCTGCGTCTGGGATGTTCCTAAAACCTGCTGGTAGACTTCCCTCCAATTTTGCTGCTCCACCGAGGGGGCAAGCTGTCGTAACACTTTATCTCTGGCTGCAACCCCGAACTGCTGACGAAGGTGAGGCTGTTGGATCAAGCGATCTAAGGCAACCGCTAACTCCTGGCTGGAAAACGGATTGACGACCAGCGCATTCACGTTATCTTCCAAAATTTCGCCAATGGCATCAACACGAGTTCCAACAATGGCACGTGCGCTAGCATTGCTTCAAGTAACGCATTTGGACAACCATCATGAATGGAAGGAATGGCAAAAACATCCATATAAGGTAGATATGCCAACGCCTCAGCCCGGTTGATTTTGCCAGTGATCACCACCCGATCGGCAACACCGCTTTCCTGTAAGGTTTGCTCCCAGTAACCGCGCTCTTTCTCGACAAAATCGCCAACAAATAGCAGCGTTATTTCTGTCTCTGAGCGTAAAGTTTTGCAAGCTTCCAGGAGATATTCCACGCCTTTTTTGTCGCGGAAACTGCCAACTGAACCGATCACTGTTCCCTGCAATCGGTCTACCAGTGCAGGAGTGGGCAAACAGTCAAATTGCAGTGGCGCAATCGAATTCCAGAACGATGAAGACTTGGTTTGAATCTGCGGCACTAGCACTCTGGCGCGATGCATTAAATCACGGCTAACAAATGTTGTCCAAGCCGAATGCGCGAGCGTCCAAGTAATTTGGCTGTGCAACTGAGGGCTAAAAATATGCTTGTGTAGGTCAGCCCCACGAATACTGTTGATCACAGGCACACCGTTTTCTTGAGCTAACAGTGTCGTCAAGAATCCCATTTCGTTGATGAAAAAGGCATGAAATAAATCGAACTGATAGCGCTGATGCAAATTGCTGAGCAAATCATACAAATCGCTGAGATAATCTTGCTCTTTGGCAACGGTTGAGCGAATCGCAGGTTGCAGTCGATGCACCGTAACGCCGTCTTGCTCAATCGTTTGATAAGCGGCGCGGCGGAATTCGCTAGCTGCGGCTTTTTCGCGTTCGTTACGGAAAATAGCGCGAAAGACAGCGACATGAACCTCATATCCCAACTCAATTAGCATGTGAGCGATTCGGTGTACAGATTCGCCAACGCCGCCAATATCAGGTGGAAATTCTAGTGTGGTGATACAAACTTTCATCATGGGCTTTTTGGTATAGCTCTGTGTAATGTTGTTCAGAATGCTTGAATGAAATTAAAGTAATTGGGCGTGGGTAGATGAACTGGGTTCACTTAGAAGGGATAAAGGAACGTGAAGCCAGAGGCGGCTGTTGTGATTGAGGAACAACAGTGGGTTCAGCAGTTTTGCTGAGAATGCGGGCTGTGTGGCGAGTGTAGCGATGGTAGACATAGCGATTGATTTGGCGCTCAATGGCAATTAAAAGCTTCTCCAGCCAAGGGTTTTCTTTGCCAAAGCTGAGGCGGCGCACAAGGGGCTTGACCAGCAACTCATGGCGTCGTGCTCCCACTTTGGCGTATCGTTTCTTAAAGTATTCGTCTTCGGTGAGATGCCATTTTTGCCGCAGGTGGTGCAAGCTGGCAAGATCCCAAGTATCGTTCCAGCGCACCATAAAGTAGGGCAGATCAAACCATTTGAAGTCTGGCAGTTGCAGCGCTCCAAACCAAGCTTCTAAGCCTGTTTTGTTCGTCTCGATGCCGATTGTATCCGTGGTGATCACCGCTTCTCGTTCGCTGTAGATGCTGCCGCCTGCCTCAGAAACCATAAAGCAAAAATCGATGTGTTCGCGGGTTGCTAGCATTCCTTCATCGAACAACCCAGTTTTTTGAAAAGTCGATGTGCGAACTAACATGCAGTGGAACTCTACATAGTCTGTCTTTTTGCGATGCAGTTTCTCCGGCACCTCAGCCACCGCTTTTCCAGTTAAAGCAGCGCTTTGGTGAATGTAGCGCCGAACTCGGTTTCCCTCAACCTCGGTGGCAATGTAAGATCTGCCGCCCGCGTTGTGAATAACCTGATGGGCAGGTTGACCAATGCAAGTCAAAGGCCCCACAACAGCGGCTCCCGTCTCCTCTGCACACTCAACTAGCTTAGTGAGCCAGCCGCGCTTAACGATCACGTCGTTTTCAATGAAGACCACATAGCGATAGGTATCAGCATGATGATCCAGAAGATATTGCAACCCTACATTCTTAGATTGGGTAGGAGAAATGTAGTAGGGAGTGCGGATCAGCTTGAATGACTTTGCTGCCGCCTGTTCTTCTAAGTAACGCCCGATGGGAGCAGGGGTGCAAACATCAACGTAAACTAAATCAAACGGATATTCAGTATCGTTGTAGATGCTTTCAAGCGATTTGCGAGTCGAGCTAAACCGTTCTCGCGGGCCTACAATCAGGGCAACCTTTGGCTTTTGAATTTCCATTTTTAACTTTCCTCGCAGTATCTTTTCTGTTGAAACTTTGACATCTCAAATCGCGTATTCAACCTGTTAAGCTGCTGCTGCAATGCCGTAAAGTAATTGCTTCAATCTTAGAGTAGATTTTTCGGCTCCATTCAAATCGAAACGATGGGCAACTGGAGGCTGATCGAGAGAGAATAGCACTTTTGCAGCCAGCCGCTTGCCCGTCAAATCTTCCGGATAGAGGACTCGTAAGATGTTCATCTGCTCCAACTTCTTCGCTCGGATGGATTGTTCACCGGATTGATTTTCGGAAATAAACGGGAACACCAATGACCGAACGCCAGTGCTCAAGATGTTCATGGTGGTGTTGTAACCGCCCAAACTGATGGAAAGATCAGATCGCTTCATGTAGTCAATCAAATGAGGCGTAAAACGCCGTAGCGTTAGATTGTTGCAATCGGCGGCCGCAGCCTGAAGCTGGAGAAATTGAGGTTCAGGCATAAATGGCCCAGCAAAAGCATGAATGTGATGTGGAATCGTTCCAGCTAACATCGTGCTAGCATCTACAACTGCATTCAATAACTCGTATCCAAATCTGCCGCCGCCCACACTAGCTAGAATAATTGGCTCTGTTTTGTTGAAATGAGCCAGATCTTCAACCGCTGTAGGTGGGCAACTGGGAGGAGATTGGGCAACATAGCCGGTGTAGTAAACCTCGCAGTTCAAACTGTCTACTTTAGGGAAAAAATCCTCTAGGCGCTGAAGCTGAGGATCACCATGGAAGAGAATCAGATCAAAATATTGGTTGACCAAATTGCAGACTTGGTCATACTTTTTCGCCCACGCTTTGGCTGACAAAGACTGAGTCATGACCAGATCCCGCAGGCTACAAACTACCTTCACGGGACGAGGAGAAGATTTTGCTCGCTCAATGAGAGGCATTAACTCGAATTTGACTCGATGCTTGCTGAAGGGGAAACACTCGGTAATCAAACAATCGGGCTGCAATTGATCAAAGATGGATAGAAGCTGCTGCTGGCGACTTGCTTTCACTGCTTCAACAGTTTGGGAATCATCTACCGTTCTGAGTTCACCATCTTCTTCGACCAGCGGCGGCAGATGGATGACCTGAATGTTAGCAGGTAGCTCAAACTCAGCAATGGGCTGTCCGCCGTTGACAAAACACACCTGAAAATCCTTCACCAAACTGCGGATAATTTCTGTACTCCTTACCAAATGACCCATGCCTGCTAAATACTGGCAGTAGAACATGATCTTTTTCATCAGGATGTACCTCTCAACCAGGTTAGTATTTGTATCGCTTTGTCGCTACTGATCGCGTTCAAAACCCTCTCAACCCTAAATGTATCTATTTGTTATAAGTCTTTTATGAAATTTGTATGAGAAGCCTTTCATAAAAAGTCCTGGGTCGGGGCAGCAAGTTGAGCAACAATCTTGAAAGAAAACGGTGAATGATATTTCGACTTTTGGAAAATATTGGGTAAATAACTGAAAAGGGTATAAGGTGTTACCCCGATACCCTATCTTAGAAAGTCGGTGTGGCGATTGAGATGAAGAACTAATCAGATGAAGAACTAATCAACGGAAAGTGTAAAGCTCTGAGATCCGCATAGGCGTATTTCTCCTTCTACTCTGGTGATTAAGGGGACAAGCTCCACGCTGAAGCAACGCCCCTACGCTTGACTTAGCCCTACCTCATTTGTCCAGAAAAGCCTGTATATGTAGCTTGTAGCAATCCCGTTGAGGACAGGCTTAATGGTTGCAATGCCTCTGTATCAGCCATTAACTCGCCTTCTGCTTTCTGCTTCTTTCAGTGACACTACAACTATGAATATTGGTTGAATGCGGGTAATTCCTGATTCAACACCCAATTTCCCACATTCTGTAACTTGTAGTCGATTGGATCATGGAGTGTGAAAGTTCGTAGGTCTCGCCAGTAGCGATCGAAGCCATATTTAGCAGCAGTAGAACGCGCTCCCATCATTTCAAACATGCGATTGGTGATGTCTAAGCCAACCTTTGTCGCCATTGCTTTAGCAGCATAAACTGAAATCGCAACTTCACCTCGCTCTTGAGGAGTCAACATCCATTCTTGCTCCCAGGCAGCTTGAACTCGCTGTGCAGCTTTTTCTGCTAGCCCAATTGCCGCCTGTAACTGCACCCATAGTTCGCCGTAATGATGCAAAATATAGGGATCTTGGGTAGCACGATCTACTCCTGAGGTAATCCAGGGGCGGGTTTGGGTTCTTGTGTAGTTTTTCGCTGCTTCAAATGCGCCTTCAGCAATTCCCAAATAAACATGGGTCTTAGCGAGTTGATTGACTACAAATAGAACTGTCGCAAAACCGCTTTCTGGATAGGGCAGCGGGCCCAAAACTTCGTCTGCACTCACCAAAACATTCTGAAAAGTAAAGCTACCGCTAGCAGTGCGTCGTTGTCCCATATTATCCCAATCGTCGTTGTAGATAATTCCTTCCCGTTCTCTAGGTAGGATGAAAACAATTGGATAATCTATACCCTCCTGAACGGCTGAAAATACACGCAAATCTGCTACAGCGACGCCTGTACCAAAAGTTTTAATGCCATTCACTCGATAGTGCTGTCCTTCAGGGGCAATTTTGAGACGAGTATCGCGTGTGTTAAATGCATTTCCCCAGAATAGATGATGCTCTGCGGTTGCTCGGTAATATCGCTCAGCCTGTTCGGGAGTTCCTGCGGTTTGGCTAACCACTGACAAAATTAACTGATTGGCGTAAAGTTGCCCAATTGACCCTTCGGCCGCTGATAGGGTTTGAACGACCTTAAAGGCTTCGCCCCAAGTTGCACCAAGCCCACCATACTGACGCGGTACAACCAGCGGCAACAGCCCAGCAGTCTTCAAATATTGGACTTCTTTGGTTGGCAGTCCTGCTTTCCGATCCCGCTCTACTGCACTATCTGCCAGCATTCGAGCGATACTTGCGGCAACGGCAACGGGATCTTTTAAAGTATCTTCTACACTATGTTTCTGTAGTTGCGTTTGTGATTGTGTCATCGTTTTGTTGCTCCTGGAATCATATCGATATCGATATCTAATGAATCCAGGTTAAACAAATTTTCTAGCGCTGTGGGTCAGAAAAAGTCGGAGAAAGTCTGCTCTTTTCACAAAATCTTCTCATGATGTTAAGCTCATTGATCGGGAAGGTTGGGAAATTGCTTTGATAAATTGAGCTGTTTTCTCGACACCTTCCAGATCAAATGTGATTGATGCAGGTGTTCGCTTTAAATTCTCGATGACCTTTTTGGCAAATTGTTCAGGATGTAAGTCCTCCGGTTGAATGATATTGACAATTCCTAATTCTGCGAGCCGTTCTGATCGCATTCGCTGCTCCTGATCATCATTGCCCGTAAAGGGTAACAGCATCGAACGCACCCCGGTCGTTAGGACATTCATTGTGGTGTTATATCCTGCCATGCTGATAGATAAATCAGCCTGTTGCATATATTTCAGTAGATGAGGCGTAAACCGCTCCACAGAAAGGTTAGGGCGCTCTGCTGCAATCGTTTGCAATCGTTCAAACACTTGCTCAGGACAGAACGGGCCGGTGAACATCTGAATGTGATGTGGAATTTGGTGTTCTAGCAAAGCGCTTGCTTGTGCAACGCAATCCAACAGTTCATGTCCAAATCGCCCGCCTCCTACGCTAGCGAGAATGAGCGGCTCAGCATGTTGAACTTGAGCATCAGGCTGAATCTGATGGTCCTGCTGCACCACATATCCGGTGTAATGTACCTCACAATTGAGATCAGCAATGCGCGAAAAGCTGGTTTCGAGCGGCATAAATTTGGGATCGCCGTGGATCAACAGCAGGTCGAAATACTGATTCATCAGACGGCAGATTTTCTCCTCGTGGCGCACTCGATCTTGCTTTGTCACCACAATGTCTCGCAAGCTGCACACAACTTTTGTGCCGATGGTTTTTGCTTGTTCGAGTAAAGGAATCAACTCTGTTGAAAATCGTCTACGTCCGAACGGAAACAGTTCAATCATCAAAACATCTGGCTGAATGTCTCTGAGGGCGTTAAGTAATAGCTCACTCCGATGTTCTAAAACTTGTTCAACATTATCAAAGCCAGGTGGAATGTGCAGTTCTCTAAACTCACTGTCTGTCTTGATCGGAAGAATGTTGAGCATCTGCACAGCGGGAGGAATTTGAAATCCCTCAACTTCTTCACCACCATTGATGAAAAAGACCTCAAACTCTTGCGTTAATCCTCGAACAATTTCCATGCTGCGTACTAGATGCCCGATGCCCAAAATATGCTGACAATAAAACATCAATCGTCGCATGATTTCCTCTCCTCAATTGAGTATAGTTTAGGGGGTTGTGTTGATGATTACGCTGATGATTACGCTGATGATTATGTTGATGACGGTGGCTTACACCGAGCAAATGTTTCCTTTCGCTATCTGAAAGATGGGATGCGCATAGGGATTGAAGATAGTTTCCCGCACTTCTTGATGTATATCTTCGTGAATGCTCTGCTGAATGCTCTGATGCGTGCTTTGATCAACTAGCCTAGATAGATAGGTGGCAATTCGAGGCAAGGCGTTCATGTCAATTTGAGCAGCCTTTTGAGTCGAAGTTGCTGTTTCTAGCTCCGTTTCTATACATTGCATCAAGCTTTGGGGCGTTAAATTACTGGGATGAATCGTTTGAAACAATCCTAGTTTCGCCATCCGCTCAGCCCGAATCCATTGCTCTTCGACGGGCTGGATTCGAGGAACAACCACGGCTCGCTTATTCAAGGAAAGAATCTCCCCGATGGTGTTGTAGCCTGCCATCGACACTACCACGTCCGCAGCATCCATGTAGCTGACTAAATCATCTGTAAACTCCTGTAGAATCACATTAGGCAGTACCTCAATGCGTTGACGCAGTTGCTCTCGATACGCAGCAGGCATTTCAGGCCCGGAGACAATCAGGCTCTTAAGGCGGGAATGTGGCGTAGATGCTTCTAATCCCTTCAGGTAGGTGTCCACTAACTGATAGCCATCAGCTCCCCCTCCTGGCGTCACCAGCACAAACTTCTCATCAGGTTGAATCTGCAACGCCTGTCGCAAGGCGGTTCGAGGCTGCAAACCTGGTTCACGGCGAATGTAACCACAATAGCGAACTTTGCGAGCAACTGCCGCAGGAAACTGATATTCTCGGCAAACATCAAAGATTTCCGGCATTCCGACCACCCACACTTGGTCATACATCGACTCGATAGTGCTGCAATAGCCGTGCCGTTGCCATTTTTGAATGGTCGTTTCAGGTGCGTCTAGAATGTCTCGCAGCAGCAGCACCAGTTTAGTATTGGGTCGATGAGTCTTCAGGTAGCTCAGGGTGGCTTTCAGTTCTCCTTCTAAACCGTCAGGCTTTTTGTCTACCAGAATCAAGTCAGGGTTAAAGTTTTTGATCGTTGAAAGGATCAAATCTGATCGAAGCTGCACAGCGAGTCGAATGTCCGTGTCCAAAAATTTAGCCGTAACCTCACCCGTTTCATCTCGCCCAACACAGGGCAGCTTGATGTAATCTAGCCCTTGAGGTAAGCGCAGGCTATGCAGCGCAGGAGACCCAGAAATCACTAGAATTTCAGCTTTTGGGTATGCTCTGAGAAGATGTTGGCAGATTGCTAGCATCCGGCGAATGTTGCCCAACCCGAATGCATCGTGAGAGTAAACGATCAATCTCATTTTTGTAGATCTCCGATGCGAATGATGGGAAAAGAAGGATGAACTCAAACTGAGTCGAGCAGCGGATATTACAATGACTTGCACTGTAGAACAATCAATAATCGAGAAATTAATCAATGAAGGCAAAATGGACGATCTGGGAACAAACCACAGTACATTTCGTGCGTCGTTCTATTAAAGCGAATGAGTAAGCACACAGGGAACGTATTAATGACTAAATGCCTGGAAGTGTCAATGTCTCGATGAACGTTTTTTGCAGCATTGAGATTAGTTGCTTCGATGCTCTTACTAACATAGTGTCAGCCTAAGATGAAATATGCTTAAAGTATTAATGAGAAGATTCTCATGTTGGCAGTATGATTAAAAAATTGGTCAAAAATTAAGGAGATGAATTCAATGAAACTCAACTCAAAATTTGAGGTTCGGCTGCGCTTACCCCGCTCTAGTCTTTGGTTTGAGCGTTGGGCACAGCCAAGCCGCATCTGCGCTCGAATTGCGTTATGTTGACCTGGCTTTATCAGCAGCTTAGCTGAATTAAGCTCTTTTTTATCCAATTTGTTATGAGGTGCTTGTTTGAGGAACTCTTCTCACTTATTTTCGTCACACATCTCATTTCCCACCAGGCTGTAAAATTTATATTCAGGGTTGTTGATGAAAGAGAAGTGCCTTTTTAACTGATCTGTTTCTAACCAATCCGTAATGGACTGTCTGTAATCGGAAAGCATCAGAAAGCATCAGAAAGGGAGTGAGGCTGTGCCAAACATTGAGAAAAGCAACGGTATTGCTCGCTTGCACCAGCAACAGTCTTGGTGGCACAGAATTTTCAGAGAAACCAGAACCCAACTGCTGCTGCTCTATGCATTACTGATGATGATTGTTACTGCGGCTTCTGTTCCAATATTTATGCTTCTAGTTTTTGCAGATGTGGATCGCCGTGCTCAGCGAGGTCTTGAGCCGCCGTTAGAGCAGTTCCGACGAGGCTATGCCGCTTGGCAAAACGATGCGTCATCTAATCATAATTTTCAGCAATTTGTGACTCAAATTCTAACGGACATTCAACCAGAAGATGATAATTTCCTGATTATTTATCTAAACGGTCAATACTATAAGTCCAATCCTAGAGAATTGCCCTCTGTCATTGGAGTGGGATCGGAAATTGAGCAACAGTGGCTGAGTTTCACCGAACCAAGGCAAGGCAAAGTGACAACAGATAACCCTCAAATCGGCAATGTCTTATATCTTACCCAACCGCTCGAATTGAACGGAGAACGTCGCGGTTTATTGGTCGTTGCTCACATCACCTTTGGCGAGCATCAAGAAGCGCTCGACAGCGCGCAGGTGTTTGCCAAAGTCACCATCGGCGTTTTTCTCATTGCTTTTATTTTATGCTGGTTTGCTACGGGGAAGCTGCTAGCACCTGTGCGAAAATTGGCAGTAACTGCCCGCTCAATTAGTGAACTTGATTTAACGAAACGCCTCCCAGTGCAGGGTTCGGGAGAGCTTGCTGAATTGGCAGAAACATTCAATGACATGATGAACCGACTTCAAGGAGCATTTACCAGCCAACGCAACTTTATTAACGACGCCGGACATGAATTGCGTACACCCATTACAATTATTCAAGGACATTTAGAACTATTGGAGGATGTGCCTCCAGAAATTACCGAAACCCTGGAAATTGTCACTGATGAACTGAATCGTATGAACCGCTTGGTTAACGACATGCTCCTATTGGCAAAGGTAGAACAGCCCGACTTTTTGCAGCTTGAAACCATCGAAGTTTCGGCATTTATTGCAGAGTTATATACCAAAGTTCAAACCTTGGCTGATCGAAACTGGCAGGTTCACTGTCCGGAGCAGGGGAAACTGGTAGGAGACCCTCAACGACTGACGGGAGCAATGGTCAACTTGATCCAAAATGCGGTGCGATACACTAAACCGGGTGATTTGATCGAAATGGGAACAATGATCAACCGAAAAAGCGTCCGGTTCTGGGTACGCGATACCGGAGAAGGAATTGCTTTATCCGATCAGGCTAGAATCTTTGAACGGTTTGCTCGGGTTGCTAGCAGCTATCGTCACTCTGAAGGAACGGGTTTGGGTTTAAACATCGTTCGAGCAGTTGCAGAAGCCCACGGAGGGCGGGTAAAACTCACTAGCCAACTGGGAAACGGTTCTACTTTTACACTCATTCTGCCCCTAGAACCACCGAAAGAGAGGTTGTTGCATGACTCGGATTCTGATCATAGAAGATGAACCTCGGATTGCGGCTTTTCTCGAAAAAGGACTGCAATCGAATGGGTTTGTTTCCACGCTCGTTGCCAATGGGCAGGATGGCGTCAACATGGCGCTAGAAGGAGAATTTGACTTGATCATTCTCGATTTGGGATTGCCAGGCAAAGATGGATTAACCGTCTTAGAGGAAATTCGCGGACAAGGGATGCAGGTTCCTGTAATTATTTTGACCGCACGAGATGACATTCGTGACAAAGTAGCTGGCTTTGAAAATGGAGCCGATGACTATGTGACGAAGCCGTTTCGGTTTGAAGAACTCTTGGTACGGATTCGGGCAAGGCTGCGGGTTAATGTGGCTTCAGTAAGCGGAAAAAGTGATTTAACGCTCTGTCAAGGTGAGGTGATGTTGGATTTGCGAACGCGCAAAATCAAAGTTGCCAATCGCCCCGTGGAACTGTCGGCCCGAGAATTTACGATGGCAGAAGTGTTTCTGCGCCATCCAGGGCAGGTGGTCAGCCGTGAACAGTTGCTAAACTCTGTGTGGGGCTACGACTATGACCCAGGCTCTAACATTGTTGATGTCTATGTGGGCTATCTGCGGAAAAAACTCGGCAGTCAGTTCATTGAGACAGTCCGAGGTATGGGCTACCGCTGGCGTGTGTGAGGCGTCAAAACTGGGTTTACACGCTCTGATAGACTGTGCTGATTTCTTGATGAATCGCTGTAAAGTAAAAACATAGTCTCACTTGCAGTTTCTATATTTATTTTTCCGTATTTGCGACTAACCATTTGTATATTGATTTAGAAAAATTGATCCAGCCTTCAGAATAGTGTCTTAGCACCTATGCGGCAAATGACTTCAGAGATTATTCAGACAAATCGGGTATCTCAAACCACAGGTGAGGCTAAAAAGCAGCCCTCTCCTTGGTGGCAAAACCTGCTCAAACAAGCTCGTACCCGCATCCTTCTCCTGCAAATGTTGACCGTGATTGCCATTGCAGGTCTGTCTCTGCCGCTATTCCTGTTTCTCTTCTTATCTGAAGTCGATCGTCGTGTTCAAGCTGACCTAACTGAGGAAATGGAGCAATTTAGGGAATCGTACCTTGAATGGGAATCGATGCCCAATCAGTCTCTCACCGACTTGCAGGACTTCGCTACAAATCACCTAGAAACTAACATCCCAGAGGATGATAATTTCTTGATTTTTATCTTAGACGGCACATACTACAAAAGCAATCCTCGCAGCTTGCCACCGTTGGTCTCTGAAAATCTCAGCGCTATGCAGGATATTGCTAGCCGCGTTTCCCCTGATGTCAGCCCATCTGATGTCATTCAAGGTCAACAGCGCACAAATGATGCCACCGTTGGTACTATCCTTTATCTTGCGAAACCGTTACGGCTAGAAGGCAAAATTCAAGGGCTGTTTGTGGCTGTCCACACTACCGCAGGCGAACGGCAAGAGGCGCTAACAGGGGTCGTAATTCTGGCTGAACTGGTGTTGGGTGTCGTTGTGATTTCCATGGTGATTTCCTGGTTCACGATTGGAAAACTGCTCGCGCCTCTGCAAAACCTGACGGCAACCGCCCGCTCAATTAGCCAATCTGACTTAAGCCAACGCCTAGCAGTACAAGGAACAGACGAATTGGCAGAACTGTCTAGCACCTTTAACAGCATGATGGATCGGCTGCAATCTGCCTTCACGAGCCAGCGTAACTTTATTAATGATGCTGGACACGAATTGAGAACGCCTATTACTATTGTTTTGGGCAACTTAGAAGTAATGGGAGAAACGCCCGAAGAGCAGCAAGAAACACACGAACTTGTGATCGATGAATTAATGCGAATGAGCCGGATTGTCAACGACTTGATTTTGCTGTCTAAATCCGATCGTTCTGATTTTTTACAGCTTGAAACGATCAATCTTGAATCCTTCACGCAGGAACTTTTTGCCAAGACTCAAGCACTTGCCGACCGCAACTGGCAAATCAAGCTGCATAGCCAAGGGCAATTTATGGGCGACCGCCAGCGGTTAACCGGAGCAATCATGAACCTGTTACAAAATGCAGCCCAACACACTCAGCCAGGCGATTGGATTGAACTCGGCTCTCAGCAGACTTGGCAAAGTGTGCGATTTTGGGTCAGAGATACCGGAGAAGGCATTTCTGCGGCCGATCAAAAGCGAATCTTTGAGCGATTTGCCCGTGCAGGCGATCGGGGACGGAACTCAGATGGGGCTGGACTCGGCTTAGCCATCGTTCAAGCCATCACTGAAGCTCACGGCGGCCAAATTGAACTAGAAAGCCAGCTTGGAGAAGGCTCTCTGTTTGTTCTAACCCTGCCGCTCTGCCCGCCTCAACGCAGTCAAAACGCGCAGAATTTTGTCCGCCATTCATGAAGAAGTTCTCATCAAACTTTCATCACTAACTTACTTTGTTCTGAAAACATTCAGTTCATTGGAGTTATTTTTTGTCTCCCAATTAAACCGTTGCGTTGTCTGTTGCTAAAGTAGTTTGGTCTTCCCGTCAGCGAATTAAACTGAAGCAGGTTGATGATAGGATTGATGAAAAACTCAGCCGCAATCGCTGGCTCGAATAAAATGATCTCGAATAAAATGAGATGAAGGTCAATCTGAAAACTGAAATCAAGGTTAGCTTCACCTCCATCCCCCCTGCCCCCATTGAGCTAAGTAGGATTTGTTGTATAGTTCGGTTATTGAATCGTTAAAGCATAAAAGAGCAGACAGCTATCAAGAAAGCCGTCAATGGTTAGATAAATTTATAGCTCGATTAGGAAAAACAAATTGATATGAGTGTGTAGTTTGATTTCACGAAGAAAGTCCTAAAAAGAACAAAGCATAATGAATACTAACGAGATTTAAAATCAAGTTACTTTGCTAGGATTAAGAACAACGGTTTGCCCAAGCTTATGAAGAGTGAGATCTCAGTTAAACTTGGGCTTTGTGCTGCTAAAGTTACACCGTCTAATCGGCTAGAGATGGGTAAGGCTCGTTTGTCTGTTTTCAGCGCTTTGCATCACGATTCTGCGGCTCCTGCAAAATCTACCGTTGTTTGTTCCCAAGGTTGCCCAGGAGGGGTATTGTCGTGGTTCACCGGATTTTGATTGTCGAAGATGAGCCTCGAATTGCTGCTTTCATTGATAGAGGGCTACGCAAAAATGGTTACTTAACTTTGATCGCTAAAGATGGCATTGAAGCAGTTGAGAAAGGGGCATCAGAAGATATTGATTTGATGCTGTTAGATCTGGGGCTGCCAGGTCAAGACGGCTGGGACGTGTTAAAGGAGCTACAAGAGCGAGGTCGAAAACCTACGGTGATCATCATTGTGACTGCCCGTGATGATGTTGGCGACTTAGTAAAAAGTCAGGCTTTTGGGGTTAGTGATTATGTCACCAAACCCTTTAGTTTCAGCGATCTGCTATCACGAGTGAAGGCACGGCTAGGCAATTAAGCATCGCTCTTGAATGGGGTTTGAGTCTAGTTGACTAGACTTGATTCATTAGCCCGCCATTCATGCGCGAACGAGTCATGCAGCTAGGCAACACAAATCAATTTACAGCCCCTAGATGCTTTAAGACTGAATCTTTTTATCTTAAAGCTGCTTGAACTGTGAAGCCAACCAATGCGCCAGCCAGTACCAACCAAGCAGAGTTAATCTTGAAGCGAAACACCGCAATTGCGCTCAAAATGGCCAAGAGCAAGGTGATTCCGTCTACTAAGGCGGCGGTTCCAAGCTGCCACGTGACGACTGCCATCAGCCCCAGCGAGGCGGCATTCACACCATCCAAAAAGCCGCTTGCCCAAACGGATTGCCGTAACTTTGTTGCCCAGGGGTTGACCAGCAGCACCAGAACGAAAGAAGGCAAAAAGATGCCGATGGTTCCTGCGATTGCGCCCACATTGCCTGCGAGTAAATAGCCCACAAACGTGGCAGTTGTAAAAACCGGGCCGGGCGTAATTTGTCCAATGGCGACGGCATCTAACAACTGCTGGGAAGTTAACCACTGCGAGCGTTCGACGAGATCTCGCTGCAAAAACGCTAGCAAAACATAACCACTGCCGTATAAAACTGCCCCAACTTTCAGAAAAAACAGAAACACATTTAGCCCACTGATTGTCACAGCAGGAACCGCCGCCGCCTGAGGAACTTGAGCCAACCCTGCCGGCATCAGCCCGACCGGAACCAGCCACCCTGATGTGAGGTTGCCTTTCCGTTGCCCGGCTTTGACAACCATCACGCCAATACCAGCCAGCAGCAACAGCAAAATCTCATTGCCTCCAAGGAAAAACCATCCAATCACTGCTGCCCCGGCAATTGCAGTTGGTAAGTCTTTGATCGCCTTCTTGCCCAACTTCCACAACGCTTGCAGCACAATGGCAATAATCACCGGCTTAACGCCATAGAGCAGCCATGCGGCTTGAGGAACGCTCTGATATCGCACGTAAACCGCTGCCAATGCCCACACTAACAGCATCGCGGGCAAAATGAAGCAGAACCCCGCAATCAGCAGCCCTCGCCAACCAGCCCTTTCATAGCCGATATGGATCGCTAGCTCTGTGGAGTTGGGGCCCGGAATCAGATTGGTGATGCCGAGCAGATCGAGCAGCTTTTCTGAACTCATCCACTGTCGCCGTCTCACCACTTCTTCATTCATCATGGCGATGTGAGCCGCAGGCCCACCGAAGGCAATTGCCCCTAACTTCAAAAAGAGCATCGCTAATTCTTTTAACCGCTGCTGTTGTTGAGCCGGCTCTAAGGCTTGATAAGGAATGGCGGATGGGGTTTCGTCGGTTCTTTCGGGGCTAGACATGGTTCGTTTAGATAGGGCTGTTCAAGGGATAGGTAGCTGTTCAAGGGATAGGTAGCTGTTCAAGGGATAGGTGGCTGTTCAAGGGATAGGTGGCTGTTCAAGGGATAGGTGGCTGTTCAAGGGATAGGTAGTGTTGAAACATTTTTCCTTACGCCATGTGCAACTTCACTCATCCAAGTCCCCCTGGATAAGCTGCTGTGTATACATCCGTTGAAGATTAGCTTTGTTGCAGACTTTTCCGCCCCCCAAATCCCCCATTCCGGGGGACTTCTCCGAGCCGATTGTGTCTTCAAAGTCCCTCATGGGTGGGGGATGTAGGAGGCTGAGAGGAGTTGTGTGTACACCGTAGCCGAAAAGGGGGGAACCGTTCACGGAGCGGGTGCAAAGCACGTACCAACACTGGGTTGAAGCCTCCCTTTTGTTATGGGAGATCAAGGGGGATCAGACCGGGTTTTGAATTGCACACGGCAAAATGAGTGTACATCGTAGCTGATTAAGAAGGCTAAGAAATCGTTGCACACGGCGTTTCTTCCTAAATCATAAAGGTAGGCTCCTCTTTTTACTAGCAAAGGAAAGTTCTGGAAAACTGCTCTGATACTGTCCTGATACTGCTCCGATGGGGCGTTGTGCTGCGTGAATGCAGTTTGTCTAAAATGAAACAGGTTATAACTAAGTTATGTGCGGTTTAACGAAATCGGTAACTGTTGATGCAGTAGCCAGGAAGTAGATCAATCACAATCTACCGCCAAGCGCTGCCCATTTGACCAAATTGATTTGCTTGATCCAATCTAGATTTTAGAGGTGAGTCCCGTGATTGCTGCAAACTGTCGCGTTGGGATTGTGGGTGCTGGTACATCGGGTGTTTATCTGGCTAGTCTGTTGCAGCAACAAGGCTTTCAGGTTGCTCTATTTGAGAAAGCCCCTTACCCGCGTACCGAAGGATGCGGCATTTTGCTAGTTCAGGCAGGCATGGCAGCGCTTCAGCAAGGCAACCCCCAGATCTGCCAAGCCATCATTCAGGCGGGTGCTCCTGTGTCTCGGTTCGAGTTTCGCAATTTGCGCGGCGACCTGATCAACGCGGAACCTGTGAGCTATGCAGCAGACGAACTGCCGGGAATGTTGGTGCACCGCAAAGCGATTCTCCATGCCCTGCTCGATGCCTTGTCGCCGGAATGTTTACACGGCAACGCTGATTTGCAATCGGTGACTCAAACCGACAGCAGCGTGATCGCTCATTTCAAAGACGGGCGGCAGTGGGAAGGGGATCTGTTAGTGGGTGCGGATGGGATTCTGTCACAAGTTCGCCCGGCGGTGGTGTCTGATGTGCAGCTCTGCTATTTGGGTGATTTAGTCTGGCGAGGCATTGTGGAAGATCAAACGTTTTGCCCCGCTGGGAATTTCATTGTTTATGTACGCGGTCGGGGCATTTACGCGAATTTCTTCGATATTGGCGGTGGGCTGACCCATTGGGGCTTCTTTGTGGAGCAACAGCAGCAAGAAGATGAAGATAGCATTCTTCGTCCTCAAGATCCCAGCATTCCAGCCGCAGAATTGGCCAAACTACCGGAAGATGCGCGAGCCATCATTGAAGCCACTCCGCCCGCCCAAATCGTCAGCCGCTACTCCTACGACATCGATCCGCTGCCTCGCTTACAGCAGGGAAGAATTGTGTTAATTGGTGACGCAGCCCATGCCAAAAGCCCAACGCGAGCACGCGGCATGACTTCCGGCTTTGAAGATGCGCTGGCTCTGTCGCGGCATCTGACGGCTGGGGCGGATGTATCCACGGCGCTGGCTGCCTTTGAAGCGGAACGGTTGCCAATTGTGCATGAATATCAGCGTACCAGTCGGGAGATGAGCCGGAAGATTGGGCGGCGGCATAAACAGGCGGCTTAGAATGGGAATTAAATCAGTTTGATCGTGGGTAGGGGCGGGTTTAGCGGTCGAATCGATTGCCGGATGCCCATTGATCTGCCAAACCCGCCCGTACAGTAGTGAGTAGGGGCGGGCTTTGCGGTCAAATCGATTGATGCCCATTGATCTGCTCAACCCGTCCGTACAGTTTATGGATTGATTTAATCCACGATCTTTGGTTGCGTTTGGCTAGTTTAGGGTCAGGATGAGGTGATTGGAGAATGGTATGACTGATCAATCGGAGATTCGCTCGTTTCTCACTTCTGATTTTCTTACAACTGAAGCTGCCATGCCGGTTCCCACCGTGCGCTGCGATCAGTTCAACGTTCCGATTGTGTTTTTGCAGAATTGCGGCACTTGGGAAGGTACAGCCTTGCGAGTTGAGCGCACCGGAGCGCTGATCGACGAACACTTGGTTCGCGTCAAAATCGAAATTTCTGGAAGGCAGTATGTGCAAACCAACACCGTTCGCATCAACACACCCAGAGAAGTGACGGCACGCTATTTTGGAGATTTCCGCGACGGCAAGCTAGTGTTCCCCCTCACGGATGAGGTTTACACGCTCGGCGGCGAGAAAGCTTCTGGCTTTTCAGGAATTGCTTGGGCAGTGATGGACGACCTGATTGTGTATCGAGGTAGCCGCACGGTGCAAGGTTGCAAAACTCATTACAACGAACTGATCGCCCTGATCGACCGCAACCATCGTGTCCGCACGACGCAGCTTTTTGAAGATGGCGCTTACAAGCTAGTCACCATGATTAACGAAACCAGAGTGGCTGACTAAGAGGATGTCTGGAACGTAGTTTGCTTGTGCCTCAAGGCTCTTCTTAATCCCCTTCTACTGTGTACACACCAGTCCTTGCAGTCCCTTGAATCCCCCAAGAATGGGGACTTTTCTCAGCCAGATCTGTTCAAAGTCCCTCCATCAGTGGGGAATTTAGGGGGCGAAAAAGCCTCTAACGCTAGCAGGCTCCCCTTCGGTGTACACGGTAGCTTTTGAAGGGGAATTTAGGGGGATCTCAATCTTTCAGACATTCTTTAAGACCCGATATCTTGATCTAAAAATGGCTGTGCATACCCCGCAGCTTGCTGCGATTGGGATAAGCAGCCCGCCGACCGTTAGGGCGGCAAGCGGGTCGTATACTTGAGAGCATGAAAGTTCAACGAGCGAGTCATTGTGT
>JAAUQT010000209.1 GCA_012033495.1 Cyanobacteria bacterium RM1_2_2 | reverse complement strand
ACAACTGGCTTGAAGTCCCCCTTTTTAAGGGGGATTTAGGGGGATCACCGCTCCTGCCCCTTCACCCCTTGATTGACATGATCGAAGTTGAACACCTCAGCAAACTCTACGGTTCTACCCCTGCGATCCAGGATGTCACCTTTTCGGTGGAGAAGGGCGAAATTCTGGGTTTTTTGGGGCCAAACGGGGCTGGCAAAACCACCACGATGCGGATTTTAACCGGATATTTGCCCGCCAGCAGTGGCTCTGCCCGCATTGCCAATTTTGATGTCCATGAAGACTCGATGGATGTCCGCAAACGAATTGGTTATCTGCCCGAAACGCCGCCGCTCTATCCTGATATGACCGTCGAAGGGTTTCTGCATTTCGTGGCGCAAATTAAAGGCGTGGCGGCAGGCGACCGACCGAAGCAAGTCGAATCGGCGATGCGGCGCTGCAACATTCTCGAAAAGCGTAAAATTCTAATTCGCAAATTATCAAAAGGCTTCCGGCAGCGAGTTGGCATCGCTCAGGCCATTGTGCATGACCCGCCCGCCATTATCCTGGATGAGCCGACGGTTGGACTTGACCCGCGCCAAATCATCGACGTGCGGAATCTGATTAAAAGCTTGGCAGGCGACCACACGATTATTCTTTCGACGCACATTTTGCCAGAAGTCAGCATGACCTGTAACCGCGTTGCCATCATCAATCGCGGCAAAGTCGTCGCCACCAACACGCCCGAACAGTTGATCGCTCAACTCACCGCCGGAGATGGCTATGAGCTAGAAGTTGAAGGCAGTTTGGCGGTGGCGCAGGCGCAGCTTCAGCAGGTGGTTGGAATCCGAGCGGTGGAGCCAATCCCGCAGGAAGCGATGCCAGACGATCGTCACAAACTCCGCCTAACGCTAGAATCGGGTATCGATCCAGGACGCGAAATCGCTGCCGCCGTGGTGCAAGCCGGACTCGGACTTTACGAACTGCGCCGCACCCGTGTCAGCCTGGAAGATGTCTTCCTGGAACTCACCACCGAAGAGAAAACCATCGATACCGAAGCGCTCGACCAAGCCTACGAGCGCGCCGCTAACCCGCCTGCTGAAACCGAAAGCGCTGACGCAGAAATTCCCGCTGACCCTGATTCTGGAGATGCCTAAATGCAAACCATTGCTGCCAACATCATTGCCATTTATCGTCGAGAGTTGCAGGGCTACTTTGCCTCGCCGTTTGCCTACGTGATTGCAGGCGTGTTTTGGCTGCTGAGCGGCTACTTTTTCTCGGCAATTCTGCTGCGGCTGATTGCAGGCGTTGCGCTCTACGACCAATCCGGCAATCCCAACGCTCAGCCCATTGATGTGTCCTACGAGTTTTTGGGTTCCTTTCTCGGCGTGTTGGGGTCGCTGGCACTCGTGATTTTGCCGATGCTGTCGATGAGCCTCTACACCGAAGAACGCAAGCGCGGCACTCTAGAACTGCTCGCCACCTCACCGCTAACCAACTGGGTCGTCGCCCTCGGTAAGCTATTAGGCGTTCTCACCTTTTTCCTGACGATGGTGCTGCCGCTGCTGATCTACGAAGCCATTGCCCTTAGCGCCTCGAATCCACCCGTCCAGCCGACGGTGATGTTTCTGGGCCACTTCGGTTTAATTTTACTGGCGGCGGCAATTTTATCGTTGGGGATGTTCATCTCTTCACTGACCGACAGCACAATTCTGGCGGCGATCCTTACCTTTGCCCTGACGTTGACGCTGTGGATTATTGATCTGGTGGCAGACAGTGTAGGCGGCAGTTTGGGCGAGATGTTGAAACATCTGTCGCTGATCAAAACCTACACCAACTTTACGCAAGGCATTTTCGATCCGGCTAGTTTAATTGTGCTTGTCAGCTATGTGATTTTAGGGCTGTTTTTGACGGCGCAATCGATTGAAGCATTCCGGTTCCAGCGGTCTTAAAGCTTCCGTTAGCTTTTATGTCTTTCCTGATCCCCCCTAGCCCCCTTCAGAAAGGGGAAACCAACCCTGAAGCTTGAAGTCCCCCTTTTTAGGGGGGATTTAGGGGAATCTCAACCGCCTTGCCCTGCCCCCTCTCTGATCCCCCATCCTTCGTGACGCTATGAAACTGACAACGCCAAACTGGTCGCCAAAGTACGCCAAATACGCTAAATACGCCAAATACCTGTTCTGGCTGGCTCCTGTCCTGATCGTGGCAGGCTTAACGGCTGGTGCGGTGGCGGGTTGGGATGCTGTTCCCCTCACCCTGATTGCGGTCGGACTCGTAATTTTAGTAGCTTGGCTGATCTTCCTCGCCTCCACGAATCCCGCATTTTGGGCGCGTCGCTCGACCCAAGCAGGCACAAATGCGCTGATTGCTACGCTGTCGATGCTAGCGATTCTCGGATTCGTCAACTTCTTGGCGGCTCGCTATGCTAAACCCATCGACCTGACCGAAAACCAAATCCTGACGCTGGCTCCCCAATCGCAGGAAATTGTTCGCAGCCTCAATCAGCCTGTCAAAGCTTGGGTGTTCTTGCCCGAACTCGATCCAACCGATCAGCGGTTGCTGGAAAACTACCAGCGCGAAAACCAGCAGTTTAGCTTTGAAGCCATCGATCCGCAGGCGAAACCCGGATTTGCCAGAGACTTTGGGGCGCAGTCGATTGGAGAAGTCTACTTAGAAGCCGGAGAAACCCGCCGTTTGGTGCAAAGCGTCGCCGGAGAAAGACTCTCGGAACGCAAGCTCACCAACGCTCTGGCTCAACTCGGCAACAATCAAACTCAAAAAGTTTACTTTTGCAAGGACACGGCGAACGCAGCCTGCAAGCCGGACAAGGCGGACTCTCTCAGGCAACCAACCGCTTAGGAGAGGAACGCTTCACCACCGAGCCGCTGAATTTAGCCGAGAATCCCACCATTCCCGAAGATGCAGCCGCGATTGTGATTGCCGGAGCGCAGCGACCTTTGCTGGCCTCCGAAATTACCGCGCTGGAAGACTACCAGAAGCGCAAAAGTGGCGTCATGCTGCTGATCGATCCGCAAACTGACCCGAAACTAGAGAGCTGTTGCAGTCTTGGGGCGTTACGATTAGCGATCGGCTCGTCACTGATCCGGCAGGTGAATCCTCCGGCTTAGGGGCAGGCGTGGTGATTGTGAATCAGTATGGCGAGCACCCAATCACGCAAGATTTCAACGGCGGCATTTCGTTTTATCCACTGGTGCGCCCGTTGCAGGTCAAGCCTTTAGAGAATGTGCAATCCGTGCCGCTGTTGATTACCGCTGACCGGACAACCGCCCAACGCATCGACGAATCCGGCGAACTTCAGTTTAATGCCGCCACCGATCCGAAAGGCCCGTTTGAAATTGGAGCCGCCTTTAGCCGCACCGTCACCGCTACAGAAAGCCCAGCCAAACCCTCGCCATCCCCCAGCTCTTCAGCCAGTCCCGAAACTTCCCCATCGCCCAACGCATCGCCCAGCCCTTCAGTCAGCCCATCCCCTAGCCCTAGCCCCGAAGCCTCCGCATCGCCCGACGCTGAGACAGAAACGGAAGAAGCCAACACACCCGCAGAAGCTCGCCTAGTCGTCATCGGCAGTTCTAGCTTCGTCACCGACGGTTTATTTGATCAGCAGCTAAACGGCGATGTGTTTTTGAACGCAATCAATTGGCTAAGCCAGCAAGATGATCAGGTGCTGTCGATTCGCCCTAGAGAAGTCACCAATCGCCGGATTGTAATGTCATTGTGGCAGCAGACCAGCGCTTTTCTACTGGCAGTCGTGCTGTTGCCGCTCCTAGGCTTCGGTTCCGCAGTGTTGGTGTGGTGGAGAAGGAGATGAACCCAATGAAAATCAAATCTTCCACATGGCTTTTGGCATTGGCAGCCCTGCTGCTCGGCAGCATTTCGCTGATGGTGATGCAGCAGCCCGCGCCCAATCGAGCTTCCCAAACAGGCGAACCTGTTGCCTCCGAAGAAGAACGCCAGATTTTTGAATTTGCAGAAGGTGACGTGCAGGCTTTCACCCTCACCACCCCGCTGCGCTCCCTCCGGTTTGAACGCGACGCAGACGGCAAATGGCAGATGCTAGAACCCGAAAAAACCGCCGCCAGCGAACCTTCTGTTGCCTTCCTACTCGATCTGGTGGCAACCAGCAAAACGCCGCGTACCCTCACGGTTCCAGCAACTGAGCGCGAACAGTATGGTTTACATCAGCCATTAGCCACCCTTGATCTGACGCTGAAAGACCAAACCCAACATCAGCTAGTCGTGGGTGAATACGACTTTAACCGCAGTTTCCTCTACGCCCAAGCTGATCCGCCTGCCGCAACAGCCTCACCCGACTCAGGGCAAAATTCTTCAGAGCCAGAATCAGCGCAAATCGACGTTTTGCTTGTGTCTCCCAACTTCGAGGAAGCCGTCAGCCGCCCGGTTGCCGAATGGAAGCAGCCCGCCACCGCCGAGAAAGCCAGCCCTTCGCCCTCTCCGTCTCCGAACGCGACGCCCGCGCCAGCCGATACCATTGATCCGGAGTCATAGAACCCAACAGATTCCCGGCTGCTTGCTCCCTGCGCTCAGGACGATCAAGGTTGCCATCATAGAAGCCGGGGGTCTTAATTAGAATCTTTTCGAGTTTTCCGGAATCGATAAAGCGGCGGCTGTAGTCACCGGGAGTCAAACTAAACACGCTCCTCATAGGCGCATTGGGTGCGCCTTTTTAATGACTTTCTACCCTTCGACAGATTGAACAGACTGTCTACCTTCCTGCTTCAGCAGCAAAAATCTGGGCTACGCTAATCTCAGCCCCGACTTTCCTGGAGTATGCGCCTTGCCTGAAGTGATCACGCACGTTCAACCGCCGCTCGAATTTATTCCACCCAACTTTAATCCGATCATCTACAGAACAGGGCAAGTGCTTCTACCCGCCTGGTTGCGGTGGCGGATTCAAATTACTGATGTGCAGGTGCACCACACCGAAAAATTAGTTGAGCTTTATCAACAGTTTCAGGCGGGCAAAATTCGCTTCCTGATGGCGTTTCGGCATCCCAGCGTTAACGATCCCTATAGCCTCTACTATTTGCTTTCGCGCTGTGTGCCTCAAGTGGCTAAGCAGGCAGGCGTGTCGCTTCAGCCTCCGATCCATGCTCATTTCATTTACGATCGCGGCATTCCCCTCTGGGCAGGCAAACCGATCGGCTGGTTGTTTTCTGAGCTAGGTGGCACGCCCATTCGACGCGGCAAAGTCGATGTACCCGGACTGCGCTCGATCCGGCAGTTGTTTGTAGACGGACAATTTCCGCTCGCAGCGGCCCCTGAAGGCGCAACCAACGGACATACCGAAATTGTTAGTCCGATTGAGCCGGGCATCGCGCAATTTGGCTTCTGGTGTGCTGAAGATCTCCACAAAGCCGGACGCAGCGAAACGGTCTTGATCGTGCCGATTGGCATTCGCTATCACTACATCAGCGAGCCGTGGCCAGCCATTGACGAATTGCTGAGCCAATTAGAAACAGACTGCGGCTTACCGCGCTATGGCGCCGAGTCGGAACCAGCAACCCTCGCGGAACTGCAAATTCCGCTTGCCGACCCGCAGCGACTCCTCTACAAAAGACTGTTGCGCCTCAGCGAACATTTGCTGACCCTAATGGAACAGTTTTACAGCAAGTTTTATCATCAGCCGCTCAAATCAATGCCGTCGTCTGAAGGCTCCTTTAATCAGCACATTGAAGAGCGGTTGCAGGCTTTACTTAATGCAGCCTTAACCGTGGCGGAACAACATTTTGCCCTCTCTCCCAAAGGCAGCCTCACCGATCGCTGCCGTCGCCTAGAGCAAGCCGGATGGGAACGCATCTTTCGTGAAGATTTAGGCGAGTTGGAACAGTTGCCGCTTGCAGAACGCGGCCTTGCCGACCGCATCGCCGAAGAAGCCGACCTGCGCCTCTGGCACATGCGCTTAGTCGAAAGTTTTGTCAGCGTCACAGGGCACTACATTCTCGAAAAGCCGACCGCCGACCGCTTTGCCGAAACCCTGCTGCTGCTTTGGGATACGGTGACTCGCTTGAAGGGTGAAAACCCCAACCCCCGTCCTTGTCTCGGCTCTCAGCGCGTTGAAGTCACCATCGAACCCCCGATTTCGGTCAGCGATCGTTGGCATGAATACCAAACTGGCCGTCGCCAAGCGGTTGCCAGCCTCACCCAAGTCTTACAAACGGCTCTAGAGCAGACGATTTCCTGATTTGAGGACTTACGGATCTGTCCTCTTTTTTTAAGGGGGAAACTTCAACTTGTGTGTAGATAGGCTCTGCATGGGAGCCTATTTGGGAGATGAGGGCTGATTCACAACGTTGCGGATCGCGTGAGATTCGGAAAAACTCACACCCGCTCTTCTAGCCAAGCCCGCAACAGTCGGAGGGCAGAAGATAGGCTCATGGAGTCGCTTTGTTCCATAAATTTCAGCACCCGCTCAGCAGGCAAAAACGGGAAAGCAGGGCTGTTGGAGCGCTGCACGTAGCCATCCGTTTGCAGTTCGTAGATCAACAGCTTTCCCTTCAGCATGTCTTCTCCTGCCGTAGTGACATAGCGCCACACCTCCGGGATGCCAAGGGCGGCATAGATGGGCAGCTTTTCCAGTTTGGATTGGGTGAGGGCAACTTCAACCAGCAAATTGGGTGGCGCGTCTTGCGTCAGGTCAATTTCCAATTGGAAAGGGCGGTTCTCCCAGTAATAGCAAGCATCCGGCTCGGTAGCGCAACCGATCTCAGCATTGCTCAGCATCACCGGAACCAACGACGCGATCGGCATTCCCAGCACATCTACGACCACCAAAATCAGCGAGTCAATCAGCTTGCTACAGCGCTCATGGGCTTCCACTGGCGTCATCATCTCCAGCTTGCCGCGCAGATAGGTGAGGCGGGTTTGGCGGGTTTCTCCCAGTTCCAGCAACAGTTGCTCAAACTGCTGCCAGCCAACATTGGACAACATGACACGCTGTTCAGTGGGAAGCGGAATTTTGGACATAAGCTAGCCTTCTTCTGAAGCAATATCCAACGATTGAGCGCTAACAGGCGTTCCGGGAATTTCGCGTCCGGTGCGCACCCGCCACCAAGCCAGCAGTGTACTCGCAATAAAAATACTAGAATAAGCCCCGGCAATGAAGCCAATGATCAGCGCCAGAGCAAAGTATTTCAGCGTATCGCCCCCCAGGAAGAAAATAGCAACCAGCGGCAGGATGGTGGTCAACGTGGTGTTGAGAGAGCGTCCCAGCGTTTGATTCACCGCATCATCCACAATGCTATTGATCGAGCGATCGCCATCGATTTGAATCGTTTCTCGAATCCGGTCATAGATCACCACCGTGTCGTTGACTGAAAACCCACAATCGTCAACAGTGCCACGATAAATAAGCTGTCTACTTCAGTGCCGATGAATAAGCCCAAGATGGCAAAATTCCGGCAGTGACTAACACATCATGCAGCAGCGCCAAAATCGCAAACACCGCATAGTCGAACTGAAACCGCAGGCTGAGGTAGATCATGATGCCTGCAAAGGCGACTAGCAGCGCAATCATGCCCGACGTAAAAAGCTGCCGACCAATGGTTGGCCCAACGGTATCGATCTGGGTGGATTCGGGCGAAAATGCGCCGATCTCTTCAGTCAGAGCATTCAGCAGGGCAGTCCGCTGATCTACATCCAGTGTAGAAGTCCGAATTGATACCGCATGATCCTCATCGCCAACAATTTGTAGGCTGCTGTTGCCCAAGCCCTGATCTTGCAGCACCGAGCGCACCGCTGCCGGATCGATTGCCTGCTCACAATTATTCGTTCGTACACAAGCTAGCTCTAGCTGAAGCCGCGTGCCGCCCACAAAATCGAGTCCGGGACGCAGCGGCGCACCAGCTTGGTTCCACAGTAGCCCCATTGCCACAATGCCGCTGAGGATGACGAGCGAGGAGATGATCCACCAGAGGGTGCGTTGGCGAATAATTTGCAGTTTCATGATGCTTTCTCTGCCTGAAGTTTGGTCGCGGAAGTAAGGTTGGGGCAATACCACTGTGGCTTGCGTAAGCCCGGAAAGCTAATCGCAAAAAACAATAGCGTGCGGCTGCAAGTCAGGGCGGTAAACATGCTGATGGCAATCCCAATCGCCAAGGTTAAGGCAAATCCTTTGACTAGCCCGGCTCCTAAAAACCAGAGGGCGCCACAGGCAATCAGCGTGGTGACGTTGCCATCCAGGATGCTGGAAAAGGCGCGGGAAAAGCCGCCTTCAATCGAGCGATAGAGGGTTTTGCCTGCCCGCAACTCTTCACGGGTGCGTTCAAAAATCAGCACGTTGGCGTCTACTGCCATGCCAATACTGAGAATAAAGCCCGCGATGCCGGGCAATGTCAGCGTCACGGGAATGATGTCAAACATCGCTAGGGTAAACAACCCGTAGAGCAGCAGGGCAATATTAGCAATCAGTCCCGGCAAGCGGTAATAGACCACCATAAAAATCAGCACTAACAGCAGCCCAAACAGCCCGGCATAGATGCTGCGCTGAATGCTGTCTTGCCCTAAAGTTGCACCCACAGTGCGGTTTTCCACCACTTCTACAGGAACAGGCAACGCACCGCCCTGCAACTGGCGCGACAAGCGAGCCGAACCCTCAGCGTTAAACCCACCCGTAATGCTGGCATTGCCGCCCGTGATTCCAGTCGTGGCATATTTGGCGTCCACTCGCGGAGCGCTCAACAGCCGATCATCTAGAAAAATGCCGAGGCTACGTCCGGTTCCGGCCACATTTTTGGTCAGTTCAGCAAATTCCTGTGCGCCCTGATCGTTGAATACAATCACCACTTCCCAGCTATCGCCCTGTAGAGGTTGGGCATAGGCATTGCGTAGCTTGTCGCCGGTCAGATCAGTTTTGTCAAACAGGGCGGCGATTCCCTGATTGCTGCTGGCAATTTCTGCCTGCTTTTTGGCAATTCCTTCGGTGTCACCCGCCAGCCGCAAAGCTTCTAGCTCAAGCTGCTTTTGTTCACGGATTTGTAGCTCAATATTAAACTGCGTTTCTGTGCTCTGCCGCTGGGCCCGAAAGTCGAGCTTGGCAACATCTTGCAAAATTCGCTCGGCTTCAGTCGGGTCACTGACGCCAGGCAACTGCACCAAAAGCTGATCGTCGCCAACTTTTTGCACCACAATTTCCTGCACGCCGTTCGGGTTGATCCGATTCTCAACCACCTGCCGGACTGCTTCTAGTTTTTCTTCTGTAATTTCAGGAACGGCTTCTGTAGTTTTGACTTGCAGCGTCAACTGCGAGCCGCCCCGCAGATCTAAACCCAGCCGCAGCGGAACCTGAGTCAACACGACCCCTGCCACAACTGCCAGTACCAAAATAAACGCTAAAAGGGAACGTTGTCTGCCCATATTTGTAGCCGCCACAACAACCGCTATGATAGCTGGATTTTGACAACGAGTGGGTAGCCGCAGGGGCTAGTTCACCCGACTCCATAACTTGTAGCTGGGAGAGTAAGGGCGCAAACACAGATTGATCCAATTTTTGATATAAAATTCTATCGATAGTCTTGCAAGGTTG
>JAAUQT010000208.1 GCA_012033495.1 Cyanobacteria bacterium RM1_2_2 | reverse complement strand
GTTCTGTTAACCCAGATTTATATTTTCCCAGAACTCCCTCTATTCTTGTCATGGAGTATCCTTTAGCATAGGATTAAAGCTATGTTCTTTGCTTGAAATAGAGCTTAATCTATCCTATGAGTAAAAATTACTAATGGGTTCTTGTTTGACTGAGTTAGTAATTGCTCGAATCTATATTTGGGATAGGTAGTCGTGTGTTTACAGACTGAATTTTTTGAGATGTGAGGAGTAGCAAAGCTCCATGCCATCTACAGGAATGCTATCTGCTTAGGTGTGGCTCAGTCTGAATGGAAAGTTGCTGAATGGCAGGGCTAGAAGTTGAGAGAAGATTGGATGTGGTGTCTTTTGGGAAAATGACTAGGAAGATGGCAGAAAGCGGTGATGACAAAGCTTTTCTAAGAATGACGCATTGGCTAGAAAGGATTGCAGCTAAGGTTCTTGCCCTTGCCCTTGGTATTGTGATTCTGATTTCTTTAGTCGATCTCGTGATTCTACTTGTCAAAGATTTGCTTGCCGATCCAATCGGTTTCTTTGATAAAACCTTGATCGACATTTTTGGACTATTTCTCAATATTCTGATTGCTTTAGAACTTTTAGAGAATATTACGGCTTATCTCAAAAAGCACATCGTGCAGGTTGAGTTAGTCATTGTGACCTCCTTAATTGCTGTTGCTCGCAAAATTATTATTTTTGACTTTTCCAAATTCAACAGTTTAGATTTATTGGCTCTAGGCGCAGCAATTTTAGCTCTGGGAGTCAGCTATTGGTTGATCAAACGAGTAAACTATAGCTCAGAGCAGAAAGAATGAGCGGCACACGATGGGTTGCTTTCTGCTTACTTTTGCCGCTCTGAAGGATCGAAAAAATCCCACAGGATTTCATCTGGCTCGTCTTCTACATCATCATCGATATCGTTACTTTCCGTCTCTTCTGCCATAATGCCGGGCTGTACCTGAATTGCCAATTGGGATACCTCTCGTCGTTCTAGATATTGAACGCGCTGCATTAGTTGCTGCATCTGAGATTCTAGAACCGTCAGCCGATCAAGCAGATGGGCAGGCTCGACAGAGGCAGAGCTAGATCGCTCGTCGTCATGTTTGCCTTCTATGAACGCATCAACGCGCTCACAAGTTCGTTCAATTCGGCTTCCATTCTGGGTGATCTGATCGCTGATTTGATCACTAACCTGATGAAGCTGTTCTATGAGTTTCTCTACTCCATCTGCCAGTTTGTCTAACCGAGCATCTGTCCATCGCTCAATTGTCACAAGATTACCCCGTTCAATTGCTTTTTCCCTATCATCACAGGATTCAAGCCATACCACCACTGACACTTAGTTTAGGCGATTCTCACTGCATCCGCAGAAGTGGTGATGAACTGCCGCACTTGATTTGGGGTTAAGTTAGGGTTGGCGCCATACATCAATGCTGCAACTCCAGCAACGTGAGGGGCCGCCATCGAAGTGCCTTGATTCAGCCCATAAGAGCCACCGGGTAGCGTCGAATAGACCTGCACGCCGGGAGCGACCACATGCTGAAGCCGGCGATTTAAGCTACTCCCATTTGAGAAGGTTGGGACAACTCGACTGCGATTGACCGCCCCAACCGATATGCCATATTGGGTCGCGTACACAGCAGGTGCATTCGGGTTCAAACTGCCTTCATTTCCAGAAGCGCTAATTGTCATCACGTTGTTGGCGGCGGCATAGGCTAAAGCGCTCTGTAGGGCTGGAGAACCTGAAAAGCCCAAGCTCATATTAATCACTTTTGCGCCGTTATCCACTGCATAGCGAATTGCAGTTGCGAGGCTGCCGCTATTCACAATGTTGTTTCCAGATACGTCACCTAATCGAAGTGCCATGATCTTAGCGTCGGGCGCTACACCTGTCGTTCCTAGCCCGTTATTTCTGGCGGCAATTGTGCCTGCAACATGCGTACCGTGATTTTGCCCTGGATCACTTGTTCCCGGCATAACATTGTTATTATTCTGTCCGATTCCAAAATTCCAGCCATGGATGTCATCAATGTAGCCATTCCCGTCGTTATCAATTCCGTCACCCGCGATTTCACCGCTATTGATCCAAATATTGCCCTGTAAGTCAGGATGGGTAATATCGACACCTGAATCAATGACGGCTACCGTTACACCCTGTCCGGTATATCCCCTGTTCCATACTTCCGGCGCTTTCACTAAATCAACGCCCCAATTGGTTCCCCCTAGATCAGCGACGTTGGAAAAGTTAGTCATGTTTAAGCTTCTAGCCACTGATTCGGCAGCATCCACTAATCCATATCCACTAAATGGATTAAACAACTGCCGTCCCGCTTGTATCCGTCTTCGAGGCTGGGAGGATCTCGATAAAGATCGAGACGCTGAGCGCCGTTTATCGCCTTTGTGAGATGGGTTGGCTTTTGTGAATTCTGCTTGCTCCATTCCTGTCAACGGATCTCGATTCTGCTCCTGATGACGAGTTGCTTGACGTAAGTTAGAAGATTGTGTTTGCGGCGAGTTTTTAGGTTCTGTCCGGCGCGGAATAATGACAGATAGCTGCTCTATTTCGGTTTTACTCAGAGATGCTGCAAACTAAAGTCAACCTCATCTCTGAGGTTAAAACTGCTTAGATTGCTGCTGCTCAGTCTGTTAACGTCTGTTATGCCAAGAATGTTCCGAGACAGACCAGAATCGATGGGCAATGGGCTTGAGCTAATTTCGTTCTGTGCAAATGGGGTTGAAACATCCAGCATAAGAGTCCGAGTGGGTGAAGGTTTACTGTTCTCTCGGTTATACGACTAGCCGGGTTGAGGGTATGCACACTGCCCTAATGTAGATCAGACAAGCAGCAAATGACATTCTTGCCGTCGCTATTCTTGCCATCTCTCTTGTCCCTGCTAAATTCCTCAATTTGTAGAAAAACCGCGATTGCGATACGCTATTGATCGGTAGAACGAACGTATTAATTAAATATAGAACATTTGTTCTATATAGAAATCCTTCCTACCATTCACCAACGCTTTCACCGTCCCTACTCTTCAGTGATGCAGCCATCATCCATGAGTTCTGAAAAACCATTGGGTTCTGTTATTCAAGGTTCGCTAAGCCAAGGCTTAGAGGTGCGTCTTCATGCAGATGTGCTGGTTGAAGACATGCGGGTAGGTAAGTTTCTGGTGGTTCAAGGGGTGCGCTCGCGCTTTTTTTGTATGCTCACCGATGTTGCCCTCGGAACGGCCAGCGCTCGAATTTTGGCAAATCCGCCTGAGCCAAGTAATACTTTCTTGCAAGAAGTGCTGGCTGGAACTGGAACCTATGGCACGATCAACCTGTCGCCCATGCTGATGTTTACGCCAAAAGAGTCTGCTGCCCAATCAGAAGGGCAGGCTGAGAAAAAAGCCGCCAAAGCAAAAGCCAACTCAAAAAAACAATCGAGCGGAGCACTTGCCTCCTACGAAGCCAACACCAACGCGGTGGAATTGCTGCCTGTGAAAACTATTCCCAGTCACTTTAGCCAAGTGTTTGACGCTTCCGAACGGGATTTCCGAGCCGTGTTTGGTTGGGAGGACGATCCACAGCGGCGCAATTTTGCCATTGGGCAACCGATTGATATGGATGTGCCAATTTGTTTGGATCTCGATCGCTTTGTGGAACGCAGTAACGGTGTGTTTGGCAAATCGGGAACGGGTAAATCGTTTCTGACTCGGCTGCTGCTTTCTGGCATTATTCGCAAACGAGCCGCTGTCAACCTGATTTTTGATATGCATTCTGAATATGGCTGGGAGGCCACCCGCGAAGGTAAGCAGTTTAGTACGGTGAAAGGACTGCGCCAACTTTTCCCCAGCCAAGTGCAAATCTACACGCTTGATCCCGAATCGACCCGGCGACGTGGGGTGCGCGATGCTCAAGAACTCTACATCAGCTATGACCAAATTGAAGTCGAAGATTTGATGCTGGTGCGCGGTGAACTCAACCTTTCAGAAGCGAGCCTCGAAAACGCGATTATTCTCCGCAACGAGTTCGGCAAAGCCTGGATTTCGCGCCTGCTTGCCATGAGTAACGAGGAAATTCAAGAATTCTGCGAAGTCAAAATGGGCAGCAAGTCTTCGATTATGGCGCTGCAACGCAAGTTAACCCGACTCGATGATCTGAAATATCTGCGGCAAACCTGCCCCAAAAATTACGTCAATCAAGTTTTGGAGTCGTTGGAGTCTGGAAAGCATGTGGTGGTTGAGTTTGGCTCTCAGTCCAACATGCTCTCCTATATGCTGGCCACCAACATCATCGCGCGCCGAATTCACGCCAGCTATGTGCATAAAGCCGAAAAGTTTCTGCAAACGAAAAGTCCGAGTGATCGCCCGCAGCCTTTGGTAATTACCATTGAAGAAGCGCACCGTTTTCTCGATCCGGCAACCGTCCGACAGACGATTTTTGGCACAATTGCCCGCGAAATGCGGAAATATTTTGTGACGTTATTAGTAGTAGATCAGCGCCCTTCTGGGATTGACAACGAAGTGATGTCGCAGGTGGGCACTCGAATTACAGCGCTGCTGAACGATGAGAAAGACATTGATGCGATCTTTACGGGTGTTTCGGGTGGGCAGGCGTTGCGATCGGTACTCGCTAAACTCGATTCTAAGCAGCAAGCGTTGATTCTCGGTCATGCCGTACCCATGCCAGTCGTGATCCGCACGCGCCCTTATGACGACAGCTTCTATGCTGAAATTGGCGAAACCCCCTGGGAAAACCTGCCTTCCGATACAATTTTCCAAGCTGCTGAAGCTGCCAAACTTGACTTGGGCTTTTAGGTGAGATTTGGCAGATCGCCTCTGGACTTCTAGGCGCTGTCCTCTATTCCAGCTAAGGATCGTGGATTGAATCAATCTGTAAACTGTCGGGGCGGATTTAGCAGACCAATGGGCATCCGGCAATGGATGTGACCGCAAAACCCGCCGACCCACGATCGAACGGATTGAATTCCCATTTCTAAGACCCTGACAAGGCAACAGCCTCTAGCCTGTTTTGGGGAACGGGCGCGAGCCGGCTGATGCAGCAAGCGTTTGACCATTGACCATTGACCATTGACCATTGACCATTGACCATTGACCATTGACCATTAATGGATGACTAGTGGACGACTAATGGATGACGCGCCCTAGGTAGGATGAAGCATTTGGACGCTTCTTGGTTTGGACACCCCAAACAAGTACGGTAATTTCAGTAGGATTCCCGTACCTTGACCCAGGAGTTAATGCTGGATGATTAAAACAGCTTCTGATTTTGCTTCTACTCAGTAAAACAATTTGTCAAGCAAGTTCATCCGATCGGATGAATTCACCACCCTTTACTGGAGCTTAAAGTTGTAATACCATGATTGAATACCTAAACTCATAACGATTTCGTTTAGCCAGATTAATAAAGTTGAGCGCTTTTGACTACAGATTTCGTGAATCACAGATTTCGTGAATCAAATTGGGGTGGATTCCCCATCTGATCTCAGAACTTATCTGATCTCGAAACTACTGATCCCAGAACTGAACCCACTCTATTTTTTAGTTGTGTCATTCTAGTCGCAGATGCGATTTTAGCTAGGTTGCTAAAGGATTGTGAGACCAATCCAAGCCCTGCATTCACCTGAAATGAGCTTTATTCAGCCATCAACTTGATCAGTTTTCAGACGCCCAGTTTCAAATTCCGCTTCAGCAGCATTTCTTTTCTAAAGTAAAGGGCTGTCATTCTCCCACCCTCATTTGGCACTAGCCACCGCTTGGAAACTATTGTTTCCTGGGCATCGTATTTCTATCAGCCTCGTCAGAAGGAGTTCACATTACCCCCATGCCAACGATTAATACCGAATCTAAAACCTCGAAAGCGAAAGCCACCAAGCCGCTGTTTACAGCAGATATGGTGCGCACATATTTGCACGAAATCGGTCGGGTGCCGCTGCTGACCCATGAGCAAGAGATCGTTTATGGGAAGCAAGTGCAGCAAATGATGACGCTGTTAGAGACAAAACAAGCCTTGGCTGATCAGCTTGATCGGGAGCCGACTGCCGCAGAGTGGGCAGAAGCCGCTCAGTTAAGTGAAGCCACACTCGCCAAAGAGATGAGCTTGGGACAGCGCGCCAAACAGAAAATGGTGGAAGCTAACCTGCGTTTGGTAGTGGCCATTGCCAAGAAGTATCAGAAGCGTAACCTCGAATTCTTGGATTTGATTCAAGAAGGAACGTTAGGGCTAGAACGCGGTGTGGAGAAATTCGATCCGACTCGTGGCTACAAGTTCTCGACTTACGCTTATTGGTGGATTCGTCAGGCAATCACACGTGCTATTGCTCAGCAAGCCCGCACAATTCGTTTACCGATTCACATTACTGAGAAGCTCAACAAAATTAAGAAAGTACAGCGAGAGCTAACTCAATCCTTGGGTCGCAGTCCAAATCCGGCTGAGATTGCTAAGGCACTAGAGCTAGAAACCAGTGAGATTCGGGAATTTCTGATGATGGCGCGGCAGCCCGTTTCGCTTGACCTGCGGGTAGGCGACAATCAAGACACAGAACTTCAAGATCTGTTGGAGGATGAAAGTGATAGCGCCTCTCCTGAAACCTATGCGACTCAAGAATCATTGCGGCGCGATCTGGAAGGAATGCTGTCTGAACTGACCCCTCAACAGCGTGAAGTGATCGTTCTGCGATTTGGTCTGCAAGATGGTAACGAACTATCACTGGCTAAAGTCGGGCAACGCATGAACATCAGCCGCGAGCGAGTTCGCCAGCTTGAACGGCAAGCGCTTGATCACCTGCGACGCAAGAAAGCAACTGTGCGAGGCTATCTTGCCAGCTAAGACTGCGGCTCGCAACAGTACCCAACAGTTCAACGTGTTATGGCTGAGGAGGGCGTAGAAGTGCGCCCTTCTTGCTATTCAACCTTGCTATTCAACTGCTTCAAATTACGCTGCTTAATGAATATCACCCGATGGGATAAGTCAATAGGTTGATGTGCCAAATCATCAACTCCGATACACTGAAAAGTAGGTAAACAGAGCCATTGATGTTCCTCGGTGCATTTGGTGGCGGTGTTGTGTTGCGGTGTTCTCTTTCGTTATTGGCTCAAGTTTCCCAAACTTTGTAGGAGAGTTTTTCTGACTTTTCGGGAATGAGACAAAGCGACGTTGTAGTTCTATAGAGCTTGGGAACATTCAATCTGCCAAGCATAAACCTGTCAAGCATCTGCAACGATATGTTGCGCTGATATGTAAAGTCTTTTCTGCATTTGAAGATCAGACTCATGGCTCTAGTAAGTTGGAATATATATCAGTTTTTGCTTAGTATTCCAGGTTATTGCTCGTTTTTTAGTATTTTTAGTAGGAATGGGGGAAACTACGGTGATTACATCTCCAAAACGCGCATCTCTGCCGTGGCGTACTCTTTCAAAGCAAGTTGAAACGTTAGCAACAAGTTTGCTTGTAGCTGTGAGCATGGCTATGGTTGGGATGCCGACTTCGGCATTAGAGCGGGCTGAAGCGTCTGAAGCTGAACAAGCTCAGGTTTTGGCAGATGGAGTTTATCTCTACGGTCAGTCACCCGAACCTGAAAGAATGGGTTCTGAATATTTAGTTTTTGAAGTGAATCAGGGCGAAGTGATCGGTGGCTTTTATATGCCTCGTTCTTCCTTCGACTGCTTCTATGGAGATGTTGAGGCTGGACAGCTTGCCCTGACCGTTATCAACAGCTATGAGCAAACTCCACACGCTTACTCAGTTGCTCTGCAATCTGACGGTACAGTGGCATCAACAGGCAACGGATCTGCTCCTGTTGGCTTAGAGGGCTACCACCGGCTTAACGAGCTTAGTGATACCGATCGGCAAATTCTAGCAACCTGCAAAGCTGATTACGCTCAATAAATTCGCAGCAATCACTAGATACAGTATTGCTTCCGGTAGGTGAAACGAGCCAAATCGTTGCTTACCGGAATTTTGCTGTGTAGCTTTTGTTAGACATAGCTCAGGTAAATTAGGCGCAACAGAACGCAGCTTTTTCTATCGAGTGATAGCAATCGCTAATGCTGAATTTGTTCAATGCAATTCTTGAAAAAACGGTGACAGCACCAACGCCACAAATCGATACGATAAGTGAACGCTGTTATTACCAGATCCCCTTACAAAGACGCAATGAGGAGGATGAGGCATCACGATGTCTATGGTAGCGGCTGAGCCATCGTCGTTTTTTAGAGAACAGGTATAAAGAGTTGAGAGCGTTAATTGGCTTGCAGTTTTTATTAATTTGTTCTTGCTACTTATGGATTTTAATACACTCAAAATAACCTCTTATACAGAAGCCCGTGCCGATATTCAGGCGGTTCGATGTGCAGTGTTTCAAATTGAACAAGGAGTAGAAGCATCACTTGATTTTGATGGTTTAGATGAGGTGGCTCAACACATTATTGTTTTCGATAACGAAGTGCCAATTGGTACAGCACGAATCCGTTATTTGAATAGACAGCTTGCCAAAATAGAGCGTGTAGCAGTTTTACCTGCTTATCGGAATAAAGGTATTGGCCGTCACATTATGCAGTCTGCAATTGCTTTTTTAGATCAACAAGGTATCCCTGAAATTAAGGTCAATTCCCAGATCAACGCGGCTCTATTCTATGAAAAACTAGGCTTCCGAGCACAAGGAGAGGAATTTTATGAAGCAAACATTCTTCATATTGAGATGAGGAGAATCCATCCGAAGACTGAGAAAAGTTAATAGAAATACATTGTCCTTATCGGTATGATGTAATTAATTAATAGAGACAACATAGCAACTCATTTTTGTCATTAAGCGCGTCGTTTTGTCTAGAAAAAATAATTTTGACTGCGTAGGTACTGGGTTCAGAACCTGGTTTTAAACAGCATTTTAGCTCTTGAATTGCACCTACAAATTCACTTTTCAAACTCATAAAACGGACTTTAAAAAATGCAATCTACTACATTGAATGTTTGCCCCTGCTGCTCAGAATCGATGCTACGTCACGCACGTCACGGCGCTATCTATTGGTTTTGCCCACACTGCTGGCAGGAAATGCCAAATTTAATGGCTGAGGTGTTAGAAAAACGAGTGACACCAACAATGGCAGTGGCGAAATCTAGATAGGCTGCTGAAATGACTTTTAGAAAAGAATTGCTTTAACGTGGGTTTCGGCTGCGCTCAACCCACCGAATCACTCCCTTTCTGAGTATTGAATTGAAGTATTGAACGCCATTAAATGGCGCCAACTCTCTAGGGCGCGTTATCCATGAATGGTCAAACGTTGATAACATCTGCCTGATCGCGCTCACTTCCAACAGGCTAGGGGCTGCGCTCTGCCATCGTTAGGGTGCTAGCTGGAATGGATCACAGCCCCTAATTTCCTAAGGTTTGAGCGCAGCCTAACTACGCCTAGTTTTTGATGAAGCTAGGGACGGGTTCAGCAGCAATTCTAAATTCAAATTTTGACAGCAGGAGCAAGTGAGGAGAGGATGGAGGTCTGTAAGCGAAAGCAGCCAGATGAAACCCCTCCCCCTCAGTTTTGCGGTATTGCTGGGCTATCTTTGCCAA
>JAAUQT010000207.1 GCA_012033495.1 Cyanobacteria bacterium RM1_2_2 | reverse complement strand
GTTTGACTTTCTAGAATCCAACATTCCTAGAGCCAGATAAGTTAGAACGAACCCAATAAACATGACCTAAAATTCGGGTTTCGACTGCGCTCAACCCACCGTTTCGACTGCGCTCAACCCACCTTCGGCTGCGCTCAACCTACCTTCGACTGTGCTCAACCTACCTTCGACTGTGCTCAACCTACTGAATGCTGGAGGTTGGTGCGTTGAGCGGAGCCGGAACGCATTTGACCGTTCTTTTTGTCTATTCGCTTAGCATGAAGTTCACTTCAACGCTGACGACATAAACTTTTGATATCAAAATAGAGGCGTTCAACACGCCTCTTACCATCCATCAACAGATTGATAATTAGTTCAGGTAGCTCACCAATGAGGCGTTGGCGACACTGCCGAGCAGTTGGGAAGCAATACTCAAGGCAAAAAAGCCCAGCATTGGCGAAAAATCGATACCGCCCAAGGGTGGGATGATCGAGCGAAACAGATTTAAGTAGGGGTCAGTCACCTGGCTAATGAAAGAGAAGGGCGGATTGTACCAGTTGATGTTGGGGAACCAACTCAGCAAAACCCGAATAAACAGAAGAATCAAGTAAAATGTCAAAAATTGTGACAATACTTTTGCAATGAATGCAAGTGCCATAGAAGTGCCTTTTCGTGACGGTACTCTAAACAATAAACGCTTAACCTTAGCGTCTAGTCTAACGAAATATTAGCAGACTCTACGATTCAAGAGTATTGAAGACTACCTAAGAAGTACGTCTGCCGTTGAAGCGACTAGGAGACAGTTGAGAGAGTAGCAGATCAGATTTGAGGTCGGTTGTCGAACCTGTCGAACCTGCTGCTGTCATCGCAAACCGACGGGCCAAAGGCGGCAAAATGGCGAATGGATTGCTGAACGCCGTAAACACATACAGCCCTGGCGTATGAGGAACTGCCCCCACTAACGGCAGCCGATCGCCGCTAAAAGACACCAAACAACGACACCATCGCCCCGGCAGCGACGCTAAAGCAGGCAGCACGTGACCCACAGCTTGACGGAGGGCGGCTTCGCTGGCAGATGGGTCGATTTCGGCAGCAGGATCGGTCAGCGTGCGGCTGATTTGTCCGAGGCGAATCCGGCCATCTTGAAGCTGAACGGCTCCCGCATCCAGAACGGCAGGCGTGATTTCGTGTCCTGCTTCATCCCACAAAGCATCCACCGCTGGAGTTCCGGCTTGAGCTTCCATGCCAAACCGCTGGAGTTCGGCCGGCATGATAATTGAGCGCAGCTTCACGTCCACAGGCAATGTTTCAATCAGTTCAGCGTGGGTGAAATACTGACAAACGGTGACACCGGCTGTTTTCAGCAAACTGCGAGTCATGCCGCCCACCGAAACCACAACTTGTTTTGCAGCGTAGGTTCCTGTGGGGGTGACGATGCCGCTAATTTGATGATCTTGCCGCAGCCAGTCGGTGACGGTAGCCACTGCAAAGGTTCCGCCGAGTCGCAAAAAAGCTTGATTGTAGGCGGCTACTGTTTTTTCTGGTGAAACATGCCCGTGGGGAAAGTGCAACGCTCCCGAAATCGCCGCTTGATTGAGCAACGGTTCTTGTTCTGCCGCCGTCTCAGCACTGAGCACCGTCGGAGGAATGGCAACCTGAGCGTAGTTCGCGCTGATTTGATCTGGATCTCGCTCCGGATCGACCGTGAGCAGCAAAGCCAAGTCTCGAAATTCAGTTGGAGCTTCAAGTTCTGCTGAAAGCTGACGGTGGAGGTCGATCCCTTCCTGGCAAAGTTGGCGCATTAAATCAGTGGTGCCCGACCAGTAAGCAATGCCGCCGTAGCTGTAGCGCGTCGCATTTTCAGGCGTTGCCCACCGATCGAGGAGCAAGACCGAGAAGCCAGCGTTTTGTAGCTCATAGCTGAGGGCCGCACCCGCGAGTCCATTGCCTAACACAATCCAGTCGTAAGTTGACATGCTTGGTTGAATTCCTTAACTCATGATCTTGATCACTGACTTTCATCGCATCTATCTATCGTTTCTTCCTATGCTTAAACCGCCATTTATTATTAAAGTTTATATAAAGTTCGATAATCCTTCTTAGAAATCCTCGGATTTCGGGTGAGAAGTGTTGCAAAAGTATGGAGACAGATTGTCTGGTCAACCGATCGGCTGCGATCGGACTCGAACTCTCAAGTCTGGAATAGTCTCCTCTTATGCATCGCCAATCCTCACTGATTTTATTGCGTTTTGCCCCTTGGTTCAGGCTTCCTCCCCTCTGGGTTTCCAGTCTCGCCATGGGTCTCGTGATCCAATTGCCCATTACCGCCCAAGTCGCTGCCCAAGTTAGCGCCCCGCCGCCCGTTCAGCCCAGCCCATCTTGCCTCAATGGTTGCGTGTCAACCACCGAAGCAGCCTATACCCTGGGTGCAGGCGATCGGGTGCGAATTGACCTGTTTCAAGCTCCCCAATACAGCGGAGAGCAAGAAGTTCCAGGTTGACTGGCAGTCTCAACCTGCCGCTAGCAGGAAGGGTCTTTGTCAGGGGGTTAACCGTTGAACAGGCAACAGCCACCCTTGCGTCAGTCTACGCTCAGTATTTACGCCGCCCCACGGTGACAATTTCTCTGCTGCAACGCCGTCCGATTCAAATTGGAGTCGCTGGCGAAGTCCGAAGTCCTGGCACCTATACCGTTCCCATCAACGCAGAAACCAGTCAGCTTCCTCGTGTCACCCAAATGTTGGAAACGGCGGGCGGCATCACGCAAATTGCTGACCTGCGCCAAGTTCAGATTCGTCGTCCTCAACCCACTGGCGGCGAGCAAGTGATTAACGTCAATTTGTGGGAACTGCTGCAAACCGGAAATTTGGCTTTCGATGCCACCCTGCGTGACGGCGACACGATTTTTGTGCCTGAAACAAGCGTCAATTTGGCAGAAGCCCCTTTGCTCAACAACACGAGTTTCTCTGGAGATGTGAATCTACCTGTCAACGTTTCGATTGTCGGCGAAATTTATCGACCGGGAACCTACACAGTAACAGGTAGCCCAGCTAGAGCGACTGAAGCAGGACTGCCCGGACAAAACCAAAGCCTATCCAGCGTAGGTGGGCCGCCCACTGTGACACGAGCGATTCAGGTGGCTGGTGGCATCAAGCCCTTGGCTAACATTCGTCAAGTCCAGGTGAAACGGTTGACCCGCTCAGCCCAAGAGCAAGTTTTTGAGGTTGATCTTTGGGCGCTGCTGCAAGATGGCGATGCTCGGCAAGATGCGGTTTTACAGTCGGGCGACACGATTGTGATTCCGGCAGTTTCTGCGCTCGATCCGGCGACTGCCTCCCAGTTGGGTTCTGCCAGCTTTGCACCCGATGAAATTCAGGTGAATGTGGTGGGCGAAGTAATCCAGCCAGGAGTGGTGCAGCTTTCCCCGAATACGCCGCTCAATCAGGCGATTTTAGCTGCTGGAGGTTTTGATAATCGCCGGGCCCGCAAGGGAAATGTGCAATTAATTCGCTTGAATGTGGACGGTACAGTGTCGCGCCAAGAAATTGACGTTGATTTCACTGAAGGTCTCAGTGATGCAAATAATCCAGCCCTGCGTGACAGTGATGTCATTATTGTTAGCCCGACCGGTTGGTCAACCTTCTCAGATACCGTGAGTGACGTTGTTCAACCGCTCGAAAACATTTTCTCTATTTTCACCTTGCCTTTCCGATTCCTTAGATTGTTCTAAGGTTGCAAACAGGAGCGACCAGAATTTTCAAATCTGAGTCGTCATCCTGAGAGGATCGAAAAGATAAGCTAGCATACACAAAAATCAAACGCTCATTGAAGATCAAAAGCTAGTGTATGAGAGTGTATGAACCAGTGGAAGTGTGAGGAAAATTGCAGAAGTCAAAGAATGGTGTGTTGGTTCAATGTGAACGGATCTAAATACGCCAGTCAGACATTTAGAGGGGGAAAGGATGAAAGCAGAACAAAACATACAGAGACCCGTTCAAGCCAGTTTCGTTCAAGCTCCAGAGAATCTTGAAGGAGGGCTAGATCTGGGGCAATTCTTTGCTGCTCTGCGCCGCAAAATGTTGCTGATCTTGGGAGTTACCGCAGCGGTTACAGGGGCAGCCGCTCTAAAAGCGATCACCGACACTCCCATTTATAATGGCCGCTTAGAAGTTTTGGTACAGTTTACAACCGCAGAAGCAGAGGTGATTTCTTCTGTACCGGGAACCTTAAACAGCGAGCAACCAACTACTGCAAAACCCCAACCTGTTAGTGAAGATCTACTGCGAATTTTAAGTAGCCCAAAGCTGATTGTGCCGGTTTTTCAAAAGGTGAAAGCTCAGTATCCAGAGTTGTGCGAAAATCCTACCCCTGCCCTCGAATCTCCAACACCAGCAGCATCCACTCCCTCACCTGCCGCGTCTCCTCAAGCTGCCCCTGCTTCAGCGAACACTTCAATTGACAGCACTTCTAACGATGGATGTTATAAGGCAGTTGTGCGGAATCTTAAAGTTTCGGTGGTTGGCGACGACTCTAATATTATTCAAGTCACGTACCAAGGTGCTTCTGCGGAAGAGGTGCAAACTTTCCTGCAATACATCTCAGAAGCATATCTGAAGTACAGCTTAGATTCTCGTCAAATCAATATCAACCGAGCCATTAAGTTTGTTGATACCAAACTGCCAGATTTACGAACGCGAGTCAACAATCTGCAAGCTGAGTTGCTGCAACTGCGAGTCAGCAACAATTTGATTGATCCGGAATCGCGGGGGCGACAGCTAGCCGGACAGGTTGAGCAGTTTTCGCAGCAGCAGATAGAAGCGCAAATCGAATTGGAACAAACCCAAGCGCTCTATGCTGACTTGAGATCGCAACTGGCTCAATCGACTGAGGCGGCCGCTTCTTCAGCTTTGAGTGAGAATCCGCGCTATCAGGCTGTTTTGAATAAATTGCTGGAGCTAGACGCTGAGATTTCAAAAACTTCGAGCATTTTTCTGAACACAACGCCTGACATGCAGGTGCTACTTGAACAACGCCAAAAGCTGGTGGATTTGCTGGCACGAGAAGGAACACAGGCTCAGAAAGAAGTGCTCCAAAAGCTTCAGGCCCTAGAACTGCGGCAACGTTCCCTGCAAGCCACGCTGAATAATCTGAATTCGGGCGTTCGAGATCTGTCGGGCATTTCTCGTGAATATACCGACATTCAGCGAGAGCTAGAGATTGCGACCGAAACGCTGAACCAGTTCATTTCTAAACAGCAGGCGCTTCAAATTGAGGCGGCGCAGCGAGAAGTGCCTTGGGAGATTTTGACCCCACCTACCGAACCTCAACCCATTGCCAGCAGCCTGTCCCAAAATCTGATCTTGGGCGCAATTTTAGGGTTGCTGTTAGGCATTGGCATCGCCCTTGCCTTCGACCGACTCACCGAGGTGATTTATACCCCCGAAGAACTCAAGCGCCTTGTGAAAATGCCGATTTTGGGCACAATTCCCTACAACGAAAGTCTGGCTCGCTCTGGGCAACGATCTAACCTGTTAGGGGTTTTTGGGAGAGGCAACTCCGCGATAGAAACTGCCCCTCGACTGACGCCTCTGCTTGAATCCGATTCCTTCTCGGAAGCCTTCCGCACCCTATATACCAACACCCGCCTGCTGAATTCCGATGAGCCTGTCCGCTCGCTGGTGATTAGCTCCACTGGCCCCGCAGAGGGCAAGTCAACGGTTGCCGCCTACTTGGCCCAAGCCGCGGCTGCGATGGATCAGCGCGTCCTTTTAGTCGATACTGACCTGCGGTTTCCGCAATTGCACAATTACCTCAATCTTTCCAACGATTACGGCTTGGTCAACGTCATCTCTGAGGATCTGCCGCTGACAGATGTGTTGCAAAAATCTCCTGTTGAGCCGAATTTGTACATTCTCACAGCAGGTTCAATTCCACCTGATCCGACGCGCTCTTTGTCGTCTCAAAAAATGCAGCGACTCATGGAGCAGGCCCAAAAGCAATTCGATCTGATTATTTATGATTCCCCACCCTTGCTAGGGTTTGCAGACGCCTATTTAGTGGCTGCCCAGACGAATGGAGTAATTTTAGTCACTGAGCTTGGCAAACTAAAACGTTCTCTATTGGAACAAATGCTAGAGCAATTGCGAATCTCTAGCACACCCGTATTAGGCATTGTTGTACAGAAAGCTTAGTGAATGTTTTCTTGAGTTAGTAGAAATGCGTTGTGAAGTAAAATAATAACGCAATAGACACTACGATGCTCACGTCGATTTTTCTATCACCATTCCCTGTTTCAACAGCAAAAGTAACTCCTGCTACATTCTTTTGCTACATCTTTGTAAAACTTCAATAAATAGAATCCTGGTGTCTAGAAAATCTCTTGCAAGGCGTAAATTTGTGTGTCAGTCTATTGCTATTGGATGCTTCAATCTACCTCAGTTCAAACTGTTGAAATGCAGTGAACAATAGCACTGCAATTTGTTGAGTTTGCGAATTCCCTGGGGCAGTATCTGGTCTAATTAACTGGCTCAATTAGAGAGCGAATGGCTCTAATCTCTGCTCTGAAAGCCATTTGTAAGATGATTCCAGAATTCATGCACTTTGCCTGCCAAGCGTATCTACCATCAATCAGCTACTTGGACTCTTTAAAGGCAATGTACCCATTTTATGTTTATGTTATAAATTGACCGCCCAGCATCTACTTACCGCTACCCATCTCATAGTATTGAAATTCCTTGCTTGCTCCTAATACTTTCTTCTCCGGATGGTGTTCTCTAGCCTAGTAATAGGTGAATACCGATCAGAGTTTTCGCCGTCTATTTCACCCAGGTTTGCTGTGTGTTTTGGAACTACGGCAGCAGGCACTCACCAGAATGAAGAACAGGATGAAACTCCCTCCTCCTAGTTGTTCTAAATTTTTGCGGTTGGTGAGATTGTTGAGACTGATTGTTTAGGTGTGTAACAGAGTAGCTCTACCAAATTAAACTCAAATCTTTGCAGCGCAGACAGTCCAGAAAGTGATCAGAAGCGACTTCAAATCGATTTGGCTTGGTGCTGTGCGGTTAACTGGCAAACCCTCGCAGAGCAACGCCATCTGATTGAAGCGATTTGATTGATTCTAAGGATATCTGCCCTCAAAGTATTTCTCTTTAACTCGGCTGATCTACTGAGTCTTTTTTCTTGTTACTGAGCACTGTAAACAATATGATGCTAGAGCTATTTCCCCCCATTCAAAGCGTAATCGGCGTTCCTATCACTGCTCTGCCATTCAATGCCCAAGTGGATCTAATTCTGAAATGGGCAAATCACCGCATGAGTAAAGTGGTTTGCGTAGCGAATGTTCATATGCTGATGGAAGCCCATTCCAGAGTAGATTTTGCTTCAGTTTTGGAAACGGCCGATTTGGTGACTCCAGATGGAATGCCGTTAGTTTGGTTGATGAATTTGATGGGTGTTTCCAATCAGGATCGGGTAGCAGGGATGGACATTTTGATCGCCCTCTGCAATCGCGCCTCTATTGAAAACATCAGCGTCTTCTTTTTAGGGTCGCAATCAGAAATTCTGAATCGGATGAAGGTGAGGCTAGAGCAAGACTTTCCTCAGTTAAACATTGTTGGAATGGAACCTTTGCCTTTCCGCCCAATGACGCCTGAAGAAGATGAGGCCATTATCCACAAAATTAACCAGAGCAATGCCGGAATCGTATTTGTTTCGCTGGGTTGCCCCAAACAAGAACTGTGGATGCATCAACATCGCAACAAAATTAGCGCTGTGATGGTTGGCTTAGGTGGAGCGTTCCCAGTTTATGCAGGCATTCACAAATGGGCCCCTAACTGGGTCAGAAAGGCAGGATTTGAGTGGTTTTATCGGCTGCTCCAAGAACCGCGACGGTTATGGAAACGTTACTACAGTACGATTCCACCTTTTATCTTTTTAGCAACCAAACAACTGCTACTAGATCGTTGGAAAATTCAGTAAATCCATCCCCGCAGCCAATTTACCTCTAACCAACGTTTCTTGAGTTTTGAGTTTTGATCTAACCAACGTGGTCAGAACTCAAAACCCAGGATTCCCTCTGCTGACTTCAGTAGGATATAACTGGAACATTAACCGAGCTTAGACAAATTCATGGCCTACGAATACGAAAAGCAAGTCGCTATCAAAGCTGTTACTTTAGCAGCGCAGCTCTGCCAGCAAGTTCGTCAAACGATCCGCCCAGAGGCAATCGAAAAGCGAGACCGCAGCCCTGTCACCATCGCTGACTTTGGCTCTCAAGCAATTATTTGCAAAATTCTGTCTGAATCTTTTCCTAATGATCCAATCGTCGCGGAAGAAGATGCAGCCGTTTTGAGCCAACCTGAGATGGCCGAATATCTCGCCCAAGCGACGGATCATATGCAATCCGTTTTGCCAGAAACCACATCTGAAGCCCTCATTAACTGGATTAGCCGTGGCAATGGGCAAGTCGGGAAACGCTACTGGACGCTTGACCCATCGACGGGACGAAAGGTTTTCTGCGCGGCGAACAATATGCAGTTGCACTCGCTTTGATCGAAGACGGCGAAGTGAAGGTAGGCGCGTTGGCTTGTCCAGCTTTGTCGGTTGCGACCTGCCCTTCTGAATCGGGAAGTTTGCTGGTTGCCGTTCGAGGACAAGGGGCAACCATTGCGCCTCTTGCAACTGGAGAAGCCCAATCGATTCGGGTCGTGCGTTCCGACGATGCAGACAACTTCCGGTTTGTGGAAAGCGTCGAGTCGGGGCATGGCGATCATACCCAGCAAGAAGCCATTGCTAAAGCGATTGGGATCACGGCTGACTCATTGCGAATGGACAGCCAAGCCAAATATGCTGTGGTGGCTTGTGGACAAGCTGCACTTTATTTGCGCCTACCTTCGCCCAAAACACCAGATTACCGAGAGAAAATTTGGGATCATGCGGCTGGTGTGATTGTGGTAGAAGAGGCAGGCGGCAAAGTTACAGATATGCATGGTAAGCCGCTTAATTTTTCGCTCGATTATCAACTCACGGAAAACCAAGGTGTGGTTGTGAGCAATGGTGATTGTCATGAGCAGGTATTGACTGCCTTGAAGCAAAAAGTAGAGGCTTAAAAAGCAGTTTGCTTCCATCGCTCCTATGCTTGGCAAGCGTTCAACCTCTTATCTCTAACGCTGGATTCAATCAATGGATTCAGCGTTTTTTGTGGAAAGATTTAGTCAAATTCATAAAATGAAGATGGCGGTACTTTAGCTTATTTTTCACTCTAGGAAATGAGCATTTAGCAAACTCTATTAACCTAAAAGATTCAGCCAAAGACCTTAAAAATTGATTGTATTCAATGATAAATTACCATCACGAATATGGCGATCCGGTGTGGGGGCAGTGTGGGGCATTAAACTTAGTCCTTTAGGTTCCCGGAATGCTCAAGATTCTGGAGATCTTTCGCTCACAAATCATTTAGGATTGCTATGGATGAACCCATAATAGTCAAATCAACATTATCCATTTTTCAAGAAAGAATTTTAGCATCCGGATCTTTTTAATAGAAATTTGAGAAACTGCTTGTTGCTTACGCTTCAACAGGAAAATGTAAAACTTAAACAAAGCAATACGTTGAAATGTTAAGCAGTTTGATTTCTTTTTTTTTAATATTTGAT
>JAAUQT010000206.1 GCA_012033495.1 Cyanobacteria bacterium RM1_2_2 | reverse complement strand
GAGTTGGAACTATGCCAAGCTGTGTGTGCAGATCGCAGATGCCAATCATCACGAAATGATTAGCCATCTTTGCTACACGCATCTAGTCATGGAACCCTTTGCCATTGCCACTGCTCGCCAATTGGGGAAAAACCATCCTCTAGGACTATTGCTGCGACCGCATTTTCGGTTTCTGTTGGCCAATGGAGAACTAGCCCGCAGTCGGCTGTTGGGCTACATTGATCGGCTGCTGCCAGGCAGTTTAGAGGAATCTAAGCACCTCGTCAAAAAAGGCTATGAAGCTTGGAATTTCAAAGCGTTTGCCTTTCCAACAGAAGTTGAAAATCGAAACATGCAAAACGCACCACACTACCCTTATTACCAGGATGGCAAACTACTTTGGGACGCGATTAAGGAATTTGTCAGGAATTATCTTAAACTCTATTATGAGAATGTAGATGACGTTAAAAGCGATACAGAACTGCAAGCATGGGCAGATGAATTAGCAGCGCAAGATGGCGGACGAGTCAAAGGGATGAAGAAGTACGTTGTTGATATCGAGGAGTTGATTGAAATCGTCACCAACATCATCTTCACCTGCGGGCCACAACATTCGGCAATCAACTACTCGCAGTATGAATACATGACCTACATGCCAAATATGCCGCTGTCACTTTACCAACCTGTTCGAGAAGATGCCTGGGTGAAAGATCAAAACAGCTTCACGCCATTTTTGCCACCTCGAACGCAAGCGGCTGAGCAACTAGCAATTCTTTACATTCTCAGCCTGCCCTACTACTATGACAAGTTAGGGTACTACAAGCGACCGTTTACCGACCCAGAAGCCCGTAAGTGTGTCAAGCAATTTCAAAAGAAGCTGAAAGAGATTGAAAGCAAAAAATCACCTTACCGCTACCTGAATCCACAGCAAATTACAAATAGCATCAGCATGTAGTTGAGGTTGCAACTGATCATCTAGCACGCTCTAGGATGAGTTTGCTGGGTGCTTCAAGCTTACAACCTGGTTCTTGCCAGAAATTATTGAATTACAGTAGCTTGAAAACACCCAGCACTTAATTATTTTATATCCCATTCCATTCGCATTAACGTTATCAATGGCAACACTTTTGCCCCGATGACGCAGGAATTGATGAGGCGACCCAGCGAGCGCGCTTTCTGGATACAGAGGTGATCACCCACAACCCAAAGCCGTCCCTGAGTCGGTTGAGTCGTATTACGATAAATATTTGGCAATTCCGGGCATTTTAAAGGCTGCGATTTTAGCCAAAGATCACTTTGATGCATTTGTGATTGCTTGCTGGGGCGATCCGGACGTGGAAGTAGCGCGGGAGATTACAACCAAACCTGTGATTAGCATCGCGGAAGCCAGCATGTATGTGGCGAATATGGTGGCGGCTCGGTAGGAAGTCATCACCACGTAGCATCGGACTCTGGATATGCTCGAAAAAGCGATTCACAAAACAGGATTTGCCCAGCGCTGTGTTTCAAGTCGAACTATGGCCGGTGATTGATGTGGCGGCATCTGTTAAATTGGCAGAAGCATGTGTGGATTGACACAAACACACAAGCAACCTGACAAAGCGCTGACTTATAAATTTCCTGGCATTAAACCGATTCTAGGGTTTCCTGAGCACATGCAGCCGAGCCAGGTTTCCCAATAGTCGCAGCAGCCTTCACATTAATGACGGCAAGTATAAAGAACAAATCAATCTTTGATCTTACTTAGAACCTCTCGCCTGTTTGAATGCTTTAATAAAAAAATTGTTGATGCAATTAGTAATTAATCAAATAACTAGCCCGGCAGCCGCTAAGCAAGACAAGCAATCGCCAACCAATATTAACAATCGCTCATTACTATTGTTGTAGAGGTTAGGTGACTGCTAAAAGCAAGGCGTGTCAAGAGACTAAAACGTTACAGAGTGCATTCTGCCAAAATACTTCAAGGCTTTATTTTTTAATTACTTGAAACCCTCCACATCACTTCCTTAAACGAAGGTTGCAATGTTGAAAATAAAATCTAGTCAGTTTATTCAGTTTAACTCTACAAGTTTTAGCCCATCCCCGACTGCCAGTAAGCCCAGTTTTCAGCAAGCATGTCCATTCTATTGACGCTATCTAGAGCGTTAGCTAGAGCGGTAGCGGCAGTAAAGTGTCTGTGGAATTGGCCAGCGACTCAAATCGGCATCGTTGCCTCGGCTGATTATCCAGATAGACCAAAAGTTTATCAAGTGTCTGGCAAACTTTTCTGCGGCTCAGTAAGCCAATTTAGTGGTTATTTTAATTATCTGATCGATCCTCAGCAAGTCGTGCTTGATTTTAGCCGCGCCCAGATTTGCGACAGTGCAGCTACTCAAGCCATTGAACAGGTGATGACTCGATATCAGCAATTGAATAAAGGTGTAAATTTGGTTGGGTTGGATTACCAAAGCCATGCAGTAGTTCGCAAATCTGGAATTGGCATTCAGATGGCTGGCTCACAGCCTTTGTCTGCAATCGCGATTCCTGAAGCATCGCTTTGGAATACCGAAAGTGAAGCATGTGAACTGTCAGAAAAAGTATAGTGTGTTGAAAGGCGGTAGTCTGCTTATGTGAACGGACTACCTCGATTTCATCAGGCTGATTCGCTTTACCAACCCGCCAGCTTTACTAAGACAACCTCTAGCCTTGAGACGAGCGGAATTTCATTGAGCCCTAGGGTTGATCTGAATCGCGCTATTGAAACGTCAACGAGAGAATCGTTTCCGAGCTAGGTTGAGGCTTTTTAGCAAGCCACCAGTCACGGACAGGCTGCGGTAGCTTCACAGCATATAGCGTAACGACGAAAGTGCGACCAGAGTATTCCTGCCCAACCACTTCAACTGAGTAGGATGGACTGTTCCGAGTCGCTAGGTCAGCAACAAATCGTTTGCCGATGCGTCGCCAGCTCGGTTCCTTGCCTCGCCATTGCAGACGGCAGCACGGCCACGGCAGTTCTTCTCGATCGAACAGACGACAGCAGGGCCCAATCACTCGGTAGGTGAAGTGACAGCCTGGACTATAAAAGGTTTGCCCGTGCTCAAGCGGATGCTGGACTGACTGAACCACAGCTTTTTTAACGCTTAAAGTTGAAGAGCTTAAGGATAGCACTGCTAGAGTCCAGCAAGAACTACTTTCGGTTCAAATTCAGGTTCAAAATTTAGCTCAATCAGTATTGAAAGTAAATTGCCATACAACAAAACCGAGCGATCGTTTAGTTTTGCCGATCGCTCAGTGCTGAAGATGAACGTGACCTTCACCTTTACCAGCTTGACTTAACCACGCCCGGCAATAGTCCCTGGTGTGCCATTTCTCGCAAAACATGACGAGACAGCCCAAAATCGCGGTAGTACCCTCTAGGGCGACCTGTAAGCCAGCACCGGTTGCGAACGCGCGTCGGAGAGCTATTGCGCGGCAACTGCTGAATTTGACGATGAATTTCAATCTTTTCTTGCTGAGTTGTAGCACTAGAAAACTGTTCTAGTAGGTCTTCTCGCTTCTGAGCGTATTTAGCGACCAGCCTCTGCCGCTTTTTCTCCCGCTCAACCATGCTTTTCTTTGCCATGAAAAATCTTTTATCTCAATTTGGACAGCGTTTCTAATTATATCGAATTCAAAACAATCTTTGGGCTGTCCTAGGGCGCATCAAAAAATAATGGTCAAAAATGGTCAACTGCTGACGGCATCCGCCTGATCGCGCCCGCCCTCCAAAACAGGCTAGGGGCTGTCGTGCCATCGTCAGGGTGCTGAAATGGATGGCAGCTAGAATTTTCCTGGCGCTGATGGAATTGCTAGGAAGCAGGCAGGCTTCCCCTTATTGTAGAAAATGCAATCCCTGACTGGTCTGTTACACGACGGGACTAGGGAATCATCAGGAACGATTGTCAGAGCATCAGGGGGTAAACCTGAAGGTAGGTAAATAAAGTTACAATTAAGCCATCCCAGATAACCGTATTATTTCGGGTACAATAAGATACCATCAGAAGTCTACTGCTCTTACAAATCAGTGCATAGGTCATATGTAGACAAGATCTTGGTGCAATCTTTGTCTCTGTATAAAAAGTTACACAAGATGCGATTGAATATGAACCTAGAAGAGTTTGAGTCTCAAACTCGTGAGACGATTGAACAAACCCTCAACCAACTGCATACTGCCTCCGTCTTGGTAGGGCAGTTAGAGATTCAGATTGCCGAAACAGGAAAATCTTTGCAAGTGCTCGGTCAACTCATCGAGACTTTCATTGAACAACAGAAACAACCGCCATCCCGCTAAACCAGTTGACAAGCCAGTTCCCGATGAATCGCCTGCTTGAGTTGAGTCAAACTAACAGGTTTCACTAAATATTGACAAGCGCCCAAATTTAATGCCCGCTGCTGGTCGGCTTGAAAAGCAAAGGCTGAAATGACGATTACCGGCACTTTTAGCCACTCTGCGCACCATTGTCGCTCTTGTAGCAAGGTGTATCCATCTACGTCGGGGAGCTTCAGGTCGAGCAAGACCAGATGAGGACAAAACTGCTTCATGGCTGAAGCAAATAGGGAGCCTTTGGCTAACCCCAGCACCTTGTAACCGTAGTACTCTAGATAGTCACTCATGAGTTGGCGACTCGCTTCATTATCTTCAACAAGCAGAATGCGAGCACCTGATTTTGGATCAAAGTCTAGAGCTTGAGTCATGCCTGGTTCCATCTTGTAGCGTCTGACAGTTGACTCAACTCCGGAACAACCGAACTGGATGAAGAGTTCAGTGAAGCTGCCAATTCGTTCACGTTATGCATATCTCATAGCCCAACGGAGCAGAAGCGTATGAAGCATGAATCTGCCTTCTTCATCTTGAAAACAGAAACCGAAACCAACCAGAGAACACAACTGAAACAAGGGATGGCAGATGCTATGAAGACTAGAAGCCTGTGAAGCGCGATGGCTGCACCTAAGTAGAGTAATTGATTAGATCTTAAGCGTTATTTAAGTGTAGCCTCATCAGTAATTGTAATGTTTTGATAAAGATCAAGTGATTTCTCTTAATCTACTCTGTAGGGTTAATCGAAGAAGACTGAACAACAAGCAACCACTGAGCGACAGAGACGCTTTCCCCAACATGCTACGGTATGAAGGCGTGAAAAGCAGCGTCACATCACTCCACAGATTGACGCAATGTTAACTAGCAAGATTTAAGGAAGTTTGGTTTATTTTGTATGCATAAGATTCCTGTTACGGTGATCACTGGTTTTTGGGAGCCGGAAAGACAACCCTAATCCGCCACTTGCTTCAGCAAAACGGCGGTAGACGAATTGCCGTTTTAGTGAATGAGTTTGGTGAAGTTGGCATTGACGGAGAATTATTGCAAGCTTGTCAGGTTTGCCCCGAAGAAAGTTCTGCAAATGCTCAAACTTCAACGGCCGGACTCGCGCCTCAAACTGCGCCTCAAACTGCGCCTCAAATTGTCGAACTGACAAACGGCTGTCTTTGCTGTACGGTGCAGGAAGAATTTTTGCCGACGATGCAAGAATTGCTGAAGCGACGGGATCAAATCGACTGTATTTTGATCGAAACTTCTGGTCTGGCGTTGCCAAAACCGCTGGTACAAGCTTTCCGCTGGCCCGAAATTCGCACTCAGGCGACAGTCAATGGTGTGATTACCGTGGTCGATTGCGAGGCGCTTGCAAAAGGGCAGGTGGTTGGCGATCTGGCGGCGCTAGACAGGCAGCGGCAAGCCGACCCGAATCTAGAGCATGAGACGCCCATCGAAGAACTATTTGAAGATCAGCTTGCCTGTGCTGATCTGGTGTTGCTGACCAAAGTGGATCGAGTGGATGCTGCCGAGCAGCAAAAAGCAGAGCAATGGCTGAAGCAAGAGCTTTCTCAAGGCGTCAAGGTGGTGCCGTGTCGTCAGGGGCAAGCGAGCCTAGACTTGCTGCTTGGCTTCAATGCGGCGGTTGAGGATGATCTGGACAATCGCCCTAGCCATCATGACCACGAAGCCGAGCACGAGCACGATGATGACATCCGCTCCGTTTCGGTGGCAGTCGAGCGGAGCTTTGAACCAACTGCGCTGATCAAACGCTTGCAGGCACTGGTGCAACAGCAGGAGATTTACCGAATTAAGGGCTTTGTGTCGGTTCCAGATAAGTCGATGCGGTTGGTGTTGCAAGGAGTCGGCGAACGATTCGATTATTTCTACGATCGCCCGTGGCAGCCGACCGAATCGCGCCAAACCAAGCTGGTGCTGATTGGGCGAGCTTTGCACTCTGAGCAAATTGAAGCAGCGATGCAGGGATGAGTGTGTCATTCTGGCACTGAACCTCAGCAGCGTCATTTCGTCTCAGATCTACAATCTTGGCAAAATTTCGGGCAGCAGATGTCCTGGAATTTGCATCAACGCTTGATTTTGTCCTGCTAAGCCGAGTTGAGTATAAAACCCTCGCACGGTTTGCAGGATGCAGTTAAGGGCAGTTTGTCGCAAATCAGGATTCGGTTCCCAACCCTGAAGGGCTGCTAGGTGGTGCTTTAAGGCAACGTCAAGCTGATGGGTGCGCTCCTCAGCACTCAAAAGAGCATGACGATTAGCAATTAGCTGATAGTGAGCTAAACCAAGGTTGTTGTGGGTGGAGAAGAGATCAAAGTTAAGCTGGGCAGCTTCAGGATGGTGAGTGTTGAGATAGTCTGCTGCGATCAGTGTGGTTTCATAAGCGGCAATTGCCTGTTGCAAATAAGTAGCCCGCGTTCGGTCATCAGCGGTGTGGTTGGCTAGATGCCAGTAGGCTGTACCTAAATTGTTTTGAGTTGCCGCAAAGCTAGCCGGAACTACTTCTAGAGTGCGGTATTGCAAAGCCGTTTGATAGGCAGCCAGCGCCAACATCAGGTAATCCTGCGGCTGCTCGTATTGAGCCAAATTCCAGTAGGCTGTTCCCAGGTTGTTCTGAATCATGGCGTGTGTCAGCGGCTCTGAGCTTGGATCGTAGTAATCCAGGGCAGCAGAGTAGGCAGCGATTGCCTGCTTCAGGTTGAGTTGCGGCTGTTGTTGTTGAGCTAAATTCCAGTAGGTTGTGCCCAAATTGTTTTGGATTGAGGCATAGCGGACTGGGTCATCATCAGCCAAGCGGTATTGCAAAGACTGTTGATAAGCCTCAACAGAACGCTGAAGATGGGCAACGGGTTCTTGATAGCGGGCCAGATCTGCGTAGATGGCTCCTAAGTTGTTCTGCACCATCGCGTAGGTGTGGCTTTGCAGAGGCAAATCCAGGTGGGCGAGAGCCTGCTGATAAATTTGCTCGGTTTGTTGCAAACAGAGGATCGCTTCTGCTGGCTCAGATTGATATTGCGAGACTATCCAGGAGAGATTACCCAGATCGCTCAGCGTTTCAGCCGTCTCTGCCGCACCTTCGGGCAGCCAATGCAGCGCTTGTTCATAAGCTTGAATAGCAGCCGTCAAATTTTCTGCTGACGTTTCACCTTGCTCGATGCAGTCTCGGTAAAAGTTGCCCAACGTTCGGTAAGCAATCGCCAACCCATTGGTGGATTCTTGACCCTGTTCTAGCAGCGCAATTTGCTGTTGCAATAACTCGATATGCTGAAGCAATGGCACGGGCTGATCTCCTGCCCCGTTGTTTTGCTTTGCAAGAGTAGCAGAATTGGGGTTCAGTGGATCAGCATTAGCTTCATGAGGCGCTAAATCAAATGGGTTGAGTGTGGCACTGTCTGGCTGATTGATTCGATCGCTGAGTAGGGGATTGACAGCATCAGCATCGAGGGGACGACCCACCAAAACAGAGGCAGGCTGCGGTTGGGCTTGCGGGTTTGATTTGGATGTAGCCCCAAGCCGATCGATCTTGAGTTCCTGCTCTAAAGGGTTGAAGGCAGCGATCCAGTATTCATTGAACGGCGCGTCAGCCTCGGCAGGTTGATCGGGTTCAGTTGCGCTAAGAGATTCTGCCAATTCTGGCTCATACCAGGCGTTGAGGTTAGCCGCCAAGGGCAACCACGGATTGGTAAGAGACTCTGGCAAAAAGACGGATGACCGTAACTCAGGTGAAGTATCTGCCGGATCAGGTGGCTCGGTTGGCTCAGTCGGATCAGGATCAGGCGATGGCAGAACAAATGGCGGAACAGCAGGTTGTGAGTTGGCAGTTGCTCCAGTGGTTGCTCCAGTGGTTGCTCCAGTGGTGAACTGAGTAGAAAACCCGACCCTGGATGAATGCAGCCGAATTCGTTCTGGAGAACTGGTCGGTAAAGGAGTTGGATCACCTACAAACTCAAAAATGCCTGTCCGACAGCCCCAAAATTCTGGCACTGCTTCGGGTAACATGCGAAACCAAGGCTGAGTCATCCACAGCAGCAAGCCCGACTCAATTGCAGGCAATTCTTGCTCAATGTTTTGCAAATAAGCTAGAAATGCGCTTTGAAGTTCAGCAGATTGGCGGGTGAGCCGTTCTACCCCTAGAAACTGAAAAGCGGGCATTTGATGCCGTTTGGTTTTGAGCCGGGGAAAATAGCTCAACCATTCTGCGATCTGAGCAATCGGGTTTGGATCGTCTAAGTTGAGGTCGAGGGTTACGAGTTTGGGAATGGCACGAGTTGCAGGATGCGCCACTGAGGGAGAAGCCGCTTCAGAAAGGGCTAGTTCAGACTGCAACTGCATGGCCAGCCGATCGCGCAACGGCAAATCATCACAGACTGCAATAAAGATTTGGCGACGTAGATCTAGGCTCAGCGCTATTCTTAGCCGTTCATACGTCTGTTGGTTGAGTCCTAAACTGGTGCGAGGAATATCGGTCACAGGAGTACCGGAGGCAGGGAAGGAATCGACCTGTAGGGAACAAAGCACCATAGCTTGAGCAGCACCGAAAAAATTGGCGAGATGAAAGGATGTAATGTGTAACTGAATTTAGAGTTGTATTAACCATCTGTCACACCCAACTCGTTACAACCCAAACAGATTGCTTCGCGGATGCTGCAAGCCTTGATTGAGTTTGCTCTATCCAGGTATAACTCTCTATTTCACTGCTTTTGGGTAGGGGTCAGGACAAGACGTTACGAACCTGAGCTTGCTTTCCAATAGAGAAATCACAAGCTATGGCAGAGTTTCCGCAAGGTTCATCAGGGCACTAAAAAACCAGGCTCTTCTACAGAAAAACCTGGCTGCTCCAAATCAATTTTTCAAGCTCGCACCTTCAAATTCACAACAGTCGAGCCAAAGCCCAACATCTACCACTTTCAGCGGCGGCAGTAGCGAAAATGACGGTAAAAATTGTGCAAAACTGTGGATCTTATGAAACCGAAACTGCCACAAAAATTAGCCCACCCACTAGAATAAGTCCAGCAACACCAAAAATCACATATCGAAGTTGCTGCTGCTTGCTAGGCGGCTCGGCTTGGTAAACTTTGGGTTCAGCCGCAAAGTTGTTGAGACGACCGCCCTCTTCGGTGGTATATGGCATACACTTAGCCCCTTAACTGAAGTCCTTAAAGATTTTTATAGACTGTAACAGACAATTACACCTTTGTCACTTGCAGCACTATTGTTAAAGTGTGTGACTTTTTGCAAATGATCAGGTGCAATCGGGGCGGTCGCAGCAGGCGGAGTAAAGGCAAAAATTGGGGCATCCACTGCTACAGCGGCTTGGTAAGCTTTCTAGAACTTACAAAGTTGAAGCTATTTCGCCCCCTAAATTCCCTAGAA
>JAAUQT010000205.1 GCA_012033495.1 Cyanobacteria bacterium RM1_2_2 | reverse complement strand
TGCATCGCGGCAAAAATGCTCTGCTGAATTGCAGATTATTTCAAAACTTGCGCGGTTCAAAAATTGGTTTAGGATCGTGGATTGAATCAATCCGTAAACTGGACGGGCGGGTTGAGCAGATCAATGGGCATCCGGCAATCGATTTGACCGCAAAACCCGCCCCTACTATCGAACTGATTTATTGACTTACTCAGAATCAACGCTCTAATTCCTGCGATTTCCTGCGATCAGTGAGGCATAAGCGAGGCATAAGCTGTTCAGACATGAAAATACTGTCTCTAAACATAGAAAAGAAACATAGAAAAGGCTGAAAATTAAGCAATATTTGTGCTCTGTTGTGCATATGTCTTTGAAACAAACCAGTAGAGACAATTCAGATCCATCCAAGTCAGATCCATCCAAATCAGAACAAGGAGTAAGGACGGGATGCAACCTAAATTTTCACTGCCACTGGTACTGTTAAGCGTTCTTGCTGCGACTGGGTTCGCAATTCACTGGATTCATAGCGAAACGAGAGTGTACCGATTGTCGATTGCGACTGGCAGCAAAGAAGGAGAATATTATGCCTTTGCTCAAGCGCTTTCAACCGTTGTGTCGCGTCACAATCCGAAAATCAAAATTACGGTCGAAGAAAGTGCGGGGGCGCAGCAAAACTTGGAATGGTTGGAGCAAGGTAAAACTCAGTTGGCAATTGTGCAAAGTGATACGCCCAGTCAACCTTCTGCTCGTGCCGTTGCCTACTTGTTTCCAGAAGTGTTTCATCTAGTGGCTCGAACGAACGCAGGAATCGAAAATATAGACGATTTGCGCGATAAGCGGATCGCCCTAATGCCGAAAGGTAGCGGTTCCTACGATCTGTTTTGGGTGCTGAGCCAACATTACGACTTGCAGGAAACTGATTTTACTGCCATGCCGATGCCGCCGGATCAAGCCTATGCTCAGTTGCGTCAGGGTAAAGTCGATGCCCTGTTTCGGGTGATGGCGTTGGGCAATCCGGGGATGAGCCAATTGCTGAAGCAGTCCCAATCTAAGCTAGTGCCAATTGATCAAGTCGAGTCGCTGCGGCTGTCGTTGCCTTATCTAGAGTCCTCTAGGATTCCGAAAGGCACTTACGATGGCGGTAGCCCCATTCCTCCTGAAGATCTGCCAGTGGTCGGGGTGCGGGCGGTGTTAATTGGGCGAGATACGGTGAAGCCAGAGGTGATTCAAGAAATCACTCGCACGTTGTTTGAGTTTCGTAATGAAATTGTGGCGATCTACCCACGGGCGGCCACGATGCGGTTGCCGGATGCGGGAGAAGATTTGGGATTGCCGCTGCATCCGGGGTCAAAGGCTTTCTATAACCGCGATCAGCCCAACTTTATTGTGGAATATGCCGAATCGATTGGGTTGGCGTTTTCGGTGGGGGTGCTGCTAGTGTCGGGGCTGTGGCAGTTGCGGCTGTGGCTAGAAGGACGGCAAAAAAACCGAGCGGATTCATACAATCTGGAGATTTTGGCGTTGCTTGAACAAGTTCTGAAAACAGATGACTTGCAGGAACTAGAGGCAATTCAGCATCAGTTGTTTGAAATTCTGCGTCAGGTGGTGGTCGATTTGGATACAGACCGCATTTCACCAGAATCTTTCCAATCTTTTACCTTTCCTTGGGAGATGGCCATCAGTGCCCTGCGCCATCGAGAAACCATCCTGATGCAGCAGTGTCAGAGTTCGCATGTGCCCTAATCTCTACAACTAGGAGCACAAGGCTCCTGATGCCAAGTGTTCTGAGCCAATCAGCAACCGCTATATTGATCGCTATATTTGAGGCGTATTTTCTATGTCTTCTCAGTCCTCTCCGCCTTCTCACTTCAACCGCCTGTTTCAAACCATTACCGAACTGGTGCTTTGCCATTCGCCGAGCGGAGCCGAAACCGAAATCAATCGCTGGTTGCTGCAAAAGTTTCAGGCGTTGGGGCGAGAGGTGTGGATCGATGCTGCTGATAATCTGATTGCCAAAATTCCGGGACGAGCCGCAGGGGCAATCGCGATCACAGCCCATAAAGACGAAATTGGCGGCATTGTTAAAACGGTGGGAGACGCAGGGCGTGTAGAAGTCCGGCGGTTGGGAGGCGCATATCCTTGGGTTTACGGGGAAGGCGTGGTGGATCTGTTAGGAGACCACCAAACCATTAGCGGCATTCTTAGCTTCGGCTCGCGGCATGTTTCGCATGAGTCGCCCCAAAAAGCGCTGCAAGAAGACCAGCCAATCCGCTGGGAGAATGCTTGGATAGAAACAAAATGTACAGCCGCAGAATTAGCAGAATTCGGCATTCGTCCCGGAACGCGAATGGTGGTGGGGAAGCATCGCAAACAGCCTTTTCGCCTCAAAGACTACATTGCTAGCTACACGCTAGACAACAAAGCTTCGATTGCCATTTTGCTAGAACTCGCTGCTCGGATCAACCAACCTGCCTGTGATCTGTATCTGGTAGCCTCGTCGAAAGAAGAAGTTGGCGCGATTGGGGCAATGTATTTTTCGCAGCGTCAGCCCTTGGATGCGTTGATTGCGCTCGAAATTTGCCCTTTGTCTACCGAATACCCGATTGAAGACGGAGTTGCGCCCGTCCTACTTTCTCAGGATGGCTACGGTTTGTATGATGAAACCCTGAATGCTGAACTGCGGCAGGTCGCGGCAGCGGCAAAAATTCCGCTTCAGTTGGCGGCCATTAGCGGGTTTGGCAGCGACGGCTCGATTGCAATGAAAAACGGTCATGTGCCACGCGCGGCTTGTCTGGGCTTCCCAACTCAAAACACCCACGGCTACGAGATTGCTCATCTGGGAGCGATGGTTCACTGCATTGAATTACTGCACGCTTACTGTGAGGCGTGAGCAGATCGGCCAAGTCTCATTAAATCTCTACAGTTTGCCAGACTTCGAGAGCATAGCTATCTCATATAGGATAGTCGGCTAGGATGGTCGGCGTCAGTAATCTACTGCTGGGGCAGAAGTGGGCAAGGCTGCGGTTGAACCCACTCAGATGGATGATGACCTCAAGCACCTCAGTACTGCCATACAGCGAGAAGTTCGTGGATCGGGTCTGTCCGGTTGAACTGACAAGTGATTAGCTTGAGTTTATTTTTAGAGATGCCAAGCAATTATGCGGGTCTGTGTGATGCTCAAACTCGCCAGCCTCAAACTCTAGATGTTCACTTCAATGCGTCTTTGAGCGCCTCGAATCTGGCAAAATAGGAAGACCAACTGCGCGCTACCAATTTAAACAGAAGACGCGGCAGTTCGCAGATTGAAACCATTGCTACGCGAAGCTTCCCCAATCCAAAAGTTGCTCGCGCAACGCTGCGCGAACGCAAATCCAAAATTCAAAATGGTATGAGGAAAATTATGTCGTTCAAAACGGTTCTGGTAGCTGGCGCGAGCCGTGGCATTGGGCTTGCCGTTGCGGAACATTTATCATCTCAGGCGAATCGTTTGCTTGCAGTTTCTCGCACCGCAGCCCGATCGGGGAGTGGATTCAGGCAGATTTATCTAACTTGGCAGGCGTGGAAATTGTGAGAAACGCAATTGGGGGCGATCCTTTAGATGCATTGTTGTACATGGGAGGCACGTGGGAAACCCATGCCTTTACCAGCCGGTACAGCTTTGAGGAGTGCTCCGATGAAGACATCACCCGTGTGATTGCCGTGAATTTAGTGGCTCCGATTCGCTTGGTTAAAGCCCTGCTGCCGGCCTTGCGACGCTCAGACAATCCCAAAATTATCTTGATGGGTGCGCTCTCCGGTCGGGATAATTTCTCAGGGCGAGAGGTTGCCAATAGTGCGTCTAAGTTTGGGTTGCGGGGCGTAGTACATTCACTGCGCGAAGAGTTGCGATCGCAGCAGATCGGTGTAACCGTGATTAATCCTGGTAACGTTGGTACTCCTGAAGTTCTGGCTGATCTCGCAGCAGATAACTTACTTGGCGGTGAAGCCGTTCCCCTAGCGGATCTTCTGAGCATTATTGATTGCGTTCTTTCACTATCACGAGCCACCTGCATCAAAGAAATTGATGTGCCTGCCATGCTGGGTGAGGGCGCTTAATGCGTGCAACAACAGCATTTCAAGGCAATTCGAGTCACGCAATCTGATCTACGAACCCGACACCAGCCGCGCAAATTTGCGTTTGCCAACCTGAAGCACTTTTCCGGTGAGCAGTTCGGCGCTATCAAATGTGAGATTGACATCATCGATCTTGTTGCCGTCTAAACGCACTGCACCGCCTTGAATTTGCCGTCGCGCTTCGGAACTACTGTCGCATAAGCCGCTGGCGCTGAGGATGAAAAACAGCTTAGCGGGAAACTCAATGCTGTGCAGCGAAAATTCGGGTACAGATTCAGCTTGGGTTGCTTGTCCGCCGGTGGTCAGCTTTTCGGCGTCGGCTTGGGCTTTGAGGGCAGATTCCCGTCCGTGATACTGGCTGACGACTTCGATGGCCAAATCTTTCTGGCGCTGACGGGCGTTTGTAGGAAGCTGCTCCATCGGTAAATTGGTCAGCAACTCAAAGTATTGCTCGATCGCAGCGTCGGCAGTTTTTTCTAACTTGGAGTACATGGTCAGCGGGTCTTCGGTCAGCCCACGTAGTTGCCGAGCGACTTCGACATTTTCTGGACGCCGTCCGTTCCGGGCAGCAGCGGCATCAGTAAGCCAAACTGGGGACGCTGCCCAAAATGACGCTGCAAATCGCGCCCCACTGCCAGGTTAAATTTTTGATCGGTGCCGCCTAGCTCTACGTCAGCTTCTAGTGCTACCGAATCGTAGCCCTGCATCAGCGGGTACAAAAACTCATGCAGGTAAATCGGCGTTTCTTTTTGTAGCGCTCGGCAAAACCTTCTTTCGCCAGCATTTGTCCGACCGTCATCGTGCCCAACAGCGACAGGATTTTCGACAAATCCAGCTTAGACAGCCACTCCGAGTTGTAGCGAATTTCTAAGCGTCCGGGCGTCTCAAAGTCTAGAATCGGGCGCAGTTGGTCGATGTAGGTTTGGGCATTGCGGGCCACGTCTTCCTCGGTTAGCTGCTTCCGCACTTCCGATTTGCCCGTCGGATCACCAATTCGAGCCGTAAAATCGCCGATTAATAGGACAGCGGTATGGCCAGCGTCCTGAAATGCCCGCAATTTTCGGTAAACAATACTGTGACCCAAATGGATTTCTGAACCCGTCGGGTCGATGCCAAACTTAATCCGCAGGGGGCGATCGGTTTGGGTCAGGCGAGCCATCAAGTTCTCGTTCGGGTCTTGAGAGGTGGGCTGATGCGGAAAAACTTCCACGATGCCCCGCTGCAACCACGCGAAGGGATGCGCTACATTTTGTGAGGTTTCATTTTGTGAGTCAAAAGCCATATTTGGCAGATTTCCAATAAGATCCGGTACACTCTCTGAATTACTAGCGCCCCTAGAAGCGACTGATCCATATCACTCGATCAATTCGGCGCGATCAGTACACAATAGTGGGCAACCAGACTACTATAATTGCAAAACTCTAAGGAATAATCACGGCTGTGTCTTCTAATACTGCCAGATCCAATCCAGCGAAACCCAATCCGGCAAAGCCCCGCAAGCCTCCGGTAAAAAAGCCTAAATCGAGTGGTGGAACCCATCCAGCCCTAGAATACATCCAATCGGTGGCGCAGGTGTCCGCAGGCACGATTTTGGGCATCACCATGCTGGCAAGCTCGATTGCGGCAGGCGGTTTGGTGGGCTTGGCGCTGAGTTTTCGCAACTTGCCCGACGTGCGGGTGCTGCGCAACTACATCCCTTCAGAAACCAGCTACATCTACGATATCAGCGGCACGCTGCTCGACAGCATTCACGATGAAGCCAACCGAGAAGTGGTCGATCTCAACGGCATTTCGCCGGATCTGAAGCGGGCGGTGCTAGCCATCGAAGACAGCTACTTTTTCTCGCATCATGGGATTAATCCATCGGGGATCGGGCGGGCGCTGCTGGCTAACCTGGAAGAAGGTCAGACGGTGGAGGGCGGCTCCACAATCACGATGCAGTTGGTAAAGAACCTCTTCCTCACACCCGAACGCAGCATTAGCCGTAAGGTAGCAGAAGCCGTGCTGTCATTGCGCTTGGAGCAGGTGTTCACCAAAGACCAGATCATGGAAATGTATCTGAACCAGGTCTATTGGGGGCACAACACCTACGGCGTCCAGACTGCCTCTAAGAGTTATTTCAACAAGCAAGCTTCCGAGCTAAATTTGGCCGAGGCGGCAATGATGGCAGGGTTGATTCAGGCTCCAGAGGTTTACAGCCCGTTTGTGAATTATCAGAAAGCCAAAGAGCGTCAGGCTATTGTGCTGGAGCGGATGCGCACGATTGGGTGGGTCACGGCTGAAGAAGTGGCGAAAGCGAAAGAAACGCCGATTGCGCTCGGAGAAATTACTTCCTTCCGGCAGAGCCAAGCTCCCTACATTACGGATGCGGTCGTTCAGGAACTAACAAGCCGCTTTGGACAGGAGGCGGTTTTGCAAGGCGGAATGCGGGTACAAACCACGATTGACCTCGACTTACAACGCAAAGCTGAAGAAACCGTGCGAGAGGGTCTGGCTTCGATTCAGCGGCAGGGCATCTATGCTGATCAAATGTCGCTGGTGGCGGTTGACCCTCGAACACACTTCGTCAAAGCGATGGTGGGCGGCGTTGACTACACCAAGAGCCAATACAACCGAGCCGTGCAAGCGCTCCGTCAGCCGGGTTCTGCCTTCAAGCCGTTTGTTTACTATGCCGCCTTTGCCAGCGGTAACTATGCCCCCGACTCAACTGTGATGGATACGCCGGTTAGCTATCCTGATGGTGACGGTTATTACACGCCGCAAAACTATGATGGTGGCTTCTATGGAGCAATGTCGATCCGGCAGGCGTTGGCTCAGTCGCGCAACATTCCGGCGATTCGGTTAGGGCAAGATGTGGGCATCAATCGCGTGATTGAAGTTTGCCGCACGTTGGGGATTAAAAGCCCGATGGAGCCTGTGACTTCGCTGCCCCTAGGATCGGTCGATCTGACGCCGTTTGAGATGGCTGGCGCGTATGCCACGTTTGCCAGCGGGGGTTGCATTCTCAGCCGACCACTATCGTTCAGGTGACAGATAGTAAGGGCAATGTGCTGTTAGATAACACTCCTCGTCCGCAGTTGGTGCTCGATCCGTGGGCAGTCGCAGCGCTCAATTCCACTTTGCAGGATGTGATCAACAAAGGCACAGCAACTTCGGCTCGCATCGATCGTCCGGCGGCAGGCAAAACCGGCACAACTTCTTCAGAACGCGATATTTGGTTTGTCGGCTATGTGCCCCAACTCTCAGTAGCGGTTTGGGTCGGCAACGATGACTACAGCCCGCTGGGAACCGGAGCAACCGGCGGCGGCTATGTGGCTCCCGTTTGGCGTAACTTCATGTACAAAGCCATGGCAGGCGTTCCGGTGGAGAACTTCAAGCCGATGTCGAATTTTCCGCGACCGTAGAGGGGTGGGAGTGGAGGGGTGAATTTATCGGGCTTGTTTGTTTGGTCGCAAATCTTCTACAGGTGTATCTATGAAGAAACCATTTGTTAGTATTTAGTACAAATTTACTTTGTATCCTTTTGCAATGGAAATCAAAGATTTGGCTGGTGTAAGTGAGCCTCTAAAGAGATTAGTGGAAGTTATTGCTGAAGGTGTAGGAGCAGTTACAGAGCCGTACCTTACTAAAAGAAATGCTGATGCTAGAGCATATGAAATACGAATTATCTCTCAAGCAATGGCTGAGAGCCGTCTTCTGCTCGGCGGAACAGAGTATGAAGACGGCAAAATAAAGATTCTCCGGTCATCTCAAGAATCTTCTGAACAACTTTCATTGCCTAGTCGTGCAGAAAGCCGTCAAGCATATCAAGAATTGCGTAAGCAGCAAAACATAGAATCTATATCTGCTAATTCTGCTCAAGAGCTAATAAGTGAAAATAAAGTTTCAGAGGAAAAACCGGAATCTGAATGGATTAATCGCTTCTTTGAAATAGCTGAAAATATCTCTACAGAAGATCTTCAATACCTATGGGGCAAGATTTTAGCTGGTGAAATTCAGAAGCCCGGTTCTTTTTCATTGCGTACTCTTGAAACGCTAAAAAATATGTCGCGTCAAGAAGCGGAAAATTTTTGTAAATTAGGTCGGTATGTTTTACGCCTTAGAGACATGGCATTTTACATTGATCCAGAGCAATATATCTTCAATCGAGAAAATACACTTGGATTCAAGGAAATTTTTGCACTAAAAGATGCGGGAATTGTTGCTGATAGTGATCTATTAAATTTTTCCTTCGAGCCTTGTAGTGCGGGTACTACTTCTCAACTACTTTACGGCTCCTTGATTATATTATTTGAGCGAGAGAAAGATACGTCTAAAATTGCTAGTAAAGTAGGTGTATTAACTAAAGCAGGTGCGGAACTTTTAAAGCTGGTTTCGATTGAACCTGATATGGAGTATATCCAAGCTATTGCTCAACTATTTTATGTGGAAGGCATGAAAGTCGCTTGGGCAACTGTTCTTAGAGAAGAAGGTGATTACATTCATCTAGGGAATAAGACATATCTCGAATAAGCAGCATAGCAAGCCCAGTGCGCAGCGACCAATCTAAAGCTATCGGTAGATGACCAGGATCGATTGCATGACGATAGAGAAGCTGCAATATATTTATGCATATGGTTAAAGGCGTAAAGCACATCACGGGCTAAATCCTAGTAAGTATTTTCAGCCTCAATGATGAATTCCAGCATTCATTTAACGTAACGTAAACCGATTTATCTAAAGCGCCTTGTTCAAGACCTAATCTCATATCCAAATGGTCAGAAGTTTCCTACACTAAAATGAGAAGCAAAGTGAAGACGAAGTCAGTTTATGACAGTTCGACAACCTCGGTATAGCAAAGAAGAATTTGCCCGACGTGGGGATGAGATTTATGAGGCTCAAGTGCGCCCCCAAATCGAGGAAGGCAATCATGGGAAGATTGTGGCGATTAATATTGAAACAGGCTCTTTTGAAGTAGCTGATACACCGATGGCAGCAGTCGATCGTCTTTATGAGCGTGAACCCGATGCTCAACCTTGGGTGATTCGGATTGGACATCGAGCAGTCTTCCGTTTCGGCAGCCGCAGCTTGAGAAATCCCGTATGATGTTCGGTGTGGTCAACAACAACTGTGAAGCAATCATCAAAGTTGCAGTGGGACGTATTGGTTTACCTAAAACCACTGTTGATGCAGTCATTGATACAGGATTCACGAGTTTCTTATCTTTACCGCTTTCCATCATCACGGATCTTGATTTGCCTTGGCATTACCGCGACGTTGGTACATTAGATGACGGGAGCGAGGTTGTTTTTGAAATATACAAGGCGGCTGTAATTTGGGATGGGCAAAACCAAATTGTTGATGTGGCAGCTTCCAACGCAGATCCGTTAGTGGGGATGGGTTTGCTGTATGGTTTTAGACTTCAGATTGAAGCGGTTGAGGGTGGCACGGTCACGATTGAGGCTTTGAAGTAAAAGCATTGAGAAATTTATCCACTCAACAAACTTAGGAGATTTCTGGGAAACCATTTACCCTGGTACGGGCAGGTTTTGCAGATCAATCATTTGGGCGACGCGAGACTGAGTCCAAACCTGCCCCAACGTGGCAACAACTTTTTCCTAGAAATCT
>JAAUQT010000204.1 GCA_012033495.1 Cyanobacteria bacterium RM1_2_2 | reverse complement strand
AGTAAGCTGCCGCCTCCAAGGATTGAGAACAAAATCAGGCAAAACTAAACAGTACTTCTTGTCCTCTTGCCCTCTGCCTTTCCCCTCCTAGCTAAAGCAACTCCTGATAATAGCTTTGCAGCAAATTATCTAGCTTTTCTTCTGGGCAGCAGTCGATCAATGCCTCAAACACCTCCAATAACTTCGCCGCTGTTTCCCCCACGGTTGGGCTGAGATCCCAAACATCTTGCGCCCAGTCTTGCGGACGGTCATCTCCAAAAATGAGGCGCTCTAACAGTCGTTTTGCTTCGTCCTTGGGAAGAGACATACGGCTCCCTCATCGGCTTGATTCAGCCCCTATTATCAGGGCAATCGTTTCATTCGACAATTAAACTTGGGTTTCGTTACTTTGCACCCAACACACAGGCAAGTAGGGCTTTCTGAGCATGGAGACGGTTTTCAGCTTCATCCCAAATGCGAGATTGGGGCCCTTCCATGACTGACTCCGTAATTTCTTCGCCGCGATGGGCAGGCAAACAGTGCAGCACAATGGCTTTGGGATCGGCAAGGCTGAGGAGTGGCTGATTCACCTGGTACGGCTGAAACACAGGCAAGCGGCTTTCGGCTTCGTTTTCCTGACCCATACTGGCCCAAACGTCGGTATACAGCACGTGAGAACCTTTGGCGGCAATTTCTGGATCGGAGGTAATCAAAACTTCACTGCGACCGGCAGCAATAGCTTCTGCTTTGGCAACAATGGCAGGGTCAGGGCGGTAGCCTTCTGGAGAGGCAATTCGCACATTCATACCCGTTAGGGCACAGCCGAGCAGCAGCGAATTTGCCATGTTGTTGCCGTCTCCCACATAGGTGAGGGTGATTCCTTCTAGTTGCCCAAATTCTTCCTGCGCGGTTTGCAAATCGGCTAGCACCTGACAGGGATGCTCTAAGTCTGTCAGCGCGTTGATGACAGGAATTTTGGCATAGTGGGCGAAGGTTTCGAGTTCCTGCTGCTCAAAGGTGCGAATCGCTAATACATCCAGGTAGCGATCCAGCACCCGTGCCGTATCCACCGTTGGTTCTCCGCGTCCGACTTGGGTAACGCTGGCGTTGAGGTCTAGCACTTGCCCTCCCAACTGGCACATTGCCACCGAGAAACTGACTCGAGTGCGCGTCGAAGCTTTACTAAACAGCAGCCCCAACACTTTGTTTTCGCAGCGCAGATTGACTTTGCCTGCTTTCATATCAGCAGCCAGTTGCAGCAGGGTCAAGACTTCTTCGGCAGTGAGGTCAGCCATGCTGAGCAAGTCTCGACCTTTTAATGATGCGACGCTCATGCTTTGATTTCTGGATACAGAACAACGATGTCCTAAGACCCTACCAGATCTTGAATCCTTGATGCAGTTCCTGATTAGCAATTCGCAAAAAAAAGTTGGATAGACTAGGGGCTGTGATCCATTCCAGCTAAAACCCTGACCCTGGCAAGGCAACAGCCCCTAGCCTGTTTTTGGAGGCAGGCGCGATCCGGCTAATGCGGCCAGCGTTTGACCCTGAGTGGATGACGCGCTCTAACCTGCTGTCTTTTGCAGTCGCTGGATCTCTTGTAGCCAATGGGGATAACCAAACGAATGAGCGGCTTTCAGGTTTGGCTTGAAGTCAGTGAAAACATGCTGCATGACTCGCTTTGAGATGGCTGCTGGTTGAATAACATTCCCAAAAGTTTCCAACCCTACACTGTGCCAGCTTTGATTCCACACTCGCAGTTCGGTCAACTCTAGCGTACAGCCCTGCGCGGCTTGGGCAGGTGTTTCAATTGGCTCGATTTCATCTGTGGCAAGGCTGTAATACTTAGAACAGCGCTCTTTTTTGACCAACACCCAAAAACCGTCAAATTGGTCGAATTGAGGCAAATCATTGTTTTCTGAATCGAGCGAAAATTCCCACTTCACCCAAGTTTCCACCTGTCCCTGCACGTCCTGCGCCAGTTGCTGAATGTCTGCGTGATGCAATCGCTGCTTGATTTCCAGGTTAGAGTCTCGTAACTTGACGCCAAGACTCGCATTTTCAACCGAGTAAAGATACCAATCCTCTCGCAAACCTTCCTCTGTGGGGGCAATGGCTCCGCGCTCAAACCAGCGACGCATCTCGGCTGATGCTCTACCTGAAAGAAACCATCGGACTTCGATTGTGGGATGCATGGCAGTCTCCTCAACCCTACTCCCACAGTCTACGTCGGGCGCTGCCGTTCAGTTGGCTGTGGGTGTCTCGTAACAAATCTGGAATGTTTAGCTGCTCAGGGCAGCGAGGCAAACAGTCGCCGCAGTCAGTACAGCGATTGGCTTTTCGTCCGGGAAACCAATGTCCGGCGTTTTCAAACATTCGATAGCGATATTGCCCAAACTCGCTCATGTTGTAAGCCACTGCCAAATTGCGCAGCCGCAGCACTTCGGGAATGTTGATGCTCTCTGGGCAGGGCAAACACTGATGACACTGGCTGCATCGATCGGTTGCTAAAGTCTGCTCAGCATGGGCAGCTAACCGATCTAGCGCAGCGGTTTCGGCAGCCGTCAGCGCACCGTCGTTATCGGCAACCTGAAGCGGTAGTTCCAGTTCGGCGGGAGTTGCGGCTCCTACGCTGAGGGTGGTAATGCGTGGATCACTGAGCAAAAACCGATAGGTGAGATGCAGCGGCGTCAATGGCTGGCAGAGGTCAATCAAAGTTGGCGGCGGCGTGTAGAGCATTCCGCCTTTATCGGCAGGAGAAATGATAAACACGCCCATGTCTTTCTGGCTTGCCGCTGTCACCGCCGCCGCATTGCGCTGATTGAAGTAGTAATAATGTAAGTTAACGAATTCAAATAAATCGGTGGCAATCGCTCGCAGAATAACGTCGAGCGGAGCGTGGGTCGAAAACCCGACATGGCGGACTCGTCGATCTGCAATGGCTCGATCAACCGCCTGCATACAGCCTCGCGGAGCTTCAACCCAAGCAAGCTGTTCGGCTGTGTTGAGTCCGTGAATTGCCAAGCAGTCGAGATAATCGACGTTCAACCGCTCCAACGATTGGTCGATCAACCGCTCCATCTGGTCGGCATCGGCGATCGGCGGAATTTTGCTGGTCAGGTAAAGCTGGTCGCGGGCTGTGCAACTCGCTTGTAACGCTGCTCCTAAATATTTTTCGCTGTTGCCATAGCCTCTTGCCGTTTCAAGATGATTAATCCCGTATTCAATTGCCTTTTGCACCGTCTGGATCGCATTTTCCTCCGATGCCAAATAGCGCATTGTTCCCAAGGAAAACAGCGACAGTTGCAAACAGGTTTTACCAAACCGACGATAGCGCATTGCTTTAGCGCAATATAGCCTTACGCAGCTTAATAGATGATAGATGGCTGATGGAAAGCTTCGATCCGACCCCAGCTAGCTTTCATCGCGCTTGCTAAATCGCCCATCTTGCTTAAAGTCATCGGGACGGAGGTTTGAGAGAAAATCGCGGAAGGCTTTGCGTTCTGCTTCGTCCGCATCTCGGTCAACGGGCATCGAAGCATCTGCAACAACTTCTTCCATCACCCAAATCGGGCTTTTCGTGCGGATGGCAATCGCAATGGCATCACTAGGGCGGGAATCAATTTCTTTTCTCACTTCGCCTTGCCGCACCATTAACACGGCATAGAAGGTGTTATCTTGCAGCGAGTGAATCACAATCCGCTCCAGCACCATGTCCCACTCTTCTAGCAGGTTGACCATTAAGTCATGGGTGAGGGGACGGGGTGGAGTTTGATTTTCCAATGCACTGATAATGGCTCTGGCTTGATCTTGCCCAATGTAGATGGGTAGCTGACGACGCTCTGTGGCGTCTCTCAGTAGCACGATCGGATGGCGGGATACCGCGTCCAAAGCAATTCCAGCGACTTTCATTTCAATCATGGTGTAGCCCTAGAATCTATAAGAGGGGGTAGTGCGATCGAAAGGCAGGCTGAGACCGGATTAGATCCTGATTGATTTTATCGATATAGCGTAACATTCGCAGCTTTGAAACTTGTTAAACGTACTCTATATTTTCACCATCAATTTGCCAAATAAAAGCAATTTGCCAAATAAAAGGTAAAGGTTTTTAATGAAAATCTGCAACCTTTAGCTGGCGCGGTTCCACTTCACATAGGGCAGGCGGTTAGCAACTTGACGAATTTGCTCTGCTTGAGCCGTTAACTGACCGCAGGCATCCCAAGTGCCGCTGAGAAACATATTGCGTGGGCCTTCACCCATTGCTACTGAAATTGGTGATTTACCAAACCGAACTTGCATCGTGGTCAAGTCCAGCGTGAGGGCGGTTTGAGGATTGGCTGCTAACCACTCTTGTAAGGTGTGCACATCTGCCGGAGCCGCTGTCACACAAGGGATGCCCATCGCCACGCAGTTGCCAAAGAAGATTTCGGCGAAGCTTTCACCTACAAGCGCTTGAATGCCCCACTTTGCAATGGCTTGCGGTGCGTGTTCACGAGACGATCCACAGCCGAAGTTGCGATTCACCACCAAAATTTCAGCGCCCTGATAGTGAGGCTGATCAAACGGATGCTGACCGTTGGCTTGAGCGCGATCGTCTGCAAAAACCTGCGCTCCTAACCCATCGAAGGTGACACAGCGCAAAAAGCGAGCCGGAATGATCCGATCGGTGTCGATGTCATTCCCTACCAAAGGAACGCCCCGCCCGGAAACTGACTGAACTTGACTCATGTTGACCTCGATCCAACCCGTTCGTAAGTAGGTTTTCAACCTGGAGTGATTCGCCTATTATCGCTATTCCTTGCCTGAGATAGCCACTCTGTTTGCAAAGAAATAGGACATTACGAGTAGTATACTTGCACTAAAAAGCGTACACTTGTACTTTAATTATCGTCCTGCAAAGCATAGGCTAGTTATGATAATGGGTAGGCATTGGCAGCTTCTAGTGAAGCAAACTGTAAGGCAAGACGTGAGGCAAAACCATGGTTTCAGAGGTTTCTCCATCAGGAAAAGTCGTCAATTCACCTGTGACTCAGCCAACCGCATCCCAGCCGGTAGTGACTTGGGAAAAACTGCCCGCCGACTATGTTTTGCCCGATGACCCCGTGGAAAATATTCAGCAGCCTATCCTCGCTGCCGCCCTCACTGATGCTTTAGGGGAAGCCGGGTTGATTCAGCCAGAAATGCTGATTGCCTCCAACTTCGGCTTAGTGGCAACAGTCAACCAGAAAACGGTGGTGAAAGCCCCAGATTGGCTATACGTGCCGAGGGTGGTTCCCATCCCGGAAGGCGTGGTTCGCCGCAGCTACACGCCTACGCTAGAAGGTGAACCTGTCGTAATTGTGATGGAGTTCCTCTCAGAAACCGACACGGGTGAGTACTCAGTCCGCCCCAACTATCCTTACGGCAAGCTCTATTTTTACGAACATATTCTGCAAGTGCCGGTCTATGCCATTTTTGATCCGCACAGTTTAGCGCTAGAAGTGCGGCGACTTCAGGACGGACAATATGCACTCCAGCCGCCTGATGCCAACGGTCGGTTTTGGCTTCCTGAACTCAACCTGTTCCTCGGCGTTTGGTATGGTTCACGGCTTGGCTCAACGATCCACTGGCTGCGCTGGTGGGATGCGACAGGTCATCTGCTGCTTTGGAGTTTTGAAAAAGCTGAACAAGAACGCCAGCGTGCCGAACAAGAAAAAGCCAGGGCTGAACAGGAACGCCAGCGTGCTGAACAGGAACGCCAGCGTGCTGAACAGGAAAAAGCTAGGGCTGAAGCCGCCGAACAAGAGCTTGCGCGATTGCGAGCACTCTTCAATCAGCGGGAGCAGCCCTCGTGACACCTAATGAGATAGATGAGCCTAAGCTGAAAGGCTTTTCCTTCACAGCAACTCTCGCACATCTGTCACCGCGCCTGTCACCGCCGCCGCCGCCACCATCGCCGGACTCATCAGCAATGTGCGCCCTGAAGCCGAGCCTTGTCGCCCTTTGAAGTTGCGGTTTGAGGAAGAGGCGCTGATTTGCCGTCCTTCTAACTTATCGGGGTTCATTGCCAAACACATCGAGCAGCCTGCTTCACGCCACTCAAAGCCCGCCGCCTCAAAGACTTTGTCTAACCCTTCGGCTTCTGCCTGCTGTTTCACCTGTTCTGATCCAGGAACCACAAACGCTTTCACACCTGCTGCGACCTGCCGCCCCTTGGCGATCTTGGCTGCCTCGCGCAGGTCGCTAATCCGCCCATTCGTGCAGCTCCCGATAAAGCAAACATCAATTTTCGTGCCTTGAATTGGAGCGCCAGGCTGTAAGTCCATATAGCGATAAGCTTCTGCGGCAATATCTCGATCGCTTGCCGTCATCTGCGCCGGAGTCGGAATTTTTTCGTTTACGCCGATGCCCTGTCCGGGCGTGATGCCCCAAGTCACGGTTGGTGGAATCTCAGCCGCATCAAACTCAACCACATCATCATATTTTGCGTCAGCATCACTACGCAGGCTTTGCCACCACTCCACCGCTTTGTCCCAGTCTTCTCCTTTTGGCGCGAACTCTCGTCCCTTCAAATATCCAAACGTGACCTGATCAGGGTTGATATAGCCACAGCGAGCACCGCCTTCAATCGACATATTGCAGACCGTCATCCGTTCTTCCATGCTCATCTGCTCAAAAGTTGTGCCTGCATACTCATAGGCGTAGCCCACACCGCCCGTCACGCCAAGCTCCCGAATGATATGCAAAATCACATCTTTGGCATAAACCCCCGTGGGTAAAGCGCCGTTGACTTCAACTTTGCAGACTTTCAGCTTAGAGAGCGCCAAGGTTTGAGAAGCCAACACATCCCGAACTTGACTTGTCCCGATGCCAAAGGCAATCGCGCCAAACGCCCCATGCGTCGAAGTATGGCTATCACCGCAAGCAATCGTCATTCCGGGTTGGGTTAAGCCTTGTTCTGGCGCAATCACATGCACCACGCCTTGTTTGCCAGAACCAATGTCATAGAAAGGAATATTGTTTTGCTGCGTGTTGGCTTCAATCGCCTGCATCATCTCTTCAGCGAGATCATCCGCAAATGGGCGAGCTGATTCGCCGTTGGCACAATATGATCTACCGTGGCAATCGTGCGCTCTGGGAACATCACCTTCAGCCCTCGTTCGCGCAGCATAGCAAAGGCTTGAGGACTGGTAACTTCGTGAATTAAATGTAGACCAATAAAAAGCTGCGTTTGTCCCGAAGGCAGTGTGCCAACGGTATGTAAGTCCCAAACTTTATCGAAGAGTGTGCCTTTGCTCATAGCTGCGAGTTCTGCTCTCAAGTGTAAGGATGTGGAGAATGTGGCGGAAACCAGATCTCTGATTTTAGCGAAGGAATGTCTCAAAATTAGCGTCGTCGAAGCGATATAAGGCAGAAGGAATATTTTCATTCCTTGTTTGCTTAGGAGGAGCGCGAGACGGTGACGGGGTCGCGGATAAATGTAACCACCTGCTGTCGCAAACTCACTAAAACCATGCCCAAAACCAGCAGCAGCAAGCCTGATAGCAAGTAGGCTTTGTCTAGACCAAATTGCTGGCTCAGCGGTTGGCTAAACAGCGGTGACAAAAACTGTCCTAAAAAGAAAAAGGTCGTTAGTCCGCCTAAGGCTCGTCCGCGCATTGCATCAGACACACTAGACGCGACCCAAACGTTTAGATTCGGCATGAGTAATCCTAATCCTAATCCGGCGATTGCTAGCCCCAACAGCACCACAGGATAGCTGCCTGCTAGCCCGATGATGGAATAACCGATTCCTAGCAAGCCCAGAGTAAGCGCCAAAATGCTGACATAGCCAAGCTTTTGTTTCACTTTGCCGTAACTGAGCGATGCCATTGAACTAAACAGCGTCGCAAAAGCAATCGCCAGACCGCTCTGAGTGGCGTTAGCATTCGACAAGCTTTTGAGATAGAAGGGCAACTGCACCGGAATCAAATAGAAAATAATTTGCGTCACCAATGCCGTTGCAAACACTAGCCCCAGAAGGTTAACTGGAACACTGGCTGTTGATCTTACCTCGGCCGTTGATGGAGCTTCTACCTCCGCGACCGGATCGCCCATCCGATCAACTGGCTCTTTTGAGAGAGCAGGCTGTCTTTGCGGTTCATACAGCGTCAGCACAATAAACGGCAGCAAAATCCAGGCAAACAGGTAGATCAGAAACGGAAATCGCCAGTTGAGATCTGCTAAATAACCGCCGCTGGTGAGAAACAAAACGCCGCCCAACCCCATAAACGCCGCCTGTAACCCCATGAATGTGGCGCGAGCTTGTCCGCTGTAGTAGTCGGCGATCAGCGTCGTTGCTGAAACCATGACTCCGGCAACGGCAAACCCCAAAAAGGCTCTGCCGACCAAAATCATGCCGAGCGAGTCGAGCAGATAACCAGAGCTACCTGCTAAGCCATACAGCGCCGTGGCTGCCAGCAGCAAGGGTTTGCGTCCTAACCGATCGACAATCGTTCCGGCAATCGGCGAACCGATCACAATAAACAATGCCGGAATCGTCAGCACTAGCCGCACCCACAGCGCCGCATCGTTGACTTCGGCAAAAACACTTGCATGGCGGGCAGAGAAGGCGCAATCGTTGCGCCTGCCATCACGGTTAAGGTGCTAACGAAGAGGAGCGTCGCTTTGGTGAGCAAGGAGCCTGAATGGGGTGAACGCATGATGCCTTAAAGGGTAAAGGATGTCGCCACTGCAATTGGAGTCAATCACTGACTCGACTATTCGACCACGACTGCCAAAAGTTTGTCTAGCCGCAAAGATTACCGTCATAGTTGCCTGCGCTAAAGAAACTATGATAAGCCTGACGCACTTGAAGCTTGAAATCTCGATTCCCCCAACTCTCCTTTTCGTAAGCAGGGAACCGTTCGCGGAGTGTGGGATATGGAGAGCAATCTGTTACTGACAGGCGAATCAGCAGCTAGTACAGACCCACCAGCAGCTAGAGCAGGAGCACCAGCGCGTCGAACGGTTGGCAGCCAAACTGCGAGCGTTAGGGATTGATCCGGCTTCTGGATGCTTGACCTTCTAACCAGCAACCGTCCTGAAAGGCGAAAATAGGTGTTTGGGCTGCTCATCGCTTACTGGTTGTTTCATGTCACTTCTGTTCAACACCCTTTCGTTCAATAACGTTAATACGCTTTGGGCTTCTGTTTTGGCGGAAACCCTAGTTCGATTAGGACTCACCACCGCGATTGTCTGTCCGGGGTCGCGCTCGGCTCCTCTCACCGTTGCCGTTGCCCAGCATCCGCAGATCGAAGCCATCCCGATCTTGGACGAACGCTCGGCCGCATTTTTTGCCCTGGGTGTGGCGCGTCGAACCGGAAAACCAACTGCCCTGATTTGCACCTCCGGCACGGCAGGAGCCAACTTTTATCCAGCGGTGATCGAAGCGCGAGAAAGCAAAATTCCGCTGCTGATCCTCACTGCCGATCGCCCGCCCGAACTGCGAGACTGCAACGCCGGACAGACTGTTGATCAGCAAAAACTCTACGGCACTTTTCCCAACTGGTACAGCGAACTCAGCCTGCCTGCCCTCGATCTGCATCGGCTCGCCTACCTGCGCCAAACCTTGATCTATGCCTGGGAGCGCACGTTATATCCGGTGGCAGGCGTCGTTCACCTCAACCTCCCCTTCCGTGATCCGCTCGCGCCCATCCGCCAACCCGAAGTCCGAGCGCTTCGCCGCTCAATTCCCGCTCGATTTTTTCGCCGCCGTTACCCCTGCTCTCTTCCCCTTCCCC
>JAAUQT010000203.1 GCA_012033495.1 Cyanobacteria bacterium RM1_2_2 | reverse complement strand
AGCATCGGTTTCCAAGCTAGTGGCGGGTGCTCCTCCGGTCAACTCGCAAAGAAAAAAACAGCTTATAGGCATGAAATACTAAGGGTGGATGGGGATGCTTATTGCGATCATAAACGGCTGCTAGCTTCAGCACGCGAGTTTGATAGCCTGACTCCTCAAACACCTCCCGCACTACGGCCTCGCTAGGCGGTTCTCCCACATCAACCCAACCGCCGGGCAGCGTCCATTTTTGATCCTCATGCTCTAACACCAGCAGCACTTGATCGTCTCGAAAGACGGCTCCGCGCACATCAATTTTGGGAGTTGCGTAGCCCTTTTCTTTGGCAAACAGGTCAAGAATGTAGGTTGGTTCAGCATTCGTGTAAGCTGCCATCATTCACTAGCGATCGCTTGAATTTGGTGAAATCGCTCAACATCGTAAGGATTCTCAGTGTAAGTAAGTCCATTTTGGGCAATCGCCTGCAACCGTTGGGCCCAGCCTAACCACTGCAAACCTGCTTGATTTTCCATACTTTGCTGCATTAATTTGACTCCATAAGAATGAGTGATAAAGTCCCCTAACTTTTGCAAAGCTGTCCTCATTCTGGCGTGAGGTGCCACTTTTCCAAACCCTCTCAACGGTCAGGATAGGATGGATAGAATGCGAGCAGATAAAGAAGTTGCATATCACTCCATCCAACAATCGCTCAATCCAGCTAAATTGCACCACAAAGGACAGGAACATGGCATTATAAAGCTTTGGTAAAGTCACTGGCGGCAGGAGTGTATGAGGACAAAGCCATATATTATTACTGCTTGCGCTGTGTTCTTGCTAAGTGTTGAAGCTGTCCCTGCCCAAACTGAACCCCTCGCTCCGCCCGAAATTCAGTCTACGCCTCTGCCTTCTCCTGACCCGCCGCCCCTCCTACCCACCCAAGAAGAAACTATCCGGCAGTTAATTGAAACAGAAATCAATGAAGGGCGAGAAGTGGGAGATCGAATCGATCAGGAAATCGATCGCTCCTTCAATCTGACCCTGAATTTGCTGAATGTGTTGATCACATTGCTGATCGCCATCCCAATCGGCACAGGTTTTGTGCTCTGGTGGCTGCGGCAAAGTGTGATCGATCGCTTGGTAAAAGATGTAAGAACCCAATTTGAGACTGAAACCGAGCAACTCGTCAAACGCCAGCTAGAACAAGAAGTTGCTGCCAAATTTCAACAGCAGATCGCCGATTTTGAGCAAGAATTGAGCCAACTGCGCTCCGATTTTGAGAATCGGCTGCATTTGCTATATCAAGATGCCGAACAAGATAAAACCAAAATTGTCCAGGAATTGGAACGCTTGGTCGCAGCGGTTGACCCGGATGAACAGCTTCCTCCGGCAATTGACCGGCGGCTGCAAGAGCTAACCGACCAGCTAGAAACGCTGAAAACCAGCAGCGCTACTTTCTCGACCTACGATTATCTGAAAGAAGGAGAAGCGCTGTATCTGAGTCATCGCTACCCGGAAGCCATCAACGCTTACAAAGCTGCCCTTGCTCTCGACCCGGATGCGACCGACGCTTGGCGGGGGTTGGCAAAAGCGCTCAGACGCAATGGCCAGTATGCAAAAGCCATTCATGCCAACGAGGAACTGCTGCGCCGCCAACCCCATAACGCTTGGGGATGGTTTGGCAAAGGCTATGCGCTTGCGGATATGCAGAATTACGAAGCCGCGCTAGAATCTTTCGACAAGGCTACCCAACTTGACCCAAACTGTAGCCACTTCTGGAAACGTAAAGGCTATGCTTTGGCAAAGCTTCAACAATATGACGAGGCCTTAGAGTGTTTGGATCAAGCCCTACGCCTGCAACCTCAGTCTGCGGCCACTTACTACATCAAAGCCTACTGTTACGTCGCCCAACACCAGCCCGAAATGGCGGCTGAATATCTCAAAGAAGCGATTCGTCGCTATCCTGACTTTCAAGAAATTGTCAAAACCGATGCTGACTTTGATGGAATTCACCTTCATCCTGCCTTCCAACACCTGCTCAAATTGCCGCTGTAACCATTGCGCTCATCGGGCTGATCAGGCAGTTGTGCTAAGAACAAGGACATGATTCAAACTGAGAAGGACATGATTCAAGCTAAGAAGGTGCTCTCTCGCAGCAAACCCTTTTTGCGCTGGCTGATTTTTGGCGCGACGCTCTTTTTATCGGCAGCACGCTTCATCAGCACTGGAACGAAGTTAGAGCACTCCGAATCGAGGGTTCGGGATGGAGCTATCTGGCGCTATCTTTAGGAATTACGCTGCTCGCTCATACCTGGACGGGCTGGGTTTGGAGTTGGATTTTACGTGAACTGGGTCAGCCTGCGGGCGGCATTTGGGGCATTTTGGTCTATCTAAAAACCAACATTGCCAAATACTTGCCCGGAAACGTCTGGCATTTCTACGGGCGTGTCATGGCGGCGAAGCAGGCGGGCTTTCCCATCGAGGCAGCCACGCTCAGCGTTTTACTAGAACCATTGCTGATGGTGGCAGCGGCATTGGTCATTGCCCTCACCAATGCCCAACAAAACTGGATTGTGCAAGCACTCTGCTTGGCTGGCGTTTTGCTGGCGATTCACCCCAGGGTTTTGAACCCCTTACTCAAACTGGCAGGGCGGCTGAAGGGCAGTGTGAAAAAAGCTGAAGCCACTGAGTCCGCCAGTGTCCCTGCGGCACCGCTGCAAGTTGGGCGTTACCCGCTGTTGCCGCTGTTGGGCGAAATTGGCTTTGTAGGTCTGCGCGGCATCGGCTTCCTGTTGACGCTACTCACCTTTCAGTCGGTTGAGCTTTCGCAGGTTCCAGCCGTTTTAAGTGCCTTCAGTCTGGCTTGGGTGTTGGGTCTGGTGATTCCGGGCGCACCGGGCGGAACTGGTGTGTTTGAAGCCACGGCGATTGCTTTGCTAGAGCGCACTTTTCCAGTCGGCAGCATTTTGGGAGGTGTTGCCCTCTATCGGTTGATTAGCATTTTGGCAGAAGCCAGCGGGGCTGGGCTTGCTTACGTTTACCCCAACCCTCCGAAAGACGGCGGAATTGACAAATCTTGACGGCAAGCTTGCCCTTCATACGCATCGACTGCCTGCCATCTGCTCATACTAATCGTCTTCCTGCTAGGGCGCGTCATCCATTCAGGGTCAACCGCTGGCCACATCAGCCGGATCGCGCCCATTCCCCAAAACAGGCGAGGGGCTATCGCCTTGCCATGGCTCAGAGTCTTAGCTGGAATGGATGACACCCCTAGAGGGCGGCAGACCCAGCTTGAGGAAACAAAAATTGTTGCAATCAAAGTATGGAGTCTCAATACAGCCTAAAAATTGCTGTAAAGTCAATTGGGTGAGGAATTCGGGTGAGGAATGAGGCTGGGCTATGAATCGATCAATACTTTCCGCAGATCCTAAAGCTGCCTCGGTAGGTGCAGTGACGCCGTGGGTTTCGGCTGTCGTGCCCATCTACAACGAAGTTGAAAGCCTGCCGCCCTTGATTGAAACGATCGCCACCGTGTTTCAGCAAAACGGCATTTCCTACGAAATTCTCTGCGTTGATGATGGTTCCACCGACGGGTCTACCGATTTACTGCGGCAACTCGCCTGCCAACGTCCTGATCTGCGCGCCGTCTTGTTGCGCCGCAATTATGGGCAAACCGCAGCTATGGCTGCCGGATTCAACCACGCTCGCGGGCAGGTGATTATTACGCTCGATGGCGACCTGCAAAATGATCCGGCTGATATTCCGCTGCTGCTGGCCAAACTTGACGAAGGCTATGACTTGGTGAGCGGCTGGCGCAAAGATCGGCAAGATGCGATGGTGACTCGTCTGATTCCGTCTCGAATCGCGAACTGGCTGATTCGCCGAGTGACAGAAGTGCAAATCCATGACTATGGCTGTTCCCTCAAAGCCTACCGCTCTGAGCTAGTGCGGGATATGAACCTATATGGTGAACTGCACCGCTTTTTGCCCGCTTTAGCCTTTATCGAAGGGGCCAGAATTGCTGAAATACCCGTGCGCCATCATGCTCGCCGCTATGGATACAGCAAATACGGACTTGGACGCACCTTCCGGGTGATGATGGATTTGGCCACCATCTTCTTTATGAAAAAGTTTTTGACCCGCCCCATGCATGTATTCGGGCTGTTTGGCATGATTGCCATGCTGTTGGGGACGGGGCTGGGGCTATACCTGACGTTCCTTAAGCTGGGGTTGGGGCAAAATATTGGCGATCGCCCCTTGCTGATTTTGGCGGTTGTGTTGTTTCTAACCGGGGTGCAGTTATTTAGCTTTGGGCTGTTGGCAGAACTTCTGATGCGTACCTATCACGAGTCGCAAAATCGCCCAATCTACCGCGTAAGAGAAGTGGTAGAGTCCGAAAATTCTTTAAAGTCCACGCCGGAAGTGTAGCCACCGTCGAAAGGGTCGGGAAAAGGGGTTTGGCGACTGCGCTCATCAAAGTTGTCAACCTTCAACTGCTGTAGTTAGCCTAGATAATTCACCAAAGTCATAGACAATTCTGAAACCCTTCTGCGCGTTCCGTTTCAAGTTTTGTGTATAAGACACACTGTCTAAATCAGAAAATCGCTAAAAGCCTTTTTGGATAGGCAGTTTAGGCATTTTTTAGCAGAGTTGATGAATAATGCAGGTAATTTGCCCTAAAAATCAACAAAAAACAGGGGCAAGCTTTAACTGGCTTTCCCCCATCCCGCATAGATTAAATTTGTGCATACAATCGCAAGCCGCGATCGTCAATTCAGGCGCTACCTGTAAAGGTGACTTCTGGAAATTTGGCTTGAGCTTCAGCCATTGGCTGTCGCTTGCCTTCTTCTTGCCAATAGTTGATCACTTCAGTGGCTTTGTTCAGCAATTCGATCCGATCTGCTTCAGAGATCCAGTGCTTTGCTTCTAGCTCAGCTTTCAACTGTTCCCAAGCATCATTACGCGGCCAGAAAAAATAAGACGTTAGCGGGCTTGTGCCCTTACCCACCACTTGGTCAACGGCCAGAGCGACGTTTTGATCTAGCCAGAGCACCTTCAAAATGAACTTCGACAAAAACACCTCCCGGACAGCAAAGCCGTTCTCGTTCTTTTTACTTGTACAATCCTCTATGGTAATCTACACACCCTCAAGATGACTCGATCCGCCGCTCAAGTTAGTCCTGCAATTGTAGTTTTTGATATTGATGGGGTGATCCGTGATGTCGGCGGCTCCTATCGACTGGCGCTTGCCGATACGGTCGAATCTTTCACTCAAGGAGCTTTTCGCCCTTCTCCGCCAGACATCGACGCCCTCAAAACTGAAGGACTTTGGAACAATGACTGGGAAGCATCGCGCGAGCTAATTTATCGATATTACGAAGCTCAAGGGCAACAGCGCGATCAAATTGGGCTGGATTATGAGGCTGTCATTACCTTTTTTCAAAGTCGCTATCGCGGCCCTAACCCGGATGATTCAGACCATTGGACAGGATATATTTGTCAGGAACCGCTGCTTGTCGAGTTTGCCTATCTGGAAACCTTAACTCAAGCTCAGATTGCTTGGGGCTTCTTTAGTGGCGCAACACGCGGTTCAGCCAGCTACATTTTGGAAAAGCGCTTAGGGCTACAGGCTCCCATTCTAGTGGCGATGGAGGATGCCCCCGGCAAACCCGACCCAACCGGCTTGTTGATGGTGGTACAGCAGCTAGAGGAGCGTGACCAACTAGAATCTGGAATGCCCGTGATTTATGTGGGTGATACGGTTGCCGATCTGCAAACGGTACAGCAGGCCCGCAAACAGCAGCCGCAACGAGAGTGGATCGGAGTTGGGATTCTACCCCCCCATGCTCAACAGTCTGCCGAATATGCCAACACCTACACCCTAAACCTACAGCAAGTGGAAGCGCAAATTGTCTTAAGCAATGTTGAGCAGCTCGATCCAAAAATGATTCAGTCGCTGATTCGCTGCTAGTCCACTCGTTTATAGAGCATGAATGCGTAGGCGCTAGGAGCAATTTGCCGTATAAATCGGGTTTCGACTGCGCTCAACCCACTGTTTGACTGCGCTCAACCCACTGTTTGACTGCGCTCAACCCACTGTTTGACTGCGCTCAACCGATCGAATGCTGAGGGTTGGCGCGTTGAGCGAAGCCGAAACGCATCTGACCGTTCACTTTATTCATTTACTCATCAGTTCAATATCAGTTCAACATCCTACCAGCCCAGTAGACCGAATCTACGAAGAGCGTAGCCACTAGCTGGTGGAATGAACGCTTTAGTCAAACCAATGTAGCGAACTAAACTTTGGTTTTACTCTAGCTTTGGCGGATTGGGCTTCTCCACAAATCTTCGGACTTAGCGAGGAGATTGTAGAGCCACTCTAAACCCATTTCGCTCACCCAATGAGGCACAGCAGGATTGGTGTAAGCAAATTGTGCTGGGGTTACGTCTTTGAGTTGAGTCTTCATCGGGAACTCCTTGCGTGGCGTTTCAGTGTTTCTATACTTAGACTATCGGAAACTATATCAAGGGATTTCTAGGTACCGCATAAAGTTCCAATGAAGATCAGAGAATCTACGCCAGCAGATCTACTAACGACCGTAACGCTTGCTGGGAAAGCGCTGAGTAAAAGGTTGCTGCTTCCGTACCTAATTATATTTCTGTACATTCCTGTTCACTCCTGCAAACACACCCACCCATGCAAAAAAGGGGTTGCCTCAAAACAACTCCTCTCTCATCTCATCTTCTGTTATGCAGTTTTACCAATCTTTCATTCTAAAGCTGCTTGCTAGTTCACCTAGTTCCAGTTGTGCAACGATTACTTTGTTCGATTTACGTTGTTCAATTCAATACTCAGTGCGATGGCTAGATCAAGCAAACTTGTGCTCTGGATGATTGACTTTAGTAAGTCTTAGCAGCAAATAGCTAGCACAGTGCTCGATTAGCCAGAGATTTTTTCGATGCCAAAAATTGGTTAGCCTAGGTGCCCTGAACGAGATGCAAACACGCCATGTTTGAACAGCTTACGGGAACGCTCAATCACTGCAAAAGGCAGGACAACTCCCCAGAACAGTGCACCTACTAAAACAACCATCCAAGACAGCCGATGTTGCTTAGACGTAGAACCATCTGACCAGAACGCTAGCAGAAGCACCGTGAAGAAAAGCGCGGCGGTAATTAAGTAAAGAGAAAAGAGATTTTGCATTACCCAAGTCCTTTGCCGTCAAGCTTTACGATAGATCCAATCAGTCGCTATCAAAACCAACTGTCTCTCAACTTTACACGCAACTGCTCGGCTTAACCGGAAAAAATGAAAGTTTAATGTGTCTTTAGGTAGATTGTATAAAGTTTTTCATAAATTACCTACAAAGTAGTTTGTATCCTACCTTTTGCGGGCAGATTTGCCGAACTTGAGCAATTAGCCCACGCTTTAGCTGTGACTCAGTAAATCAGTCTGGGACTCGTAAATTAGTCCGGCAACACAAACAAATTTACTCCTCCCCATCCTCTCCCTTCTGCCCGCTGCCTTCTCCTAACTCGCTTTCCCTGACTGAAACACTTGACCAATCACTTCTTCAATTGGTGGGTCAGTGACGGTCAAATCGATAATTTGTAACTCTGCCAGCAACTGAGCAATGGTTTTAGTGAGATATTCTTGGGGCACAATGAAGCGTACCATGCGCCCAGATAGCTCCTTCAGTTCGCCGTAGGCTTGTAATTCCTGCACCGATAGCTCTTTGGCTAGCTCGATTGTGACTTCCCGGCAAGGTGCAAACCGCTCTAATAATCCTTCCAAGCTGCCATCATAAATTAACTGACCGGCATAGATAACCAAAACTCGCTGGCAGAGGGCGGTAATATCTGCCATGTAGTGGCTGGTTAGCAAAACGGTGGCATTGTAGCGCTGGTTATATTCCTTCAAAAATTCCCGCACGCTCACCTGAGCATTCACATCTAACCCCAGCGTTGGCTCGTCTAGAAACAAAACCTTGGGGCGATGAATCAGCGCGGCCAGCAGTTCTGCCTTCATGCGTTCACCGAGGGAAAGCTTACGAACAGGCTGATTGAGTTTGTCCTCTAGGGAGAGCATGTCGCTCAGTTCGCCCACCCGCTCTCGGAAGGCTGAGTCGGAAATATCGTAAACGGCAGCGTTGATCCGCAGAGAGTCTAAGGCAGGCAAATCCCAGATGAGTTGTTGCTTTTGCCCCATGACGAGCGTAATTTTTCTGAGAAAGTCTGCTTCTCGTCGGAAAGGAATGTGTCCTGCTACCGTGACTCGCCCGGTGGAGGGATGAATAAGCCCGGTCAACATTTTTAGAGTGGTAGTCTTACCTGCTCCGTTCGGCCCCAAAAAACCGACCACTTCGCCCGCAGCAATCTCGAAGGAAACGGATTGCACAGCCGGAATTGACCGATAGGTGCGCTTGAAAAAATGCGTTAACGTGCCCGCTAACCCTGGCTCTTTGATCGCCACTGGGTAAACCTTGCCCAAATTTTTGACTGTGATGATAGCCATATGGTGTAGGGAAAAGGACTAAGGTTTCAGTTTTAAGGGTTGAGTTAACCGTGACACAAGCCACCTGCGGCGGAGTTTTTACTTGCCTTCAACCTTATTTCTGCTTATTTTTGCTCTGGATGTTTCGTTTCAGGCGCATCTACCCCTAGTTGATTGATCACGCGAATCATTTGATACAGCCGCCCCAAATCTCGCTGATTGAATGCCATCATCAACCGAGGCAGAGATTCTGTTTCAGTCCCAATTTCGGGCGGTAAAGCTTTTGTTTTTTCAATCCGCCCACATAGCAAAATATCGCTAAAGTTTTGATTCAGATATTCCACATCCTGATCGGACAAGTCAGAGTTGAGTCGCATCACCATCTGCTCGCCCACATAACGACTAGAGTGAAACACCCGGTAGAAACTAGCAATGGCTTCGCAGGCCACATCTAATCGATCGGTAATAGTGAACAGGTGCAAATCATCAGGGCTGATCAAGCCGGGTTTCAGCAAATGTTCCCTCACATGCCACTCCCAGCCTCGCCAGTAATTTGTGCCAGGGGGATCGATTAAAACTAAAGGCAACAAGTCAGATTTGCCCGTTTGCATGAGCGTGAGGCATTCATAGGCTTCATCTTGCGTGCCGAAGCCGCCCGGAAACAGCGCCAACGCATCGCTCTCTCGCAAAAAAAACAGCTTACGGGTGAAAAATATTTGAAGTTGATCAGCTTTGGATCACCCTCAATAAAAGGATTTGAGCCTTGCTCGAAGGGTAGCTGGATGTTTAGCCCGAACGAGTGATCAATGCCGGCTCCCTCATTTCCTGCCTGCATGATCCCAGGGCCACCGCCTGTAATCACCATGAACCCTTGCTCGGTGACACAGCGGGCAAAGTCGAAAGCCATTTGGTATTCCGGCGTGTTGCGGGGAATCCGAGCCGAGCCGAAGATGGCAATCTTGCGAATGTGTCGGTAAGGATAGAAAACCCGAAACGCTCGTTCCATATCTTGCAACGACGCATTGAGAATCTTCCAGTCAAGCCGATCGCCTTCAACTTCAGCCATGCGAATCAGAGTCATCAACGCTTGCTGGATCAGTTCTCCATGTTTCATGGCAGGCAACTGACTCAACAACTCACCAATCTCTGCCTGCAAAGCTGCCAGGGTAGAGGAGGAGGGGGATAAAGTCATGAATTTTTTTATGAGTGGGCAGTAGTTTATTTTTATCGAGATTTGTGACAACTTGTTTTTTCGCTTGCTTTTTTGACCCAAGGCAAGGCGAT
>JAAUQT010000202.1 GCA_012033495.1 Cyanobacteria bacterium RM1_2_2 | reverse complement strand
TGCTGTTTATCGACGAACTGCATACGGTGGTGGGGGCAGGTTCAGCCCAGGGCACGATGGACGCTGGCAATTTACTGAAGCCGATGCTGTCACGCGGCGAACTTCGCTGTATTGGCGCAACGACAGTAGATGAGTATCGCAAGCACATCGAAAAAGATGCCGCCTTAGAGCGACGCTTCCAGCAGGTCTATGTCGATCAGCCCAGCGTTGAGGATACGGTTTCAATTTTGCGAGGACTCAAAGAACGCTACGAAGTGCACCACGGCGTCAAGATTGCCGACTCAGCCCTGGTTGCCGCCGCCACCCTTTCAGATCGGTACATCAGCGATCGGTTTTTGCCCGACAAGGCGATTGATTTGGTAGACGAAGCGGCCGCTCAACTGAAGATGGAAATTACCTCCAAGCCCGTTGAGTTAGAAAACATCGATCGCCGCCTACTTCAGTTAGAAATGGAAAAGCTGTCGATCGAGGGCGAAGGACAGTCGCAAATTGCCATTGGCTTGTACCGTAGCTCGCGGGATCGGCTGGAAAAAATCAACCAGGAAATCGCCGAACTGAAGCAAGAGCAAGAGCAACTCAGCAGCCAGTGGGAGTCGGAGAAAGATCTCATTTCGGCAATCAATGTCTTGAAAGAAGAAGAAGAACAGCTACGCCGCCAGATCGACAAAGCCGAGCGCGACTATGACCTAAACACCGCAGCGCAGTTGAAGTATGGGCGATTGGAAGCCGTTCATCGAGACTTAGAAGCCAAAGAAGCCAGCTTGGTTGAATTTCAGACTCATGGCAAGACGCTGCTGCGTGAACAAGTCACCGAAACTGACATTGCTGAGATTGTCGCCAAATGGACGGGCATTCCGGTGAATCGGTTAATGGAATCGGAACGGCAAAAGCTACTCCAACTTGAACACTATTTGCATCAGCGCGTGATTGGTCAACAAGAAGCCGTCGAAGCTGTCTCCGCCGCGATTCGTCGGGCCCGCGCAGGCATGAAAGATCCGGGACGCCCGATTGGGTCGTTTATCTTTTTGGGCCCCACTGGAGTCGGCAAAACCGAACTGGCTCGCGCCCTAGCCGAGTGTTTGTTTGACTCTGACGAAGCGCTGGTGCGGCTCGATATGTCTGAGTATATGGAGAAAAACTCTGTGGCGCGGTTGATTGGTGCGCCGCCGGGCTACATCGGCTATGAAGAAGGCGGGCAGTTGTCTGAAGCAATTCGTCGCCATCCCTATTCGGTGCTGCTATTGGATGAAGTGGAGAAGGCCCATCCAGATGTATTTAATATTCTCCTGCAACTGTTGGACGATGGACGTATTACCGACTCGCAGGGCAGAACGGCAGATTGCCGAAATACAATTGTGGTGATGACCAGCAACATTGGCAGCGAACATATTTTGGATGTTGCAGGTGACGATAATCGCTATGAGGAAATGCAGCGGCGGGTCATGGGTGCGCTAAGGTCGCACTTCCGTCCAGAGTTTCTGAATCGCGTAGACGACATTATTCTATTCCATCCGCTTAACCTGAAAGAACTGCGGCTAATTGTCGGAATTCAGCTTCAGCGCGTCCGGCGACTGCTAGCCGATCAAAAAATTGGCTTAGAACTGACCACAGCCGCTCAGAATTATGTGGCAGATGTTGGCTACGATCCAGTGTATGGTGCACGTCCGCTCAAGCGAGCCATTCAGAAAGAAATTGAAAACCCGCTCGCTACGAAAATCTTAGAGAATACTTTTATGGAAGGTGACACGGTTGTGATTGATGCAACTGAGCATACGTTAACATTCAATAAAAAGAAATCTGATACAAACGGTCAGTCATCCGATGGAGTACCAGTTTCAACAATCGATGCGGATCTGGAACGGCAAGTCTAGTGCTGCAAAACTTCTGCTGAAAAAAAGCTCGTCAGGAGGTTGAACAAGGCAGGCACAACAGCGCTTCCATACACCCGAAGAGTATTTGGACCGAGGAGCAGGCTAAGTTCCGCAGTGAATACAGAGACGGGAAAATCGTACCGACGACGGGCGGATCAATGAATCACGATCGAATTACAGTTAATATCTGTGCATTCTTCCAATAGACTTAGAAGATTTCTAGGAAAAAGTTGTTGTCACGTTGGGGCAGGTTTGGACTCAGTCTCGCGTCGCCCAGAGGATTGATCTGCAAAACCTGCCCGTACCGGGGTAGAGGGTTTCCCAGAAATCTCCTTAAATAGACTTAATTGGAAATCATGTAGTCTAGCAATTAAGAGTCCTTCTCGAAAACTGGAATAGCCATGTTAAGCTATCCTGCCATTGCCAATCAACCTGGTGTGTTTCAAAGCCTAGCTAGTCTAAAAATCGAGGAGTTTCAGCAACTGCTCCAACCGTTTGAGCAAGCATGGGTTGCCTACGTCCAGACACACCACATCCAAGGGATGAGCCATAATCCCTTGGCTAAGGACGGGGTATGAGGGTGGAACCCCTGGCTGGGAAGCGTTCGCGGAGCATTGCACTAGCATCAACCCCACACACCCCCTTTAATACCAATGTCCTCAGCTTGGCGACAGCTAAGTTTTTAAGTCTACATCAGGTTACTTCGCTTCCATCCAGTTTTGACCTGAACGCACTTCAACTAATAGTGGCACGCTGAGTTCTACGGCGGTTTCCATCGCGGATTTGATTTGCGGCTGGAGGTTTACCCACTCGTCAGGATGGACTTCAAACACAAGTTCATCGTGAACTTGCAGCAGCAAATGCGCTTGCCGATCACGCAAAATCTCGTGCAGTTTCACCATCGCAATTTTGATAATGTCGGCACTCGATCCTTGAATCGGCGCGTTGGCGGCGGCTCTCAGCAACTGAGCATCATACTGATCGCGGAGCTTAATTTTATTCAGATCAATTTCGTGAGGCTCCTTACCGCGCAACTGTTTGAGGCTTTCGCTGGCAAAGTTGAAATAGCGTCGTCGTCCTTTAATGGTGGTGACATAGCCGCGAGCAATTGCCTCTTGCTGCATTTGTTGCAGATAAGCGAACACCTGCGAATATTTTTGGTTGAATCGTTCGATGAATACTTTTGCATCTGCCGTTTTGAAGCCCGACTCACGCGCAAATCGCTGTGCGCCCATGCCGTAGATCACGCCAAAGTTAATCACTTTTGCCAGCCGCCGTTCTTCAGCGCTAATCTCCTCTTTTTCAAACAGCAGCTTGGCGGTGAGGGTGTGAATGTCCTGATTATTTTGGTAAGTTTCCAGCAAAATTGGCTCTTGACTTAGGTGCGCCAGAATCCGCAACTCCACCTGCGAATAGTCAGCCGCCACCATCAGCCAACCGGATTCGGGAATAAAACCTGCTCGAATCTGGCGACTAAACGCAGTCCGGATTGGGATATTTTGCAGGTTGGGATTAGAGGATGATAAACGACCTGTAGAAGTCACAGCCTGGTTAAAGTCAGTGTGAACCCGTCCTGTATCAGGACGAACTAGGGCAGGTAACGCATCGACATAAGTTGACTTTAATTTTGAGAGAGTGCGATATTCCACCACCGCGTCTACGACTGGATGATCGCCTTGCAGTTTCTCCAAAGTGGCGGCATCGGTGGAATAGCCCGTTTTGGTTCTGCGCGATTTCTTCCGGTCTAAGCCCAGCGTAGTAAACAGCAGTTCGCTTAGCTGTTTGGGCGAACCAAGGCTAAACTTTTGCCCTGCAACTTCGTAAGCTTGCTGCTCAATTGCTGCCAAATCCTGCTCTAGTTTCTGAGAAAATTTGCCAAGGTACTCCTGATCGATCCGAATCCCGCAATATTCCATTTCTGCCAAAACGGGTTCCACGGGCAGTTCGATGTCTAGCAACAGCTTGTGCAGATCGGGCAGGGCTGCCAATTCTTTGCGCAGTTCAGCCACCAGCCGAAAGCACACATAGGCATCCATGCCGCAATAGTCCGCTACGGGCTGCACGTCCATATCGGCGATGTTTTTCCCCTTGGGCACTAAGCTTTCATAGCTTTGCGAAAACAAATTCAGGTAGCGCACCCCCAACTCACTGAGGCTGTGACTGGCTTCTGGGTTGAGCACATAGCTCGCCAGCATGGTGTCAAACACTACGCCTCGCAGCCAAACGCCCTGGGTTCGCAGCACCAGCCGATCGTATTTGGCATTTTGCAGCGCTTTCGGGTAGGTTTCACTTTCCAGAATGGGGCGCAGCGACTCCAGCACCAGCGACTTGTCGAGATTGCCGCCCGTTCGATGCCCGGTTGGAATATAGGCCACGTCCATCAGTTCTGCGCCCCAGCAGCAGCCGATTCCCACCAGTTCGGCATCCATCGGATCAAGCGAAGTGGTTTCCGTATCCCAAGCCACGGGCATTGCCGGATCGGTGAACTGAAGCAGCCGATCGACGAGAGCTTGCAGCTTTTCGGGCGTGTTGATGATTTGCGGCTGAATTTCGGCTTGGCTGGCTCGTTCGCTGTTTTCGGTTTGCTCAGCGCTAAAAAACCACAGGTCATCGTCGCCAAATCCGGCATCTTCATCGTAAGTGCTCCGCCTAGACTGGGTTTTGGCAGCAGATTTTTCCGGCTCCGGTGCAGCGGCTCCGCCTAAAGCCTGCTGAATTTGGTTAATCTTACTCAAAAACTGGCGAAACTCTAGTTTTTCCAGCAGCGGCACGAGTTTTTGAGCGTCAAATCCGGCGAGCTTGCAGGTTTCCAGATCAACATCCAGTGGCACATCCATATGAATTTGCGCCATGTACTGCGAGCGGCAGGCGTCTTCTTTTCCAGTCTCCAGCTTTTGCTTGACGGCTCCCTTAATTTCGTTGATGGAGGCATACACTTTTTCCAACGAACCGTAGGTGCTGAGCAAATTCACGGCGGTTTTGTCGCCGATGCCTTTCACGCCCGGAATATTGTCGGAAGCGTCGCCGCACAGGGCTTTGTAGTCCACTACCTGTGAGGGCAAAATTCCCATTTTGTCTTTCACCTGCTCAACGCCAAATTCTTTGGGCGGCGGCGTGCCTTTGCCAAAGGTAGTGCTGAGATACAAAACAGTGGTTTGTTCGTTAGGGTCAATCAACTGAAACAAATCCCGATCGCCAGAGAGAATTTTGGTACGCCAGCCTGCGGTCGTGGCGCGTCGGGCCAAAGTGCCAATAATGTCGTCTGCTTCATAGCCGGGAGCCGTCAACACCGGCAGATTGAGCGCCACCAGAATTTCTTGCAGGTTTTGAATATCTGGAAAGAAATCCTCTGGCGCGTCCGGTCTACCTGCCTTATAGGTTTCGTCGGCTTCGTGGCGAAAGGTCGGCTCGCCCATATCAAACGCGATTGCCAAATAGTCGGGCTTTTCGGCTTCTAGGGTATCCAACAGCGATTTGAGGAACCCATAGGAGACGCTGGTTGGAATGCCGGTAGAAGTCCGCAGCCCGCCGTCTCGCCCTTTGGCATGGGCAAAATAGGATCGAAAAGCGAGGGAATGTCCGTCGATTAGGATGAGCTTGGGTCGAGCAGCAGGAGAGGACATAGGCGTTTTTAGCAGGCTAGTTCGGCAGACTATTAATTTGGCAGACTATTAATTTGGCAGACTATTAATTTGGCAGACTCAGAAGCTATAGTTTAACAATCTTGTCAGCGACCGATGCACTCAAAGCGTTCTTTTGCTCCTATGGCTTGGGTCGCCTAGAAAGCATGTTGCCGCATGTACTCGTAGATGGCAATCGAGCCTGCTGTTTGCACATTCAGCGACTCCACCAACCCAAACTGCGGAATCGTCACGCAAGCATTGCACTGACGCAGCAGATCAGACGGAATGCCCGTGAGTTCTTGTCCCAACAGCAAAACCGTTTGCAATGGGAAGGTAAACTGAGGCAGCGGAATCGTCGCAGGGTTGGCATTCATAGCGACGAGGGTATAGCCTACCTGCTGCTGTTGGCTCAGCCAGTCGGGTAATGCGTCGAGCGAGCATTCCCACAAGGGCTGCCAGTGATGCGACGATGCTGCCGAGTTGCGAAAAGCTGGATTTTCTGTCATCTCTAAATCTGCCAAAACCAGCGCTTTGAGGCGAAACGCTTCCACCGTGCGACACAGCCGCCCCAAATTGCCCGGATTCTGCACCAGCGAGGCGCAAACAATTAGCGAATGTCGGGGTAGGTTGCCGTAGTCGGCGCGGTTGATCGATCGTTGGACAGGAGTTCGTTCGGTCACAGCTTATGTAGCGCTACTCAAATTAGGACAAAGGGTGTGGGGCTATGCCGCTAGTCAACGGTGGAACCCTTGCACTCCATCTAAACTCAGACATTGATGGTTATGACGTGATGTGCAATTTTACAACTTGACTGATCAAAACTCACCAAAGTCTCTTCTGTAAAGCAGGGTTGATTCCTGAGCGACAGAAAACCCTTGAATATTCCATTCTTTGGTTCACGTCCCTCTGCTTCTGCGATGAAGCCTCGATCATTGTTGGGGCATAGATTGAGTCGGAATCTTCCCCTTTTATAAACTGCTCTACCGTAACTGACAGGAGGCTTGGGTCAGAGTTGGCATCTCAGCCAGCAGCGTGACTTTGCCACTCGAATCAGTGATCCATCCTTGCGCTTCAATGAGCGATTCGGGTTCGGCAGGTTCGGCTTCGAGTAAAGCAGTCTGGCGCGGCAGGCGCAGATCTTCTAGGATGGGGCTATGGCTCAGCGGCTCATAGGGGGTGGTTGGGAAACCCCCTCGACCTGTGTTAAAAAACTCAACCGAGGCTTGAGTTGCTTCTACTTGACAGCCCTGCGCCAATTCAGTTGTCACCGGGGCAGCAGGCAGATTGGCTAAGCCTGTACTAGGACTGATTTCTACGCTGTTGATCGTGATCGTTCCGGGCGCACCTAATCGAGAACTGGCATCAATATCATTCGTGCCGTTACCCAGAGTGGCAGCGCGTGGCTCAATGCCGATAATATTCTCGGCTGTAATTGTAATATTTCCACCCCGACCAGCAAAGGCATTCGCTGTAATGTCGTTATCCTGATTCGCAGCAGCAGCAATCACGCCGTTCGGTAAGTTCATCACAATGTTGCCGCCATTACCGCCAGATGCCGCACTGCCTGCCGTCGCAGAAATAGTGCTGTTGCGACTCAGCAGCAAAAAGTCGGATAGCTGTAAGTTTAGATTGCCGCCGTCGCCAGAGTTGGTTGCACCTAACAGCCCTGCCCGGTTGTCTAGCTGAATTGAGTTAGCTCGTACCGTTAAATTACCTGCCCCGCTGGCCGCCAGATTGCGGTTCAAGCTACCAACTGCAACCACGGCTCCATCGCGGACAACGAGTTCGCCGGTGCGAAGGGTTAAATCGCCGCCTCGTCCGGTGGCAGTGGCAATGCCAATATCCGCTTCGCCAAACCGCGTGCCCGGAATGCCGCCAGAGAAGGTGAGTAAGCCTGTGGGGGTGCGTCCGTCGGTGGCTGTGCCAGATAGCTCAATTGATTCGGTGGCGTGAATGGTCAGATTGCCTGCATCAGCGCTAGTCGGGGTGGGGGTTTGAATGGTGGCTCCATCGCGCAGTCGCAAACGGGTTGTATTCACCTGAATTGAGCCGCCATCGCCTGTCGAAAACGGAAATGCTGAAAAGCTGCTAGGGCAAGGCAAAACACAGTTTTGGGTTGTAAGCGGCTCCCCGTTACGATCCACCCCTACGCCCGCCAATTCAATCTCTGTAGCTCGAATTAACATTCGTCCCGGTGTGCCAGTGCCAAAATTGTCGATGCTGATCTGAGCGCCGTCGGTTGCCCGCAGTTGATCGGTGATGACAGTCAGGTTGCCGCCTTGCCCCGCTGCCGCTTCGCCAATTCGCGTAAACAGTCCGCTGGACAAGAAAAATTCTCCCACAACCTGCCCGCCTGCTAGCTCAACCGACTCCGTTGCTTTAACTCTCAAATTGCCGCCTCGTCCGGCTGCGTTGGTGTTAGTTTCAATCTGTCCAGCATTCGTTAGCGTGAGGCGATTCGTTTCAACGGTAATATTTCCACCTCGTCCATTTCCTTGCGTTGTAGTGGCGACAATGGCATCCTCAATTTTGAGTTCCGCAGCGCGAATTAAAATTCCTCGTCCGTTTTGTTCGACCGTATCTGCGATAATCTCCGATCCCGTATTGATATTAATATTTCGACCTTGGATCTGTATACTGCCGCCACGATTATCGCTGACTTCAATAAAACTGGTTTGAGTGAGCGATGGAGAAATCTGGATGTCACCCAAATCTTGTACCGATTCGTATCCTAAAATCAGATTAGATCGATTCACCTGAAGATCCACTTGACCCATTCCTGAAACGCTGCCTAGCTCAACTCTACCCCCGGTTGCAAATAGGCTGCTGCCTTCAAGCTGGAGCGTTCCCCCAATCAGCGCTAACGTTCTGCCGGGTGTTACGTTTAACCCACTGATCGGCGTCCCAAATGGATCAAGCAATGGCTCTCCCTCGCTGTTCAAAACTGGAGTATTGGTGCGGCTCACGATCCGACCGGGATTGCTGCCAAACTGTAGCCCAGTTGGAACGCTAACCGTCAGCAGCGCTGATTCAGTCGGGTTTGCAGCGCTGAATCGAGTTCCGTCTTGAAAGGTAATTTGATTAGCTGTTGTTGCCAAAAACGAGCCGCCCACATTCAGGGCAGCATTGGGGCCTAACACGATTCCATTGGGGTTTAGCAAAAAGAAATTGGCGTTGCTGAGCGTGCCGTCGGTTTGCAGCGTTTCGATCAGTCCATTGATGCGAGACAGATTGCCACCCGTAACGCGAGCAAAAATGTCGGTAATTGCCGGATCAATTTGCTGAAAGGAAGCGGCTCTACCGGAAGGCACGGAAAAGGCGCGGAAACTGTGAAACAAATTGCGTCCTGTTTGAGTGCCGCCCGTAATCTCAATGGTGCGACGGTTGGCGCGAACTCTAGAAGGGTTTCTCAACGTGTTGTCGGGGCTGATTTGCGCCAGAGCCGTTTCAGCCGCTATGAGGTTGGCTATAACGCCAATCACAAGCATGAATTGACGCACCCAAGAGATATTCATGGTTGTATACGAAGCGGATGTGACAGTAAATCAGGCTAAACCAAATCAAGCTAAATCAATCAGTACACTCAAAAAGTGAAGGCTGAAGTGTCAGCAACAAGCGGGCCATTGCGGGTAATGGGGGGAATTAGGAAATCAGCAGCCGTGATTTGATTCGGGCGAATGCCTTTCACCAACGCTAGCTGATCCTGCTTGAACCTGATCAACGTATCCCGTCCTTTTTTATCAAAGTCGAGCTGCCTAAACGTTAGCCCACCTGCTAAGCTGAACCGATCCTGGCGATCTCGGAAATCGACAATCACATCGCGTCCACGGCCTGTTTCGAGCCGGAAAACATCGCGCCCTTTGCCGCCAATTAACCGATCGCTACCCGATCCACCGATCAAGGTATCGTTACCCAATCCGCCGAGCAGCGTATCATTGCCTGCTTTGCCGCTGAGCACATCGTTACCGGACAGCCCCCGTATCCTGTCCTTAGCGGCTGTTCCCGTCAATTTGTCATTGCCTGGAGTGGGTGTGTTTGGCTGGGGCTTTGGGGTCTCTACATCATCGTCCAGAATCTCTAGCGTTGCCGTATCAAGGCTGCCAATCGTCGCCTGCCGCAAGCTTGTAACCCTAAACGTGAGGCTTTCGGTCTCTTCCACCACGCTGTCTTGCAGAATTGGTATCACCACCTCTTTGGTCTCCTCGCCTGCCGCAAACGTCACCGTCATTGGGCTAGAAGCACTGTAGTCTGCGCTGGTTGCCGTCCCG
>JAAUQT010000201.1 GCA_012033495.1 Cyanobacteria bacterium RM1_2_2 | reverse complement strand
GGGGGATCGGCTGTTAACAGGATTGAACGAAGATCCCCCTAAATCCCCCTTAAAAAGGGGGACTTTGACCAGAAAGTTGCACATCGCGTTACTTTTCAAACATCCTCTAAGCGATATCACTATTGTAGATATAAATCTGATACAACGATATCAATTTGAGATAGCATCGTCAATTCCGGTCACTGTTTTGTGCAACTGTTACATACAATGTTATGTGCAACTTAGTGAGGTTCGCTAAGTGCAACTGAGGCTTTGTTTGGCGTTATGGGTGCTCCATAAATCAGAATTCAACGACAATTAGCCTCACTCCGGATTAATGCGGTTTGAGTATTGGCTGGTTAATCCTTGAAAACTGATGATCGAATCTTTACACGCCAACTTGCTCCAGCAAGCTTTGCATCTCAGCTAAGGATAAGCCCGACTGAATGTAGCGTGGATTATTCGGATCGTAGGGGCTGCGCAGCCGATCGATGGCAATCACCGTGGCGGTTTCTGGCAGCATCGGCACATCTGGATCAAACGCAGTTGGGCGCATGAGTGAGCTAGAAAACCCTTTGAAGATGGTGATTTGGTCGGGTTCACCTGCCACTTCTGCCGTCACGATCAGCACTTCTTGCGGTCGCCTGAGCGTGTATTGCTCTAATCGATAGCCAATTGTACCTTTCACAATCCTCTCTCCAAATTGGGCCTCTCATTATGGAATGCGAATCTTATTTGAGTGGAACAAGCTTGGCTGCTCCCTCGTCGCTATTTACTAGAACTTCATGACTAGAATTTCTACAGAACGTCCCAGTCGCAGAACGTCCCAGTTACAGAACGTCTTAGTTACAGAACGTCGCTAGCGCATAGGTTGTCAGCATAGAACGCTATGAGCTAAAACGTCACACTAACATTCCAGTTGCAGAACGTCCCACGCAAAGCCTCTGCTTTCTTCCCGAACTTCCTGCCCCAGAAACCAATTCCCCTGAACACTTTAACAATTGCTAGAGTAGAACAATAGAACAGAGCTACTATCGAGGGTGCATCACGTTTAGATCGGGTTTTTGATGCAATTGCATTGGTGAATCATAATGGCTTTCATCACCTAACTCTTCACATGCCAAACCCCTTCACCTAGGATTTTTTCGTGCTACCCTTCGAGTTTATTGTTACTGGAAAACCAGTCTCTCATCAAGCTAAGGATCGTAAACGGGTGCAAGCCTGGAAGCTAGATGTGCGCAATGCGGCAGAAGCTTGCTGGAAACCAGGCAGACCTGTCGGCGATCAGGTGCGTGTGGTCATCACACATTACTACGATGCCGTGCCCGGTTCTGAGGACACGGTTCCTGATAGTGATAACATTGTAAAGCCCGTTCGAGATGCCTTGAATGGGCTAATTTATGTCGATGATTACCAGGTGACTGATTTCGTCAGTCGGCGGCGAAATTTGAACGGTTCATTTCGTGTCAAGGGCATGTCTCCCGTGTTGGCAGAAGGGTTTTGCCAGGGAGAAGAGTTTTTGCATGTTAAGATAGAGGTCGCTCCTGACCCTGAGGAGCTAAACTGAGGTTTTCAGCCGATCGTAATAAGTATGATTCATTCAGTTCACCCAAACGATTTAGAGCATCGGCGCTTGCTCCGTGTAGCGAGAGAGTATCGACAAAAAGGCTACAACGTTGTCGTGCATCCTTCGCCGACGGAGTTGCCCCCTGCTTTTGCCAAGTGCCCGTTTGACATGATTGTGGAAGGGAACGGCAAAAAGATCGCGGTTGAGGTTCGCAACAAGGAAAACTTGACGCTCAATGGCTGTGAAGATTTGCGTCGGATGACTACCTTAATCGAACAGGAGCCGGGCTGGGAGTTTGAATTAGTTGTTACGAATCCGCGTCGGAGCCACAAAGCCTAATATTTTTGCTAGTTTTTGTAAAACCTAAATTTAAGATTCATCAAAAAAGTCACCACAGAGATAGAGGGACGCAGCATTCTGAGTCTCTTTTTTTGTATAGCAGTACTGCCTAAGGTTAGGACGGGGTGTAGGGGTGGAACCCCTAGCTGGGGGCGTAGCCCCCACACCCTCATGTCCTAACCTCAATGCGTAACGCTATATCTTTTGTTTTGCCGCTTCTCGCCTGTGCAGAGCCAAACGATAGCGCTATAGTCATGGAACGAGTGACTGGGGGTGAGGCGTGATGAAATTTGATCAGTTGGTTCACCAGTTGGAGGAGATGACGGGCAACTCCTTCACTGTCTATTCGGCAGGTGCTCCAGAAATTGTTGGATTGGCGGCAGTGGATGAGGCCACGCCGGGCAGCCTGAGCTACATTGAAGGCGACAAATTCGCCAATCGGCTAAACTCAACAAACGCCAGTGCGCTGATTCTGCCTGCTAATCCGGTGCTGCAACAAAAAGCCACCGATCGCCAAATTGCCTGGATTGCCTCTGCGGAGCCAAAACTTCTGTTTGCGCGAGCCGTGCCGTTGTTTTATCAACCTTCTGGACTTGAATCGGGCATTCATCCCACGGCTGTGGTTGATCCGACGGTACAGATCGGGGCAGATGTTTCAATCGGAGCCTATGCCGTCATTCGAGCCGGGGTGAAGTTAGGCGACCGGGTTTGTGTGCATCCGCAGGTTGTGATTTATCCAGATGCCCAAATTGGTGATCGGACTGTCCTTCATGCCGGATGCGTGATTCACGAACGGACGCAGATTGGCGCAGATTGTGTAATTCATAGCGGCGCGGTGATTGGCTCCGAGGGCTTTGGGTTTGTGCCATCGGCAGAGGGTTGGGTGAAGTTAGAGCAGTCTGGGATCACGGTGTTAGAAGACCGAGTTGAGGTGGGCTGTAATGCGACGGTCGATCGTCCGGCAGTGGGCGAAACCCGGATTGGCTATAACTCGAAGCTGGATAACTTGGTGCATGTGGGGCATAATTGCCAGATTGGACAGAACTGCATTTTGGCGGCGCAAGTGGGCATGGCAGGCGGCGGCAAGACGGGCAACTGGGTGATTTTAGGCGGACAGGTGGGCGTGGCGAATCAGGCAGAGATTGGCGACAAGGTGCAGGCGGGCGCCAAAGCAGGGCTACATGGCTCGATTGCGGCGGGCAGCGTGATGATGGGCAATCCGGCCAGCCCATACAAAACTTTCTTAAAATCCTCTGCGATTTACAACCGCTTGCCAGAAATGCATCAATCGTTGCGCGAGCTTCAGCGGCAGATGGCAAACTTACAGCAGCAGATCGGAACCGTTGAAGCGATGCTGGCCGCTAATGTGGTGATCGATGCCACAACCGACGCGACAACCAATGCGACAACCAATGCAACAACCAATGCAACACCAGGGAATCGGGGTTAGGGGCAAATGAAATTCAGTGACTTAGTGCAAAAGTTAGGCTCAACCACGTTTGATCTGGCATCCGATCCTGAGATTACGAGCGTAAGTGCCATTGAAGCGGCTCAACCCCACAGCCTCAGCTACATTGAAGGCATTAAATTTGCGGCTCAAATTGCCACCACTTCAGCCAGTGCGTTGGTTCTGCCGCTCGACCCAACCTTACAGACGCAGGCAACCGAGCGGGGCATTGCCTGGATTGCCGACCCCATTCCGCGAAAAGCCTTTGCCGAATCGATTGCGCTGTTTTATCAGCCCTTTCGCCCATCACCCCAAATTCACCCTACCGCTGTGATTGATCCCTCCGTGCAGCTAGGGCAGGAGGTGGCAATTGGGGCGCATGTCGTCATCGAGGCAGGCGTTAAGATTGGCGATCGGGTTTGCATTTACCCAAATGTAGTGATTTATCCAGGGGTCGTGATTGGCGACCGGACGGTTTTACACGCAAATTGCACGATTCACGAACGCTCTCAAATCGGAGCCGACTGCATCATTCAAAGCGGCGCGGTGATTGGCGCAGAAGGGTTTGGCTTTGTGCCTGTCCCAGAAGGTTGGTTCAAAATGCAGCAATCGGGCTATGTCGTGATTGAAGATCAGGTGGAAGTGGGCTGCAACTCAACCATCGATCGTCCGGCGTTGGATACGACTCGAATCGGACGCGGCACAAAAATTGATAATCTAGTCCACATTGCCCACGGTTGCCAAATTGGAGAACACTGCATCATGGCGGGACAGGTGGGTTTAGCTGGAGCCGTCACCGTCGGTAATCGTGTCATCATGGCAGGGCAGGTCGGCATCGTCGATCACGTCAAAATCGGCGATGGGGCGATTGCCTCCGCGAAGGCAGGAGTGCATCATGATGTTGCCGCAGGCGCAGTTGTAACCGGAATTCCGGCTATTTCACACAAGCTGTTTGTCAAATCGACCGCTGTTTTTAACCGCCTGCCAGAGATGTATCAATCGTTACGACAGATTCAAAAGCAGTTGGGAATCGAGCGCAAGGTTTAGCAAATCTATCGTTTAGCAAATCTATTATTGGCGAACCCTAGAATTTCACCGTAAACCTGCCTATACAGGCGAGGCAGATAGGGTGAGATACTTAGAAGGTAATAATGTCATACCGATTTAAACAGAGAACGCGGCAGTTCGCAGGCTGAAACCAGGGCTGTGCGAAGCTTCCCCAATCCAAAAGTTGCTAGCGCAACGCTGCGCGAACGTAAATCCAAAATCGCAAATCCAAAATCCAAAATGGTATCAGGATACTGCCCCAAATGCCTCGACTGATTCATTGAATGAGCGCACGATTGAGACAATTTGATCCGCATCGTCATCACCAAACACACCATCTAGTCCGTCAGGATGGGCTTCGGTAAAGGGAGGCTCATAAAGTTGCCCTGGATCCATCACACCGTTTTGGGTGAGGTAGTCGATGATGTTTTCGATGAAGCGGACTTGGTTGGCGCTGAGGTGTTGTCCCTCTAAATAATGGGCAAAGGCTTGTTTGGCAGCGTTTCGATCGAGTCCAGTTAGTTTGCGAATCAAAAGCTTGAGGCTTAAGTGTTGACCAAAGACTTTCTCAAACTGTTCTCGACTTTCAATCGCCGTTGAGCCAAACAGCATGGTTTCTAAGGATTCTAAGTCGGCTGGGGTTAAAGGGGCATTTCGCTTCAGTTTGGCAATTGCCACATGATTTTCGTTCGCTCGAATATAAGCCTCAACTTTCTTGCGATATTGATAGGGGCTAAAGCCCGTCTGGTAGATTGGGACGCTGCTCTCCTTCACGACGCCAACCGTATCCTTGAAGTCTGTGTAGACGATCTGCTGCTCCTGGCGATCGATGAATTTAATCAAGTCACGCAGATGCAGCCGCACATGGTCGATCAGCCAGGGTGTTATGTCTGTCCACCAGTCTTCGGTTTGGACTGCTTCAATCAGGGAAAGTTGATCCTTCACCATGGGGATGTCTCGCTTCGCTTCAAGCTGGCTGAGCAGATCGCGGACTTGATCGCGGAGTCGAATAAAGTCGTTGGTTCGTTTCAGAATTGAAAGTTGCAGTTTGAGGCAGAGCAAGTCAAATTCTTTGGCAAGGCGATCGCCCGTCGGCAAACCGTTGGGGAGATGGGCCAAAGTTTCAGCAATGGCTTCTGCATCCTCTTCGTTGATTTGCTCCCACCGCTCCCGGTTAGAAAATGCTTCAACTTGCTGAAGATGACGACGCACCAGGAAATTTTCCCGTTCCATGGTGGCGATATGCTGATGCAGATCGTTGAGGAGAGCCAATCGCAGTTCAGCTTGATTGGAGTCCAGGGTTTCCTGTTGGTTCAGGAGTTGCGTTAGTTCTAGGCGTGCTCTAACGAGGCGACTGGTGAGGGTTTCGGGCAATTTCTGGTTGGCTTCAGGAACGGTTTGCTTAAAGAAATCGAAATTGCCGCAGAGATCGAAGACGAGAAACTCAGTTTTATGCTGATCGACGCCAAAAAGATGAGCGCGTAGACGAGTTCCCCGCCCGATCATTTGGTTAAATTTTACCTGCGAGTAAACAGGTTTGAAAAAGACTAGGTTAACGACTTCGGGAACGTCTACGCCTGTATCCAGCATGTCAACAGAAACCGCGATTGTTGGTTGGTTTGAGGCAACCGAGAAGTCGTCTAGAATGCTTTCGGCGTAGGCGATGTCGCTATGAATGACTTGAGCGAATTTGCCGTTGTAGTGGGGATAGTTGGCATCGAATCGTTGGACGATGAACTCAGCGTGCTTTTGCGAGCGAGCAAAATGATAGTCTTGCCGAGCCGATCGCCGCCCTCAACTTTCAGCCCGCGCTGCATCAGCAGTTCCAATGCTTGATCAACCGTGTTGCAGTTAAACAACCACTGGTTTAGGGCAGTGGCATTGACCTGATCGGGAATGGCTCCCGTTTCTGCATCGCGGAATTTCTCTTCATATTCTTCCTGTTCTGCGGGGGTGAGGTCGGTGTATTTGACGCCAGCTTGCAGGAACTTGAAGGGAACTTCTACGCCTTTGGCAGGCACGAGGTAGCCGTCTTTAATTGCATCATCGAGTTCGTAGGCAAAGGTGGGGTTGCCTTTTTCCAGTTCAAAGATGCGGTAGGTGTCGCGGTGGACTTCATCGCGGGGTGTGGCAGTTAAGCCGACCAGCAGGGCATCGAAGTATTCAAACAGGGCGCTGTATTTCTTGTAGATCGATCGGTGGGCTTCATCGACAATCACCAAGTCAAAGTGTCCTGGGCCAAAAATGCGCTCATTGCCGTCTACCCGGTTGATAAAGTTGAGCATGGTGGGATAGGTGGAAAGCACCACATTGGCACTTTCGACGGCTTTGTCTTTAGTTAGGTCGATCGGCGTGACGGTGGGGAGGTGGGTCTTGAAGGCACGGAAAGTTTGCGTTAGCAGGGCAGTGCGATCGGCAAGAAACAGGACTCGCTTCGCCCAGTTAGCGCGGATCAGCAGGTCAACGAAGGCGATTGCTGTTCGCGTCTTGCCCGTCCCAGTTGCCATCACCAGCAGGGCTTTGCGGCTCTTCTTCTGATCAAAAGACTCAGTGATGCGGCGGATGGCTTCGGTTTGATAGCTGCGCTCGACGATGCTGGGATTGATTTGCACAAGATGGAGTCGTTTGCGGCTGGTGCGGCGGAAGATTAGCCGTTCGAGTTCGTCTTTTTAAGAAAACCCTGCACACTGCGCGGTGGGTAGTTCTGATCGTCCCAGATCCAGGTTTCGTAGCCGTTGGAGTAAAAAATAATCGGACGTTGACCGAATTGAGTTTCTAAGCAATTGGCATACAGTTCGGCTTGGCGCTTGCCGTTTTTGGGGTCTTGGGTGGTGCGTTTGGCTTCGATCAGGGCAAGGGGTTTGCCATCATTGCCCCACAGCACATAGTCTACCGATCCTTTACCTGTCGCATTGGGCATTCCGTGGATTTCGTATTCTGTCCATTTAGGCTGATCAATGTTCCATCCGGCTTCTTTAAGCAGGACATCGATCAGATAGCGGCGGGTGTCGGCTTCGTTGTAGTCGTGGGTGTCGGGAACGGTTTCGTTTTGCTGTTTGAGGGCGGCGATTTCAGACTGAAGGGCGGCGAGTTGTTGTTCGGTTTGCTGTTGCCGGGCTTCAGCAATGCGACGCATTTCGGCGGCTTGAGAAAGTTGGGCTTCGAGGTCTTGAAGCTGTTGGAGGGAGAGATCTGGGCTGGCGGTCTGCGGTTGGGGAACGAGGGTGCGGTCAAAAGTTAGGGCGGGTAGGGTTCTGCCGTCGGGGGAGTAGTAGCGGCAGAGCCAGTAGAGAAAGTGAAAGAGTTCTTGAACGATGAAGAGGGAGTCTCGTTCGGTGATGGGAGTGGCATCGTGAACGGCAATGTTGCCTGTTTTGTGAATGTTGCGGACTTTGTGAAACAGGCTGGGTGGGTTGAGATTGTCTTTAAAGGTTTGCTCGTGGATTAGCGCTGCCAGATTGTTGTCGTAGGGAAGCTGGAGGTAGGGATCATGGTTGTAGAGCCAGTGGATGGCTTGCTCTAGGGTGAAGCGGGCATAGAAGCAGCTTGCACGAGGGGCAGAATGAACCAGACTTTCGGCTTGGTTGGCGTGTTTGAAGAGGGTGGGGTGGCGATGGTGGAGGAAGTCGAAGTTAGATGCCATCTTGTCTAATCTGGAATGTTCTATATTCCAGTATTCCCTCGGTTTACAGATCAGTCTGGATGATCGATCAGGATTTATTCAAAATTTATTCAAACCCCACATCTTCGTAAAGGGCTGTGAGCGTTGCTTCAAAATCGATGCTTTCTAGCCGGAAGGTTTCCTGTTGGTCGGTGTAGGACTGCAACACCCATAGCCCTGCTTCGTTGCGGCGGAAGCATTCAACTCGCTGGCGTTTGCTGTTGAGCAGGACGTATTCTTGCAGGCTGTTTAGGGTTTGGTAGTCGGCGAATTTGTCGCCCCGGTCGAAGGCTTCGGTGGAGTCGGAGAGCACTTCGACGATCAGGCGAGGGAACCGCTTCTCTAGGGCAGTTGCTTGGTCGCGGGGGTCGCATGTCACCAGGATGTCGGGGTAGTAGTAGCGATTGAGGGATTCGATGCGGGCTTTCATGTCAGAAATGTAGACTCGACAGCCGGAGCCGCGAACGTGATTCCGCAAGGCTGTGGCAAGGTTGAGCGCAATTGTGACGTGGGCATCGGTTGCGCCGACCATCGCGTAGATCTGCCCGTCGATGTATTCATGTTTGACGGGGCTGTGTTCTTCTAGCTGGAGGTAATCTTCGGGGCTGAGATGGGGCTGAGGAGAGGCAATCATAGGTAAACCTTCAGGGTAATTAAATCGCTGGGTGTCATGAACTGTAAGATGCGTTTCGACTGCGCTCAACGCTCTCAATCTCTCTAGCAGCGGGTTGAGCGCAGTCGAAACCCGAATTCTCCATTGAGTTTAACTCCCCGTTCAGTAGCTCGACTCGTCGATTGGCTAGAATGCCTGCGTCGATCATGCGGTGATAGTCGTCTAGTGTCCATTTGGCGATGGTGACGCTCATGGTGAATCCTTCCTTCAGACTGTTTTTATTTTGCCATCTTCATTGTGAGGGCGGTGGTCTTTGTACGCTTGAGCAAGGGTGACAGAGGTTGAAAGGATGCAAGATTTTAAGTGTTGTCTTCAGGTTCACCCATGGGGCGCTGAGCAGCGTTGCGAATGGGGAGAATTCTCACGGTTGGGGTGGCTGGGTCGTCTAGGACGGTAAAAAGAATTCGGTAGGTGTGTTGATCTTTTCCGTAGAGAAGTTGACGGATTTCTTGACTGAAGAATGTGTTTTCGCGGGCTAGCGCACAGCGACGAGGCATTGCTTAAAGCGAGGAAATCGCTTTGATTAGCCGTTGATACCATGCTTGAGCGCGATCGGGAGTTGTGTATTGGCAGAAGCTCAGAAATGCGGCGTCGGCTTCTGCTTTAGCAATGCTGGAGAAATCGATGCGATAGCTCATGCTTCTAGCGCAAGACCATGTTTTTGGTTTTGTTCGGTGACAAATTCTTCCAGGCTAGAAAACTGTCCTTGCTCAAAGTCGTCTAGTCCATGCTAAATGCTGTTTAAGGACTCGAAGAAATCGCTATCATTCAGACTTAGCCCCAAGGCAAGGACGGCTAGAGCAACCTGTGTGATGTCTTTTCCTGTCTCTTTAGCGTCCTGTCTCTTTAGCGCGCTGGTGGAGCAAAGCTTCGATTTTGGGCGGCAAATCGAGGGTGATAGACATAAAAGTTGGGAGTGGGTTGGTCAATTGAATAGGACTTACGCATCTGCCCCCCAAATCCTCCACCAGTGAGGGACTTCTCTGATCTGTTTTTCTCAAAGTTCCCCAGAATAGGGGATTTAGGGGACAAAGTCGCTTGAGTTGCGTGA
>JAAUQT010000200.1 GCA_012033495.1 Cyanobacteria bacterium RM1_2_2 | reverse complement strand
GCGGGTAAAGCATCTGGTGCAGGTGTGTTGGCAGAACAAGGGGAGATCATTGGCAAAGTGCCGCTGACTCCAATCCAGCACTGGTTTTTGAGCAGGCGTTGCCGCATCCCCATCATTACAATCAAGCCGTGTTGCTGCGGGTCAAAGCGCCTCTGCATCAGCAGTATTTGGAACAGGCAATTGTGGCATTGCTGCACCATCACGATGCCCTACGGCTGCAATTGATGGAAACGGAGACAGGCTGGCAGCAGCAGATTGTGCTACAGGATCACTTTCCGCTCACCTGTTTTGACTACTCTCACCTGTCCGCAACCCAGCCGCTAGAGGCAGTTGAGCCGATTATCGAGCAGGCGGCACAGCAACTTCAGGCAAGCTTAAATTTATCAACTCATTTGGTTCAAGTTGCTTGGTTTAAGTTAGGTGAATCTCATTCTGATCTACTCTTATTTATCGTTCACCATCTGGCTGTTGATGGCGTATCCTGGCGCATTCTTTTAGAAGATTTTCAGGCTGCCTATCAACAGCTTACTCAAGGACAAACAGTTCAACTTCCTGCTAAAACCACTTCTTTCAAACAGTGGGCAGAGCGGCTACAGTCCTACGCGGCTTCAGACATAAATCAGCAGGAGTTAAAATACTGGTCGTCGCAAAGCCAGCGATGCCAAAATCATTTCGCCTTGCCTGTTGATAATCCGAAGGGTGAAAACACCGGAGCTACTAGCGAGCAGATTCGAGTCAGTCTCTCAATCGAACAAACTCAGGCGCTGTTAACAGAAGTTCCCAAAGCTTATAACACCCGAATCCAGGAAGTTTTACTTACTGCGCTAGTGCAGGCATTGACGCAATGGATAGGGTATAATTCATTGCTTGTGGACGTAGAAAATCACGGCCGGGAAAGCCAGTGGAACGATATTGATCTATCTCGAACAGTGGGGTGGTTTACGGCGATTGCACCTATTTTGCTAACAGTAGAATCAGATCAAATTGAAGTAAATTTACAGCAAATCAAAGAACAGATCCGCGCTATTCCAAATCATGGTATCGAATACGGGATTTTACGCTACTTGAAAACGGATTCTGTCATATCCAACATTCCACAACCCGAAATTAGCTTTAATTACTTAGGACAATTTGGCTCTACTGACCCAGCATCAACTTTGGTAGAACGGGTAGAACAACCGATTGGCAGAACGCTGATTGGTGCAACCCAGAGCCGGCTTCAGCCCAGACGTTACCGCATTGAAATCAACGGTGCAATTACCGCAGGTCAGCTTTATCTGGATTGGAGCTATAGCCGCCAGCAGTACCACCGCTCCACAATGGCGCGACTCACTCAAAGTTTTCAAGATGCCCTGCTGCAACTGATTGAACACTGTCAAAACCCGGATGTAGTTGGCTACACTCCCTCAGATTTTGCCTTAGCGCAGCTTGACCAATCTCAGCTAGAAGCCGTGTTAGCGCAGGTGACGTTTGAAACCGATGGACGGGAGGTGAAACATGAACTCTAAGCAAATCGAAGATATTTATCCACTGTCACCGATGCAGCAAGGAATGCTGTTTCACAGTTTGCTGGCTCCCCAATCTGGGGCGTATGTGGTGCAGGTTTGCTTTGAGATTCACGAGCCGTTGGATGTCGATCGGTTTGAGCAGGCTTGGCAGCAGGTGGTCGATCGCCATCCTGTATTGCGTACTGCCTTTGTTTGGGACAACCTCGAACAACCGCTGCAAGTGGTCGGACGGCGGGTTAAGCTGCCTCTAGAACAGTTAGATTGCCAGTCCCTCTCCCCCGATCAGCAGCAGCAGCAGCTTGCCCAACTCCAGCAGCAGCGAACACAAGGATTTCCACTCACAAAAGCGCCTCTGATGCGGCTAAGGTTGGTTCAGTTGCAGCCAGCAGTTTACACCGTCGTTTGGAGCTATCATCATTTGTTGCTGGATGGCTGGTCAGTGCCATTGTTGCTTCGAGAAGTGTTGGCAAGCTATCGAGGGCTAAGGTTGGGCACAGCCCCTCCATATCGGTGCTACATTGCTTGGCTACAGCAGCAAGATTTGCAGCAGGCAGAGCAGTTTTGGCGACGGACGCTTCAGGGTTTTGTGGCTCCTACCCGACTGGGAATTGATCGAACAGCAGAACGCACCGAGACTGCCACCTATCAAGAGCAGCAGATCCAGCTTTCTGCTCAACTCAGTGCTGCCCTGCAAAGGCTGGCTCAACGGCATCAGATTACCTTAAATACGCTGGTTCAGGGTGTCTATGCGCTGCTGTTAAGCCGTTACAGTGGAGAAACGGATATTGTATTTGGGACAACCTGCTCTGGTCGTCCGGTAGATTTACCCAATGCTGAAACCATGATTGGATTGTTCATTAATACGTTGCCGATGCGTATCAAAATCGATCCTCAGCAGCATCTCTTAGACTGGTTGCAGCAAATTCAAACCCATCAGCTTGAGTTGCGTCAGTATGAGTATAGTTCGCTGTTGGATATTCAGCGTTGGAGCGATCTTCCCCGGTCGTTGCCTTTGTTTGAGAGTCTGCTGATTTTTGAAAATTATCCGATTGCGCCTGAGATGAGGCAGCAGATCGCCAACCTGAAAAATATTCAAACAACGGAACAAACTAACTATCCGCTTAGCCTCTATATCGTAGCCGATCCGGTCATTACTCTTAGAATGCTTTATGACTGCGAGCGCTTCTCAACAGATCAGATGGTTCAGATGTTGAACCGTCTAGAGAATTTGCTAATGAGCATTTTAGAGAATCCTCGCCGACGCCTTGCTGAACTCAACCTACTCACAGAGACTGAGCAGCAGCAAATCGCTGTATGGAATCAAACTGATATTTATCTGCCTGAATTAGTTTACATCCATCAGCAATTTGAAAAACAAGCTGAAAATACACCGGATACAATCGCGCTTGTTTATGAAGATGAGCAAATTTCTTATCGAGTATTAAACAAAACTGCAAATCAGTTAGCACACTATCTAATTAGTCTTGGAGTGAAACCAGGAACTCATGTTGGAATTTATCTGGAACGCTCGCCAGAAATGCTGGTGGCGCTACTGGCTGTTCTCAAAGCTGGAGCCGTATACATTCCGCTTGATCCGGCTTTTCCAGAACAGCGGCTGCGTTTTATGATGAATGACGCTCAGGTCACTGTCCTGCTGACTCAATCCTCTTTGCCGACTCTGGGATCACAAAATCTGATCACTTGCTGCCTTGATACATTAAAACAAACTATTGCTGACCATCCCATCGCTAATCCTGCAATCAAAATCGCTTCAGGGCAAATTGCCTACATTCTCTACACGTCCGGCTCTACGGGGCAGCCCAAAGGCGTGCAAATTTTGCACAAATCCGTGGTCAACTTCCTTCAATCGATGCAATCCGCTCCCGGACTTTCACCGCACGACACCCTGCTTGCTGTCACCACTCTCTCATTCGACATTGCCGCTTTGGAGCTATTTTTGCCGCTAACGGTTGGCGCAAAGCTCGTGATCGCAAGTCAAAATACCGATCCGCAGCAGTTGATCGTCACGCTCGAACGTCAGCAGATCTCGGTGATGCAGGCAACTCCGGCAACTTGGCGGCTGCTATGGCTGGCTGGCTGGCAAGGAAATTCGGGGTTGAAGGCGCTCTGTGGTGGAGAAGCGCTGGATGCTGACTTGGCGAGGCAATTGATCGAACGGGTGGGGCAAGTTTGGAATCTGTACGGCCCGACTGAAACGACGATTTGGTCAGCCGCGCATCAGGTTGAGTTGGAGGAGATCGAACAAAACACGATTTCGATTGGTCGCCCCATTGCCAACACGCAGTTTCATATCCTGGATGCCCAACTCCAGCCTGTGCCGATGGGAGTTGCGGGAGAGCTTTACATTAGCGGTATGGGAGTTGCTCAAGGCTATTGGAATCGACCCGATCTAACTGCCGAACGCTTTATTCCTAGCCCGTTTGAGCCATCAGCACGGCTTTATAAAACGGGTGATCGGATGCGCTACCGTCCCGACGGTACGCTCGACTATCTGGGACGCAGCGATGATCAGGTTAAACTGCGTGGATTCCGCATCGAACTCGGTGAAATTGAAGCCACTCTGAGGCAGGCTCCGAACCTTCAGCAAGCAGTTGTGGTGGTGCAACCAGACGCTGATCGTTTGATCGCCTATCTGACCCTCGACGATGCAGGTCACGATTCCCCTAGTTTAGATACCAGTCTGCGCACCTTCCTAGCCGCCAAACTGCCTCACTACATGATGCCTGCCGTTTTTGTGCCGCTAAAAACATTCCCGCTGACTCCCAACGGCAAAATTGATCGGCGGGCTTTGCCACGTCCAGAAAATCATCGTCCTGTCTTGGAAAATGCATATGTGATGCCGCAAACGACAGCAGAGCAGACCATCGCTCAGATTTGGCAGCGAATCCTCAACTTGGAACAAATCGGCATCCATGATAACTTCTTTGATCTGGGCGGCCATTCCCTACTCCTCGTCAAAGCCCACAGCCAACTGCGTGCTCAATTCCCTGATCTATCACTACTCGACCTCTTCCGATACCCCACCGTCAGCAGTTTAGCCGCCCACCTCAGTCAATCTAGTTCAGCCAGCCAGCCACCACCTCAAGCCCAGCCCCAACTTCAAGCCGGAAAAGCCCGCCAGCAACGCCGCCGTCAGCTTATCACCAGCCATCCCCCCTTTCCCTAACCTCCCCATCTCCCCCCACCCCTCCAACTCCCCTACTCCCCATGAACACCAACGGTTTAGAAATTGCAATCATCGGCATGGCAGGACGCTTTCCTGGCGCTAGCACCCTGGCGGAATTCTGGCAAAATTTGCAGCAGGGCGTTGAGTCGATTCAGGTTTTCAGCGAGGATGAGTTGCAGGCGCAGGGCGTCGATCCGGCACTGTTGCAGTCGCCCCAGTATGTCAAAGCTGGAGCAGCGCTGGCAGGCATCGATCAGTTTGACGCGGAGTTTTTTGGGTTTAGCCCTAAAGAGGCAGAAATTCTTGACCCGCAGCAGCGACTGTTTTTGGAATGTGCTTGGGAGGCTCTAGAGAACGCTGGCTATGATGCAGAACAGTATGACGGAGCAATTGGCGTGTATGCTGGAGCGGCAATCAATAGCTATCTGTTGAATCTATACCGCCATCCTACAATTGCAGCCGATGTGGGACGCTATCAGCTTTTTTTGGCAAGCGACAAAGACTTCCTCACGACTCGCGTCTCCTACAAACTCAACCTGACGGGGCCCAGCGTTGATGTGCAAACCGCCTGCTCCACTTCGCTGGTTGCGGTACACATTGCCTGTCAAAGCTTGCTCAGCGGCGAGTGTGACATGGCATTAGCGGGCGGGGTTGCCTTGTCTCAGCAGGCTGGCTATCTCTATCAGGAAGGCGGCATCTATTCACCTGATGGTCATTGCCGCGCTTTTGATGCCAACGCGAGAGGAACAGTCGCAGGCAGCGGTTTGGGGATTGTGGTGCTGAAACTCTTGGAAGACGCACTGCAAGACGGGGACTGCATTCAAGCGGTGATTAAAGGCTCTGCGGTGAACAATGACGGTGCACAAAAAGTTAGCTACACCGCACCCAGCATCCCAGCCCAGGCAAACGTGATTCGGGCGGCTCATCTAGTCGCAGATATCTCATCAGACACGATCAGCTATGTCGAAACCCACGGCACCGGCACGGCCTTGGGCGACCCGATCGAGATTGCTGCCCTCACAGAAGCCTTCCAAACTAGCGCGGCTCCAGCCCCTCAGACTTGCGCCATTGGCTCTCTCAAACCCAACATCGGGCATCTCGATACTGCCGCCGGAATTGCCAGCCTGATCAAAACCGCTCTGGCGCTCAAGCATCGGCAAATTCCGCCCAGTCTGCATTTTCAGCAGCCCAATCCTCAAATCAACTTTGCCCAGAGTCCCTTTTACGTCAACACCCAGCTATCCGACTGGCACAGCCCAGATGCTAATCTCCCTCTGCGGGCTGGCGTCAGTTCCTTTGGCATCGGCGGCACGAATGCCCACGTGGTTCTAGAATCTGCCCCTGAACCCTCTCCCTCCAGTCCTTCGCGCCCGTGGCAGATCCTTACCCTTTCCGCCAAAACTGCCTCTGCCCTCGATAGCGCCACCGATCGCCTGCTCAGCCATCTGCGACAGCATCCCAATCTCAACTTAGCCGACGTTGCCTACACCCTACAACGCGGTCGCCGCGCTTTTCCCCACCGTCGCACCGTTCTTTGCCAAACTGTTGCAGACACCATTCAAGCCTTAGAATCCAACGATCCGCACCGTCTCTTCACTCAAGCTGCTTCCCCATCCCAGCGAGCCATCACCTTCCTCTTCCCCGGACAAGGCAGCCAATACCCCACCATGGGACGCGACCTCTACCAGCACGAACCCCACTTCAGAGCCACAATCGACCACTGCTGCGCCCTCCTCCAACCCCACCTCGACCTTGACCTTCGTACCCTTCTTTACCCCTCTACCTCTCCGCTCACCCCCCCTCCGCTCACCCAAACCCGTTACGCCCAACCTGCCCTCTTCGTCGTCGAATATGCCTTAGCCCAACTCTGGCTCTCTTGGGGCATTCAGCCAAGTGCGATGATCGGGCACAGCATCGGCGAATATGTAGCAGCCACCCTTGTAGGAGTGTTTGAGCTTGAGGATGCCCTGCGGCTCGTGGCACTGCGAGGACAGCTAATGCAAGACTGTCCGGCAGGCGCGATGCTGTCGGTGGCTCTGTCGGAAGCCGAAATAGAGTCTAAGTTGATGGTCAATTCAGCAAATCTGTCCATTGCTGCTGTGAATGCACCTTGCTCCTGTGTGGTTTCAGGAACGCTAGATGCCATTGATGCGCTAGAACAGCAGCTTACCGCTGAAAGCATCGCCTGCCGCCGCTTACAGACCTCCCATGCCTTCCACTCGCCTCTGATGGCATCGGCTATGGCTCCCCTGCGCGAGCAGTTTCAATCTGTGCAGCTTCATCCACCCCAACTGCCGTTTATTTCTAATCTAACGGGAACCTGGATTACCGCTGCCGAGGCAACGAATCCTGACTATTGGATTCAGCATCTTCGCTATCCAGTACGTTTTGCCAGTGGCGTTTCAGAGCTACTACAAAAGCCGAATCTAATCTTGCTGGAAGTGGGAGCCGGACGAACGCTCAGCACTTTAGCCAAACAAACTGCTAGAACATCATCGTCAACACAAATTCTAACTTCACTGCGGCATCCTCAACAGCAGGAAGCGGATATCGCAATCTTATTCACTAGCTTGGGACAGTTATGGTTATCTGGCGTAGAAATCAACCGTTCTAGGTTATATCCTCGGCAACAGCAGCGAATTCCTTTGCCAACCTATCCATTCGAGCGTCAACGGTATTGGATTGAGCTTCAGCCTGTTTTGGAACCTGCACCCGCACCAAGCAAAAATCCTGATTTGTCTGAATGGTTCTATTTGCCGTCCTGGAAGCGCTCAACTCGTCTCATCCCTATATTACAGCCTGCATTCACTGAATCAGAAACCTGGCTTATTTTCCTAGATCAAAATGGGATTGGTGCCACCCTTGCTCAGCAGTTGAGTCAAGCGGGACAAAGTGTAATTACCGTAAGCATCGGTGATGCTTTTGCACATCATGAATCTGACACAGCAGCTTACGTCATGAACCCTCAATCTGAACAGGACTATCGCAGCTTATTTACATCGCTCAAGCAATCAGGTAATTTACCGCAACAGATTGTGCATTGCTGGAGCTTAACTTCAAGTGATTCTGGGCTTGAAGATGCAGGATTCTATAGTCTCATTGCAATTGCCCAAGCATTACACGGCTCTAAAGCACAAATAACCCTCCTGACCAATCACCTGTTTGACCTCAACGGCTCAGAGCTAATTGAGCCAATGAAAGCAACGCTGCTGGGAGCTAGTAAAGTCATTTGGCAGGAATGCGGTTTGCCTTGCCAGATAGTGGAAATTGATACGTCTCAGACAAATGCTGTTCATTTACTGGCAGAATTGGCTCAACCTGATCGCGAATCGAGTTGTGGATGGGCTGTAGCACACCGAAATTACTATCGTTGGATGCAGACCATTGAACCTATAAAGCGATCAGAAGAGCAAGCTAACGAAACGCTATTGAGAACAAACAGCGTATATTTAATCGCAGGCGATTTAGTTGAAGGGTTAGGGTTAATTTTTGCGCAGTGTTTAGCAGAAGTGCAGGCAACGTTAATCTTAGTTGGACGAGCAGGTTTACCCGAAAAGCACCAATGGGAGAATTGGATGGCAACACATGGGACGCAAGATTCTGTCAGCCGCTATATTTTAACGCTACAGAATTTGGAAGCACAAGGGACTAAGCTTTACTGCTTCAGTGCTGATCTAACTGATGAATGTAAACTACAATCAATTGTCGAACAGGTTTGTCAACAGTTCGGTACGATCCACGGTGCAATCCATGCAGATGTGATGGGGGATCAGGCAAGTTGTTTGATTCACGCTTTGAATCAGGCGGAGATCGATCGTCAGTTTCGCGCTAAGGTGACAGGACTCCGCATCTTTGAGTCCGTTTTGCGTGGAAAAGTCAGCGGCTTCTATCTGCTGCAATCCTCACTTTCAACGCTAGTGGGAGGTGTCGGATTTGCTGCCTATGCTGCCGCAAATGCCTTTATGGATGCCTTCACGATTCAACAAAATCAATTGAGTTCGGTTCCCTGGATCAGCATTAATTGGGATGCCTGCCGCTTTGATCAGCCAACCTCTACCGATCCTACTGGCTCAACCCTGATAGACTTAGCCATCACCCCAGCAGAAGTCAAGCGAGTATTCAGGCACGTCTTAGCGCACCCAGAATTAGCCCAAGTTGCAGTTTCACCAACCGATCTATTCGACCGTATCCAAACATCTTTTCAGACTGTTCAATCACCTGTAGACTTATCTGTTCGATCTTCTGTTCAAACTGGAGGCAAACAGCACAGCCGCCCTCAGCTTTCAACAGACTATGTTGCTCCTCGCAGTGATGTAGAGCAAACGGTTGCAGAGGCAATGCAAACGCTTTTGGGAATTGAGGCAATCGGCATCCATGATAATTTCTTTGAACTGGGCGGTGATTCGCTGCTCGCAATTCAGGCAATATCCCGCCTGCGAGAAACGTTTCAGGTGGAGTTGCCGATGCGAGAATTTTTGTTTGAATCACCAACTGTTGCTGGCATTGCCAAAATGATCAGCGAAAATCGAGCTAAAGTAGATGCCCAAATCGAGACTGATTTTCAAGCAATGGAGAGCTTGCTAACGCAAATTGAGCAAATGGAGAATGATAATGTGAATACAGAATTAAAAAAGAGTCACTAGGAAAAATACTTTAGGAGAAACACAATGAACTTCAGTTTATTTTACTTTGATGGAGATGGTTCTAGTATTCAATCCGACAAATATCGGCTGTTGATAGATAGCGCTCAGTTCGCCGACCGCAATGGTTTTACTGCTATCTGGACACCCGAACGTCACTTTCATGCCTTTGGCGGACTTTACCCCAACCCATCCGTTACGAGTGCCGCTCTTGCCATGATTACAAAGCAGATTCGCTTGCGGGCTGGGAGCGTAGTCGTGCCGCTGCATGACCCAATTCGGATTGCAGAAGAATGGGCAATGGTGGACAATCTTTCCAAGGGCCGCGTTGAAATTGCCGTTGCTTCTGGCTGGACAGTTGATGATTTTGTGCTGTCTCGTGAACGGCATACAAACCGCAAGGCAACGATGTGGCGCGGCATTGAAGCAATACAACGGCTCTGGCGCGGGGAAGCCATTGAGCGACAGGATAGCGCGGGCAAGCC
>JAAUQT010000199.1 GCA_012033495.1 Cyanobacteria bacterium RM1_2_2 | reverse complement strand
GCCCGCGCCACCCTTGAGAATGTCATTGCCGCCGCCGCCATTCAGCGTGTCTTCGCCTGCCCCACCGTTGAGCGTATCGCTCCCACCGCCGCCATTTAACAGATCGTCGCCCGCGCCGCCATTGAGGATATCGTTTCCTGCACCGCCGACGAGCTTGTCATCTCCTTCGCCGCCAATCAGCTTATCGTCACCCTTGAAGCCTTTCAGCACATCATCGCCAGATAAACCTTTGAGAACGTCGTTGCCTACTGTACCGAGCAGCAAATCGTCTAGTGCCGTTCCTTTCTTCGTCGCCATTGCTGTGTCTCCTGAATTTCTAAAGCGAGGATGAGTTGAGGTGCATCCTCTGGTTAAAAATTCAGTAGGAGTGACTTTTTCAGTTTATGCAGCCGGAAGGAACGTTTTTTGAGAAGTTGGCTCTGCGGCTTGAAATTGTTAGATCTCAGAACTACTTAACGCGATGTGCAACTTTCTGGCTTCAAAGTCCCCCTTTTTAAGGGCTTAGGGGATCTTCGTTCAATCCTGTTAACAGCCGATCCCCCAAACCCCCTTAAAAAGGGGGCTAAGAAATAGTTGCACACTGCGTTACTTGTTAAATAAGAATGATTCACCCTGGAGATACAAAGGAATGTGCTCCTTCGTGATGTATTTCACGGTGTCAGAAACGCCCCCATGCTCCTGCGGATTGTTGACGTGAAACGACAAAACCTCCGTAAGTGCCATGATGAAAAAACTTTCTATGATTTGGATGTAGTTTTCAGGCAGCTTTTGGCTCGCTTGATAGCCTTCAAAGAAGCAAGATCGAACGGTGGACGGTAAGTATTGAAGCGCAGCCGCAACATTATGCAACATTATATAGATAGTAGCCAAAGCCACAGAGCGCGAAATCAATCGGTCGAAGCTCATCACCGTGAAATAGGTAATTACAAGGGTGACTCAAACACAGATAGAATTTATTTGTGCAATGATGGCTGTGTTCCAACAGAGAGTGCTGAACACATGAGAAACTATCTTGAGCGCTTAAAAATTTTGGCAAAACTAAAAGTTGACTAGTTGAGTAAAATAACTAGCTTATGAGAACCTTCACTGCAATTGTCGAGCGAGATTCTGACACTAACCTCTACGTTGGTTATGTTCCTGGCTTTTCTGGAGCGCATTCCCAAGGAGAAACTCTGGATGAGTTGCAGGAGAATCTTCGTGAAGTAATTGAGATGCTCTTAGAAAATGAGGAAGTAGTGTTCAAGACGGAGTTTGTTGGTACACAGCAGATTGTGGTTCAGTAAGCGGTGAGTCACATTCCGGTTCTGAAGCCGCAAGAGGTTGTACGTATTCTAGAAAATCTAGGTTTTGTAGAGGTTCGTCAAAAAGGTTCACACAAGCAGTTTCGACATGAAGATGGTCGAGGGACAACTGTTCCGTTTCATAAAGGACGTGATATTTCTCCCAGACTTCTACGGCAAATTGCAAGCGACATCGAATTGACTGTTGAAGAACTGTTAGAGTCGCGGTGAGGTCTAACAAGCCGCTTGCACCCGACCGTCAAAAGGTTATTTGTCATTGTTCAAGGTTACTAGCGGCGGGTGAAGCGGGACGTTGGGGAGTCCGTTCAGCCTGAGAGATTTCACCGTCAATCCATCGCAACAGTGAGCAGTAAAAAATTTCTGTATCTTCATTATCTTCATTTACTTGAGTGACCCACCTATCGTGTAGATTTTTGATGGGTTTCTGCACAACTAATTCCGTATCAAGATCTAGAGCAGACAGCCATAAAAGTTCTGACTCGATCACTCTTGGGCTTTGCCAAACATTCTCCTGAGAACTAGATATGGCTCGGTGAATTCGGAGCAGAAATTTTTCCTCTTGTGTTTTAATCCGAAAGGTGACACTTCCACTATGTCCTAGAAACCAACATTGCCCCTGAGCTAGATCATATTGGTCAAGAGTAGCTTGCGCGATGTGATCATAGACAGTAATTTGGCTCATGCTTCTAAATCACCTTGTATATCTTTTCCAGCCTTGATTACTGTCGATAACTTGGCAATGGCTTCACTGATAACAGCAGTAGCAACGAGTTAATTATACTGAGGAGATATTGGCTACTATTAGATCTATGCTGCTTCTTGTGTAGCCAATAAACGATTTGCAGATGGTTGAGTAAATGCAAATCTTGCTCATTTCTGAAGGCTTGAAGGCTTACTTTTTGGCGACTGCCATGAGTTCAAAACGATAATTTTCGATCACTGGGTTTGCCAGAAGTTGATCACAAATTCGATCAAGCTGTTCGCGGGCAGCGGCTTCATCTGATGCCGTGAGAACCAACTCGACATACTTGCCAATCCGAACTTGCTCGACGTTGTCATAGCCCATATGCTTTAACCCAGACTGCACCGCAGTTCCGGCCGGATCAAGCACAGAAGGGCGGAGCGTCACGTAAATTTGAGCCTGATAAGTTTGAGCTTGGTGAGTTTGAGTCACGGAGAGGAAGCTGAACATCATAGCCTTCATTCTATGATGGAATAGACCCCTAATCATCGGTGATGGGAATTTGGTTGTCGTCAGTTGCAGTCAGATGTAATGAGATAAACGCAGCCCATGAACCGCCCCGTCTTTCCGTTTAGAGCAGATTGGTAGTTTTATGAAATCCCAACGGACTCGGAGTCAAGATCGAATTCTCGACTTACTCAAAATACTCAATCGATCCATTTCTGCCCAAGATATCTATTTAGAATTGCGGAATCGCAGCGAAAACATGGGATTAGCAACGGTTTACCGCTCTCTAGAAGCGCTGAAACTAGAAGGCGTGGTGCAAGTGCGAACGCTAGCAAACGGCGAATCGCTGTATAGCACGGCTCAAGAAGATCGGCATCACCTCACCTGTTTGCAATGCGGCGAATCAATTCCCATTAATGAATGCCCAGTGCATGAGTTAGAAACTCAGCTACACCAGGCATACCAGTTCAAGATTTTTTATCACACCCTAGAGTTTTTCGGGCTTTGCACCCAATGCCAACTCGCTCACCATAACGGAGCGGCAGAGTAGTTTGTTTGAGGTTGGAGTGGATGAGTGGATGAGTGAAAAGCCTTTCCATCATCCATCCACCTCTCTACTCCTTCCCATTCCCTCCATCGCCAACAATCGAGCGAATGTTCTCCACCGTGGCGGCAATGTTGCGCGGGTCCATAAACATCACCTTGCTGCTGTCACTTGCGCCGATCTTCGTTCCCATGTCGATGTATTGCTGCGCCATCAAAAATTGCAGAGCTTCCCGCGCGTGGGGATCTTGTTGCAAAGTTTTGGAAATCACCTGAAGCGCTTCGGCAGTGGCTTGAGCTTTCAGCACTTGTTCTTGACGTTGAGCTTGCGCCCGCAGCACAATCGCCCGCTGTTCGGCTTCGGCTTGCATAATGACGGTTTTTTGCTGGGCTTCTGCGTCGAGTAGCTGCGCGTCTGCTTTACCTCTGGCGCTGTTTACTGCCGATTCCCGGTCGCCTTCAGAGGTGAGAATCGAGGCTCGCTTGCGTCGTTCTGCCGACATTTGCAGTTCCATCGATTCTTGGACGGCTTTCGACGGCACAATATCGCGTAGCTCCACCCGCGTCACTTTCACACCCCACGGATCGGTCGCTTCATCCAGTTCTCGCAGCAGCACTTCGTTAATTTCTGAGCGGGCGGTGAAGGTTTGGTCTAGCTCCAAGCGCCCCAGTTCTGAGCGAATCTGCGTCAAAACCAGGTTCACCATCGCTGCCTGCAAGTTTTGCACTTTGTAATAGGCTTTTTCGAGATCCACAATTCGCCAGTAGACGACCGCATCGGCAGCGATGGAGACGTTATCTCGCGTGATGCACTGCTGCGCCGGAATATCTAACACCTTCTCGCGGATCGTATCTTGATAGGCAATGCGCTCCACGAAAGGCAACGTGAAACTCAACCCTGGAGCAAGTTTGCGGTCATAGCTTCCCAGCCGTTCCACGAGCGCTTCGTTGCCTTGATTGACGATTCGCACTGAACCCGATAGACCTGCTCCGCCGAGCGCCACCAGTACCAAAAATGTAAACAGTTCTCCCATTTCAAACCTCTTTAATGATTGGAAAAATTCAAGAGTGAATCAAATATTCAGGAAGCACGATCAGCGTTGTGCCGCGCCGACCGACGACATAAACGGGCTGATTGGCGGCAATTGCCAACTGCTCATCTTCACAGCGAGCTTGCCAAGAATTTCCCTCATAAATCACTCGTCCCGTTTGTCCAGGCGGAATAGCGGTCAGGGTTTTGGCGTTCTTGGCGTCCTCAATCGTTGGATTAGCCCGCTTGGGTAAGAATCGGCGCAGCAGCACTGCTAAACCAAGCGAGAGCAGCAGCCACAAGACTACCTGCACCGTCAGTGAGGGCACAAACCAAGCGACGCAAGCCACCATCACAGCGCTGATGCCCATCGTTAGCTCCACGAAGGCAGTGGGCAGCACTAACTCCATGACACAAAGAATTAAACCGGCAATTAGCCACAAAATTGGAGCGCTGAACATAAAACTAGAAACACAGGATGGATGGGGAGGAGATGCAGCAATGCAGTTAGGCAACGTTAAACCAAGTTAAACCAATGGAGAGGGAGCCAGCCTAACGAGATTTATAATTCCCTGGCAAATTTAACCTATCGCTTCACAGAAATACACTTCTTCAACTGCTCGTTACTGATTTCCCAAAATCCAGAAATAGGACTTACGAACTTGTCCCCTGAATTCGCTAAATCTGGAGACTTTGATTTCAGAGTCCCCTAAACCTGGGGGTAGAGGGGCTAGGAAGCCTCAATTGCATCAGTCTTACGAAAATTAGATTTCTCTGTGTGCCGGATTCAGTGAAGCGCGATATAACAGGGGATTGCAAGCGTGGCAACTGCCATACTTTCCTCCAATCTAGCTCAGCCGCAGCTTGGATCGTTTAACTTTTCGGTAATTCTTTTGGCGTAGGCTCATGAGTCGTTTCTCAGTCACCCTCCACTGCCCCAACCCAGACTGCCTCTATGCCGACAATCAGATTGGGCAACCGGTCTGCGATCGGTGTCAGCAGCCACTGCTCTACCGCCACCTGTGGGCTGTGGGAACTGCTGCCACCCGCATCCCGATGCATACGCTGGTCAACTGTCGCTATGGGGTGGTGAGTCCGCAAATTTGGCTCGACACCCAACCCGGACTGCCGCCCGAAGAGCCGCCCGAAATTCCCGATCAGGCGCTGCCTTACTTGCATTTGCATCCCCATCGGCTGCATTTGCCCCAGCTATTCGGAATCTGTCAGCCTCCCAACCAACAGCCGGTTTTTTTACTAGAAAACGCGCCAATTAACTCTAAAGGTCAGCTATTGCCGCTGCTAGAAGGCGTTTGGGCTGCGGCTTCTCCAGTCCGGCAACTCAACTGGCTGTGGCAAATGTGGCAGCTTTGGCAGCCGCTGGCGGCTCAGGGCATGGTGAGCAGTTTGCTGGTTGCTAGCAATTTGCACGTAGAAGGCTGGCGGCTGCGGCTACGCGAACTCATTGCCGATCGCCCGTCTCGTCAGGCTCAGATGGTTCCAGTGCCGCAATTGGCAACCGTTGCGGCAGGGCAACCTTTCGATAGCCTCCCTGCCATTGGGCAAGGAATGCCAGTGTTGGCGGCCTCTCTGCCCTCCAGCTTCCCGAATCGAGCCTTAGAGAATCCTTCGTTGCCAGATTTAGCAACGCTGTGGCAGCAGTGGATTCAGGACGCTCACCCTACTATCCGAGCGGCGTTGCAGCGATTATGCGAAATGATCGGCGACCAGTGGCAGCAAATTCCCGCCCCCGATCCTGCCGTCCTTCATGCCCAAATTGGCGAGCAGCTAAACCAGCTTTTGTTGGAGCAAGCGGCCCAACTGCCGCTGCAAATTGAAACGCTGGCAGCCACCACCACCGGGCCCCAGCGCTCTCATAACGAAGATGCCTGCTATCCGACGCTGCGCGATCTCGAAACCCCTGATTATCTGCCCTCGGTGGGCATCATTTGTGATGGCATTGGCGGCCATGCAGGCGGCGAGGTGGCGAGTCAGTTAGCCTCACGGTCGCTTCAGTTGCAAATTCGTCCGTGGCTCGCAGAATTAGTGGCTCAACCAGAACCACTGCCGCCTCAGATTATCGCTGAGCAGTTGGTTGAAATGGTGCGCGTCGCCAATAACCTGATCGCCGCACAGAACAACCTGCAAGGACGCGAACATCGGCAACGCATGGCCACGACACTGATGCTGGCGGTGCAAATCCCTCAGACCGTGAGAACCATCCATGCCCAAGGCAACACCCACGAACTCTATCTCGTCCATGTCGGAGACAGCCGCGCCTACTGGTTGACGCCGCACGCTTGCCAATTGTTGACCGTCGATGATGATGTGGCAACGCGAGAAGTGCGAGCCGGACGCAGCCTCTACTCGCAGGTGTGCTATTCTCCAGATGCCGCCGCCCTCACGCAAGCGCTGGGCACTCGTGAAGCCGATTCGCTCAAAATTACGGTGCAACGGCTAATGCTCGATCAATCCGGCGTGTTGCTGCTCTGTTCTGATGGCTTAAGCGATCAGGGCTTCGTTGAGCAAACCTGGGAATCGTTGATGCTGCCTGTGTTGCAAGACAAAAAATCGCTGAAGCTCGCAGTTCAGGAGTGGCTGGCGCTCGCAAACCGCCATCAAGGTCACGACAATGCTTCGGTGGTGCTGATGCAGTGCCGGATTGGAACTACGCTGAGTTTGTTTGAACCCATATTTGAACCCGGAAGCGAACCCGAATCGCGCCTCAGTACCGCAACAACCCAAACGCCTGCTCCGCCCCCTGCCGACCTCACCGAATCCTCTAAAGCCCTGCTCTACGATGACGAAACCGAGGCTCCAAAACCGCCCAAAGCAGCCGTGTTACCCAAACGCGAAGCCGTTTCACCCAAACAAAAATCGCTGGATACGTGGATTGCGGCTCTCGGAATGGCCGCCCTTACTTTTGTGCTAACGGCACTCAGCATTACGATGTGGCGCGAAATTGCTCCCGGCCATTTTGCCCCCAGTCAGCCTGCCCCACCTGAATCGACACCCGAACTCCCAGATGCCTCTGGGGAGCCGTCTGAGTAACGGTTGGTCAAGCAATTATGCTAGGGGAATGCGTGGGTAGGGGAATGCGTGGATGGGGGACAGGATATGCAAAGATAGGGAAGGTAATCTTCATTTATCCGCTGTTGGCAGCCAGGTTGTTTTGCGTGCTGCCTGATGCGGACTGCTTTTGAGATCAAAAAATTCCAGCAGGATTTGTGAGAGAACACTATTTAGTTGTTATGAAAGTTGGCGATCGCGTTCGAGTTAAAGAGTCTGTTATTGTTTATCACCATCCGAACCATCGGAATCAGCCCTTTGATCTTCAGGGCATGAGTGGCGAAATTGTCGATATTGTGCGTGAGTATCAAGGGAAACCGATCAGCGCTAACTTTCCAGTTGTAATTAAGTTTGACGACAGCCGCTTCCGGGCACATCTGCGGGAAAACGAGTTGGAGTTGGTGGAGTAGGATAGGCTGAGTCGGAATTCAAACTGAAATCAAAAAGCTGAATTATCCTTACTGCTGCAACCTCACTGCTGTTGCCCCGTGAGCCAGCCGCGCAGATTAATGTCATTACGCATCGCCTCAAATTCCTGACGATGCCGCTCAGCGGTCTGCTGATACCACTGACAGTGTTCTTCAAAGGCAGCGCGGAACCGCACCTCTTCATAAAACTCAAATGTGAGTTGGTGAGACATGAGCAGCGCTTCGGCTTCGCCCTGCGGCAAGGGCACAATCTGCTGAGGAAAGGGCTGCGACAACGGATCAAACTCAAACATAGCAATCGGCAAACCAGCAACGACGGGAAGTTCTCAAAAGAGCACAGTCGAAAAGGGGTACAGCCAAATTATGACACTATGCCCAGCCTCGCAGTCGGTAGATCAAGATACCAATGTATTCTTTGAGGGCACGGGTGAGGCGCTGGAGGTTTTCGGCTTCGGGAATCACGCTCAGAATTCGCCCTTGGGAAGTGCTTTGGGCTTCCTGAAGCTCCTGCTGCGTCACCAAAAAGTCGGTTGGGGCTGGCGTGGCGTCAATGCCTTGTTTTTTGAAGATGGCAACCGAGCGGGGCATGTGCGCCGCTGACGTGACGAGCAACACTCGGTTGATGCCGCGCTGAGTCAAAATTTGTTTCACGTTCACCGCATTTTCGTGAGTGTTGAGTGAAGTCGGATCTTGCAGAATTGCCGCCGCCGGAACGCCCATCGTTTCGATCAGCTTTGCCATGTCTGCCGATTCGGGTGGGCCGCCTCCCTGCCACTCAATCCGTCCGCCGCTCAAAATCACCAGGGGCGCTTTCCCTTCTCGATAAAGCTGTGCGCCATAAATTGGTCGGTCGCCTGCTTCAGTAACATCAACTCCCGGACGCGGCGGAATTTGCGGACGAATCGCGCCACCCAGCACCACGATGGCATCTGCGTTCGGTAGGTTTGCCGTAGGGACAGACTGCTGCTCTAACGAACTCACCATCTGGTTTGCGATCCAGCCATTGCCACCCAACAGCAACGCCGCCAACGCCAAGATGATAAACCCTGCCGACCAGCGCGGCCGTTTCCATAGCGTCAGCAACGCCCCGATTAGCATCAGGCAGGCAAACCCCAGCGGGTAGACAAACAGCGGCAGCAGCTTCGACAAAAACAAAAACATTCGCCCAACCCAACTCCTTCGACCCGATTCTATCTCATACCATTTTGGATTTTAGATTGGGGATTTTGGATTGCGTCGGGCTGACGATGGCATGATTTCAGCCGTTGATCTGTCCAGTTTGCTGAGACCCTTGGATAGGAGAGATGTAGTCTGTGCCCTAGTCGCTCCTACTCCGGCCTCAACCCTGGAGCGGTTGCTATACAATGAGGGCTGCATTAATTCTGGTGAATCAAGCGAGGCAGCAGATGAAAGGTGGATTGAAGAGTGCAATCAAAAATGTTGAGCAGTTTTCGCCGAATCAAGGCACCCTCGGCAAAGTGGTGAGCTACATCGAAGGGCTGGTGCCGAAATACTCGAAGGTGGGCGATGCGGTGTTTTTTAGTAACGACCAGTTTCCCTGGTCATATGAGCTAGAAGCCAACTGGCAGATCATCCGCCAAGAGTTGGATCAGGTGATGCCCTACGCCGAAGCGCTGCCCAACTTTCAAGACATTTCACCTCGCCAAGGCAGAATTGCTGACGACGATCGCTGGAAGACTTTCTTTTTCACCGCTTTTGGCTACAAATCGCAGAAAAACTGTGAGCGCTGCCCTGAAACCGCCAAGCTGCTCGCCAAAATTCCCGGACTGAAGGTGGCCTTTTTCTCCATTTTGGCTCCCGGCAAACACATTCCACCCCATCGCGGCAAACACAAAGGGATCATCCGCTGTCACCTCGCATTGAAAGTGCCCGAACCCAAAGAAGCCTGCTACATTCGCGTTGCCGACCAAATCACTTACTGGGAAGAAGGCAAAACCCTATTTTTTGACGACACGTTTCAGCATGAAGTTCACAACGACACCAGCGAGTATCGAGTCGTGCTGTTTCTTGACATTGCCCGCCCGCTGCGGTTCCCCCTATCGCTAATCAACTGGACGGTGAATACGCTGGTTGGCATCTCGCCGATTGTGCAAGTAGCGCGAGGCAATCACGAAAGCTGGGAAAAACAGTTTGAGGCGCTGTTGAAGTAAATTGAAATAAATTTGAAATAAATAGAACTTATGCACTTAAAGCCTGAAACCTCATCCTCTGTCCTCCTTAAAAGCTGCCGTGTACACAGATCTTGCATTGGAAGTTAAAACCCTGCTTGATCCCCTTAGATCCCCCTTACGAAAGGGGGACTTCAAGCCAGTTGTGGGTCGGTTCCCCCTTTCGTAAG
>JAAUQT010000198.1 GCA_012033495.1 Cyanobacteria bacterium RM1_2_2 | reverse complement strand
CCACTCCTGTTGCTCCGAGTCATTGGTACGCATCCAGTCCATGAAGCGGAGTACGCCAAAATGCTTGATTCGTTCTAGAAGACTGGATTGAAAATTTCAGTTTCAAACGTATTTTCGTATTCGATTGGCACAACTCGAATGTTCCGAATATAGTTTCCGGTGTTATTCGGATCAGTTTCCGTGATGATCAGATAAACTCCGCCTTGCGATGGCTCTACGTTTAGCACATCTCGTCCTGGTCGGGATGTGGCTTCATCCTTACTGGCATCAAAGCCATATTCGATCTTACCTTCACCTTCATAGAGAACAACGTATTGCCCGCCCGGATATTTGCCATTAATTTCCCGATAGAGCAGCGTACTGACTCGCGTAAACTTCAGTCCGTCTTCTGGCTTTGGTAAAGACTTCACCCAACCCTGCTCATCTAAGTCAATCTTGTCACTTTCTCCCGTTCCCCAACTGTCGCCACAACCTTCACTGGGCAAACATTGCGGTATCCATTGGCGGGAAGACTTAAACCCATCGAGAAACGGTAATTCAGTTGACCAATCACTCACGCTAGTCAGATTTGTTCCCAGCCCTAAGCTGTCGGTTGAAACATATTTCAACGTCGGATCATAAACTTTGTCAGACACAGACTTAGCACTATTAAACGGCAAAGAACAGGCAAAAACGAGCGACAACACGATGCAAAACAGCGCAACTAATGAGATGGGTTGAGAGATCGCTTTGTTGATTGAAATCCCTCTGCGTTTGAAGCTTGCCATTTGCCTCATCCTCCTGTTAGATGGAAACAACTTTAGTGCGATAGATCTCACCCCATCTCAAGTCGGCGATGCCTGTTTGCTTCAGGCGTAAACCTGCCGATAGTAAGCTTGATATTCTTCCGAGAGCAGCGGTTGCCACCATTCGCGGTGGGTCAAATACCATTCTACGGTGCGCCGCAATCCTCCTTCAATGGTTTCGGCCGGAGTCCAGCCTAGCTCTGTCTGAATCTTGGTGGCATCAATTGCATAGCGTCGATCATGTCCGGGACGATCTTTGACGAAAGTGATCAGCTTTTGAGCCGGACGAACGGGTAGATCGGGCGCTAGCTCATTCATCAGTTCACATAACATTGTGACTAGATCAATGTTCTTCACTTCGTTATTGCCGCCGATATTATACGTTTCTCCTGGCGTACCCTGATGAATCACCGCATCCAAGGCGCTGCAATGATCGCCAACATACAGCCAGTCGCGGATGTTTTGTCCATCTCCGTAGACGGGCAGCGGTTTACCCATGAGGATGTTAATGCACATCAGGGGGATCAGTTTCTCTGGAAAATGATAGGGCCCGTAGTTGTTGGAGCAGTTCGTCATCAGGGTGGGCATTCCATAGGTGTGGTGGTAAGCCCGCACCAGATGATCGCTGCCTGCCTTAGATGCTGAGTAGGGGCTGTTGGGCGCGTAGGGTGTAGTTTCGCTGAAGGCTGGGTCGGTTGCTTCTAAGCTGCCATACACTTCGTCTGTAGAAACGTGATGGAACCGATAGGAAGCGGGTTTTCCGGCGTCCTGCCAGTGATGCCGAAACGCTTCGAGTAAGGTAAACGTGCCGACTACGTTCGTCTGGACGAAAGCTCCGGGGCCTAAAATCGACCGATCCACATGCGACTCGGCGGCAAAGTGAGCAATGGTATCGATTCTTTCTTCTTGCAGCAAACCATCAATCAGCGTCCGGTCGCAGATGTCACCTTGCACGAACCGCAAGTTGGCTTTCCCTTCCAACTCTGCCAGATTATTGCGATTCCCAGCGTAGGTCAAGGCGTCCAAAACCACCACCCGATCACCTGGGTATTTTTGGCACCAGTGATGAACAAAATTCGACCCGATGAAGCCCGCGCCTCCGGTGACAATCAGTTTGCGAGGCGATCTTGAAAGTGGTTCCTGCTCAAAAGCTGTCATAGATTTAATGGCGTGTGATGTCGTTAAGTGAATGAAACGTGAGAATCAGGCAGTTGAGCCTCATTTCTCAGCCTAGTTAAGCTCGATCTGGCAATCATCTCCAATCATGAATCGGAGGGCTTTCGGGCGACGGGGGGCTTCCTTCAGGTGGGCGCGTTGACCAATCACGCTGTCTACAATCCGGTGATGGATGCCTTCCACCTTCGCGCCTTGCAAAATCACGCTATGCTCAAGGTCAGCATCAACCAGCGTCACCTGATCCGCCACGCTGCTGTAGGGCCCGATAAAGCAGTTTTCCAAATGACAGTTGCTGCCGATGGTGACAGGGCCGCGAATCGTGCAGTTCACCACTTTTGAACCCGTTCCGATTTGCACTCGCCCGATGATTTGGCTGCGCTCATCCACTTCACCCAACACTTCAGATTGCAAGCAAGTGTCCAGAATAATTCGATTGGCTTCCAAAAGGTCGTCTTTTTTTCCGGTGTCTAGCCACCAACCGCGAATCTGCCGAGCTTCAACAAATTTTTGCTGATCAATCAAACACTGGATCGCGTCAGTAATTTCCAACTCGCCCCGCGCTGATGGCTGAATCATGGCAATGGCTTGATGAATCACAGGCGAGAAAATATAGATGCCTACCAGTGCCAAATTAGAAGGCGGATCTTTGGGTTTTTCGATCAGTTGCAGCAAGCGCCCGTTCTCATCCACTCTGGCAACCCCGAAGGCACTCGGATTGGAAACTGGGCAGAGCAGCGTCAGGGCATCTAGATTCGCGGTATGAAACTGCTCCAAAAACAAATCCAGTTCGCTTTGAACCAGGTTATCTCCCAAATACATCACAAAAGGCGAATCTTGCAGGAACGGCTCAGCAATTTTGACTGCGTGGGCCAAACCAGCCGGCTTTTCTTGCAGAATGTAGGTAATGTTAGCCCCAAAACGCTCGCCATTCCCGGTTTTTGACTTCACCTCTTCCCCAGTTTCAGGGCTGATAATAATGCCAATCTCGGTGATGCCTGCTGCCACAATCGACTCGATGCCATACCACAAAATGGGCTTATTGGCGACCGGAACCAACTGTTTTGCACCAGTATAGGTGAGAGGACGCAGGCGAGTGCCTTTACCGCCGGAGAGAATAATTGCTTTCATAGGTTGTTGAGTAAAGTTCGGTGAGCATCTGTCTGAGACTTTGCCGCCACTGCGGGGCAGGGACTTTGAGAACCTGCTGGATCTTCTGGTTTGCCAACACGGAGTAAGCAGGACGCTGGGCCGGCGTTGGATACTCAGCAGTTGTAATGGGCGTGACTTGCTTGAGTTTAAGCGGAATCCCTAAGGCTTCGGCTTCTTCAAAAATGGCAACGGCAAAGTCATACCAGCTTGTGACGCCGCTATTGGTGAAATGGTAGATACCGCTGAGATCCGACGAATTTACGTCGCCATTGGGGGTTGGGTCAATCCATTGCGTCGCTAAAGTAGCAATTGCCCTAGCAATTTCGGCTGCCCAAGTGGGTGTGCCCACCTGATCTGCCACGACCCGTACCTCTGGACGCTCTGCCCCTAACCGCAACATGGTCTTAACAAAATTGCCTTTGCCGCAAACACCGTAAACCCACGCAGTTCTGAGAATGGCGTACCGGAAATCTGAAGACTGCTCAGCGACCTGTTGAACCGCGGCTTCCCCCGCCAGCTTAGACTGACCGTAGACGCTCAGCGGATGAGTGGCATCTGTTTCGGTGTAAGGGGTATTTTTGCCGCCATCAAACACATAATCGGTAGAAATGTGGATCAGCGGTGCGCCTGCCTGTTGCGCCAATTCTGCTATCTTTCGAGTGGCTGCCGCGTTGATAGCGTGGGCGACTTCTGGTTCCGCTTCGGCTTTATCAACTGCCGTGTAAGCTGCCGCATTGACGATCAAGTGAGGTGCAACTTCGGTGATCACCTGCTGAATTTGGTCAGGCTGAGTTAAGTCAAGCTGCGAGCGCCCGACCCCAACCCGCTCGCCGATGGGAGCCAGTGTTTTGAGTAATTCTTGCCCAACCTGCCCATCTTGTCCAATCAATAGGATTCGCATTATGCAAACACCTCAGCATCGTCTAATGCTTGCCCAACCTGATCTTTACTCGACACCGTTGGATCAGCAGTCAGCGGCCACTCGATGGCTAAATTCGGATCGTTCCACAAGATGCAGCGCTCGTGGGCTGGCGCATAAAAATCGGTGGCTTTGTAGAGCACTTCACTACGATCTTCCAACGACAGAAAACCATGGGCAAAACCAGCCGGAACCCAAAGCTGCTTTTTGTTTTCGGCGCTAAGGACACAGCCAACCCACTGCCCAAACGTCGGAGAGCTTTTGCGAATGTCTACCGCAACATCAAAAATTGCACCTGCTACAACTCGCACCAATTTGCCTTGCGCCTGCTGGATTTGATAGTGCAAGCCTCGTAGAACATTTTGAGCAGAACAAGAATGATTATCCTGCACAAAGCGGACATCTGCGCCCGTCTTTTCAATAAAAGTTTTTTCGTTAAAGCTTTCAAAGAAAAACCGCGATCATCCCCGAAAACACGAGGCTCAATCATCAAGACATCAGGAATCTTGGTTGGAAGAATATTCATTAAAACCTCTTGCGCCCTAATCTAAATCATGATGTAGCCTTAACTTGCTCTAACCGAAATCATTGCACTTTAGTTTTGGCTGAAAACCTGGATAAAAGCAGGAAACCTTAGTTTATTCAACTAACGATTTATCATTCTTTTGACATTTTTTCTAACGTACTGATGTTCTTCGTGGGCACAACTGCTTGCACAATAGCTATGAAATAAAACATCAGATTCATGCAGTTTGCTTTTAGCCATCTTTTGCCCAGATCATCCTAGCCAAATAAGCAGTAATTTCACAGTCAGAGCTTAGAGTCCTTTACTCACTCTTCATAAACAATTTGCAGCTATTGTACGACTAATGAAGCAAACATATTTTGCCAAACTTAACTGTGGAATTGACAACCTAATTGATTACCTAAAGACGAGCTACTTAAATAGACGACAGCCAGGGTCGAGCATCAAGCGAGATCAGATTCTGACTGAGCAGCGTCAATTTTTACAGCATCAATTCTGTCTCGCTCAGTGCGAACCCACTTTGTTTGAGGTTTGACCAGAAAAGCGACGTAAAGTGGAATTTTCCAAAGAACGTAGAAAGGAACAGCAAGTAGGGTGGAAGCTGGTAAATCGGCACGACCAAACCTAACCCACGCTACCAAAATCGCTGCCAATAGCATCGCCCCTTCCAGTACCATTAGCCCGGTTGGCAGCCAGAATTGGGTCAAAAAGCCTGCCATCACAGCGGCGAAGGTGACAGCTAACCACAGCATGATCAGCAGCGATAAAGGTGGAATGCTGAGGTCAAGCGCAATGGCGAGTAAATCAAATCGCTTTTGCTGAATTGCTGCCTTAAGCAGTGGCGGAACCTGGGCCCGCATCGTTTGTAGATGCCCATGTTCCCAACGAGTTCTCTGACTTTTAGCGGCCTGATCTTGCTGGGGAAGCAGCCCAATTACTCTAGTTTCTGGACAAAATATTGTCGGATAACCAGCAATGGCTAAATCCATTGATAGCTGCATGTCTTCAACAATATTGCCGCTTGCCAGCGAAACACTTTGAATCACCGACCACGGAAACGCCATGCCAGTGCCTGTCAAAATTCCGGGTAAACCCAGCCGGTGTAATCCCTGAGGTCGCACCCAATTTTTCACCAGGAAGGCAAGCGCTGAAACCGCATCCTTGGGTTTGGGGTGGGCAGGCAGTTCCATCAAATAAACGGCTTGAGTGGGACGCCCTGTGAGCAGAGCAGACTCAGCGATTCGATCAAGCGTTCCTGGCTGCACCTCACAATCTGCGTCTACCACAATCACCACATCCGGTGGATCGGCAGCTAAAAACTTCAGCCCATAATCGAGCGCATATCCTTTACCGCGCCGCTCAGTATCCTGCCGCTCGATCACCGTTACTCCAGTTGAACGAGCTATCTGGGCGGTTTGGTCGGTGCAGTTATCGGCAATGACGACCAATCGGTTCGGCATCTGCACTTGGGCGGAGAGACTTTCCAAAACGGGTTGAATGCCCATAGCCTCATTGTGAGCCGGGACTAAAACCGCAATTTTAGGAGAATAAGCCGATCTCTTCAGTTTTTGGGAGGGAGGCAGAAGTGCAGCGAAGCACTCGCTTAAGAAGACAGCACTTGGAGCTAGCAACACCAGAGCCGCCGCCAGCAGGAGGATGTGAACCAAGGAAACAGGAGAGAAATCAACGAACACAGCACTTTACCTAGCTCGATTGCGCTTGCCGTCCTTAATCTATCATTGTCTTGATTGGCGCTTAATGTAGCCAAATGAGGAAAATGTAAAGTGTCGATGATGAATTTAGACAAGGCGTTGCCATCCAGAAAAATGATCCAGATAATAAAAAACCCAGCAGCCCCCTGCCGGGTTCGTTTATGAACGTCACTTATCTTTCATTACTGTAGTGGCTACTCTAAGTAACCCACTTCGCCTCAGTGGATCGCCTGACTGGATGACTAGCGTTAATCAAGCAGGATTGAGATAGGGAATCAGGGCGGGAGTCAGGAAATCAATCAGCGCCGAAGCATTAACCCCCAACTCTGTTTTTTCCTCAACCGCCAGCATTCCTGCCTGAGCGTGCCACCAAGCCGCACTACAGACAACTGCTTCAACTCCAGGATTTTGGACAATCCGCTGAGCCAGTAGCCCACCCATTAACCCGGTCAGCACATCGCCGCTGCCACCCCGCGCCAAGGCCGGCGTACTGTTGGAGATCAGCCACACCTGCCCAGATGGAGCCGCAATTGCCGTTCTGGCGCCTTTCAACAGCACAATTGCGCCACTTTGCTGAGATGCTGCCTGAGCCAGTTCAATCCGATCGTCGGTAGAACCCATCAGGTCTGGAAACAGCCGCTTAAATTCGCCGGGATGAGGCGTCAAAACAGTTGGAGCCGTTCGCTGTTGTAAGGTGGCAGGGGCGTTGAGGGTGACTATGCTGTTTAGCCCATCGGCATCAAGTAAGAGAGGACAGTCGCAGGTTAAAACTTGCTGCACAACGGGCGTCGCTTGCACCGTCAGACCGGGGCCGCAGGCAACTGCATGATATTTCGACAAATCAACTGCCTCTGGTAGAGCAGCAATTGCGCCAGTTTCATCTTCTGGGCAGCCAATCACCAGCGCATCGGGCAGTTGAGCAATGAGCAAAGGGCGCAGGCTGTCAGGAACCACAATCGACAGCATCCCAACCCCGCTCGATCGGGCAGACAGTCCGGCTAGAATGGCGGCTCCCATATACTGACGCGAACCCGCAATCAGCAGCAAATGTCCTTGCTTATATTTGTGGGTGGCAGCCGGGCGCGGTAAGGGCAAAGCTTGGATTGCTAACTTGGCTGTGATGCGTTGCAAAGTCGGTGATTCGCCCAACACTGCCCGAATATCTGCCAGCGGCAAGCCAAAATCAACCAACTCAGCCTGACCCAGGTAATCCAATGCGCTGTCCTGCAAAAAAGCCCGCTTCCATAGCCCTAAACAGAACGTCTGCGTCGCCCGCACCGCAGTTCCTAGAACCGCGCCTGTGTCGGTATGAATTCCAGAGGGCAAATCAATACTGACAATTCGCTTTTGCCATGAGTTGAGTTGATTGACTGCCTCGGCAATCTCGCCTTCCAAGGGTCGAGCTAGCCCAAAGCCAAACAGCCCGTCAATCAGCAAATCGCAGTTTTGCAGCGAGTCTAGCTGATCCGTAACCGGCATCCCTAAACTATCGGCATACTGGGCGTGGCACTGGGTCAACTCCTTCAGTTTGGCAAACGGCTGGTATCGCATCACCTCATAGCCGCTGCAATGCAGTTCTCGTGCCATCACCAAAGCATCGCCGCCGTTGTGCCCTGGCCCGATTAAAACGCCAACTCGCTGCACCTCAGAAAGCGGATAGCGGGCGCAAATCCACTGCACCAACAGCCCGCCAACCTTCTCCATCAGAGCAGCAACAGGCATCCCGGCAGCAAACACCCGCGCTTCGATCTGGCTCATCTGATCGGCTGTGACAATCCAGCGATGCAGAGCTTCTAGCCGAGCGTGAGGATGACTAGGACGAGAAGGGAGAATGGAAGAATCAAACATTGGGCAATCTGGGTTAATCTACTCTCAACATACCGGACTCTATGAAGGCATCTGTCATGCTTTCAGCAGAATTTAACTTGAAATGGAATGTAGACCAGATAATGCCAATAGTTGTGATGAGCAGGCGAGAAAAGGATGATTGAGCGGATTGACCATCTGGTGCTGACGGTGTGCGACATTGCCATCACCTGTGAGTTTTACACCGAAGTGCTCGGAATGCAGGCGATCACGTTTGGGGACAATCGCAAAGCTCTACAGTTTGGTCAGCAAAAATTGAATCTCCATCAGGCAGGGCAAGAGTTTGAACCCAAGGCAGCTTGCCCCACTCCCGGCGCAGTGGATTTATGCCTGATTACGCAGATGCCTCTATCACAGGTGATTGAGCACCTCCAAGCCTGTGGTGTCACCCTCGAAACAGGCATTGTGTCCCGCACTGGCACACTCGGCAAAATCGATTCCATTTACTTCCGCGACCCAGACGGCAACCTGCTGGAAATCTCGACCTACGGCAATTCATAACGGTTGACTTCGGCTTTGTTGCATAAATATTTTGAGAGTTAGCGATCGCTTGGGGTATGGGTAAGATTGCTTCTTCAGTGCTGTACGCTTGTAGTCTCAACGCTATGATTGAGATCTTGTTATGGCCTGCCGCTGGATGCTTTCAAGATGACGATTCAAGAAATGCTGCACGATCGCCAGATTATTCACTCTGATCCAGAAATTATGAGTGGCGTTCCTGTGTTTGTCGGAACGAGAGTGCCGTTGCAAACTTTGTTCGATTATTTGGAAAGTGAAGCAGGTTTAGCTGAGTTTTTGCAGGACTTTCCACACCTACAATCTCAAGTTCTGCAAGTTTTAGAGGTGATTGTTAAAGCGATGCTAGAACAGGAGCGAATCGCCCGTGTTCATTCTGCTGGATGAGAATCTGCTGAGTAGAAAGTTGAAGCAGCCGCTCATTGATGCAGGGCATTTGGTGCGAAATGTGGAGGAGATGGGCTGGCGGGGTGTGAAAGATCGGGAACTATTAGCACTTGCGGCAGAGCAATCGTTTGATATGTTTATTACAGCAGATAAGAACTTGCCGTATCAGCAGAATTTGCGCGAGCTAGCATTACGAATTGTCGTATTAAATCGTATTAAATACTGTAAGTACAAGTCCTACTTGTCTTTTGCCGCTGATGTTTCAAATCAGCGATCGTCTGGAATCCCTTGTGGTTGGCTCTGTTACGTTAATTAGTGATACAGGTGAAGCTACCTCTTTTAAGGCTGACGGTGAAACGTAATGAAGATTGTTAGCAGAACTTACCCTGTAACTATCGATCGTCTCTCCCCTACAAAACCCGACCGCCCACCACTGCCTGCAACCCTACGAAATTGCCCATTTTTCTGTCACTCATCTAACCCGATCGAATATGGAGTTCGAGTTTGATCCGCAGAAGAGCCAGGCTAATCAACAGAAACATGGCATTGATTTTGTAGAAGCTCAACAATTGTGGGCAGATGTCGATCGCATTGAGATTCCTGCCAGAACTGAAGATGAAGCTAGATTTTTGGTAATTGGTAAAATTAAAGGTAAGCATTGGTCAGCGGTGATTACCTATCGGGAAACAAGAGTCCGAATCATATCAGTTCGACGCGCACGAGTAGAAGAGGTAGCGATTTATGAAGGCAGAAGCATTTGATCAGCAGTTTGATCAGGGGGAGTCGGTGGCTGAATCTCTGGATTTGTCCAGAGCGAGTCGTCCTGGACATGAGTTGCAAGCGGTAACGATTGACTTTCCGCAGTGGATGCTGGATTCGCTGGAGCGTGAGGCAAGACGGCTTGGGGTCA
>JAAUQT010000197.1 GCA_012033495.1 Cyanobacteria bacterium RM1_2_2 | reverse complement strand
CCTAAATCCCCCTTTTTAAGGGGGACTTCAAACCATCGTGGCTCGGTTCCCCCCTTTCGTAAGGGGGGGCTAGGGGGGGATCAACAAAGGTTTGAAACTACAGCAGACTTTTTCAACTCAGTTCATTTAGCCTAACAGCACCGAGCATTCCTCAACCCGCTGCTGAAATCGCTCAACGCTGAGAAATGCTCAAGACTGGCTCGTGCTACAGTTCACAAGTCTCTGCGCGAGAGAAGAGATTTGGTAACATATATCCCACCCTCTCACCATCCCAACTCACCGCCCAAAACACCAAGCAAACACTTGGAAATTCTCCTCTGGGAGATTTTTGCAAGTCGAACGTGAGGTTCAAGCAGTGCACCCAACCTCCTTGCTTACGCCATCCGACGCGATCGGCAAACTTTTTCCAGTTGCCATCGGTACCTATTGGGCTGCCACACTCTTGCCAAATCCGCTTTTGAACGCTAAAACCCCATTTGCCGTTGCTGTACTTCACCCAAAGTTGATCGATCGTTCGCAGATCTTCGCAAGGAAAGTTTTCTAGATCACCACGATCAAAGCATTGCCCATCCTCTTTGCCGACAGTCGTGATCATCAAGCGGTAGGTTTCTTCATCCGCTTCTCGCCATTGCTGCGCTTTGAGTAGTTCTTCTAGCTGCTGATACTTTACGGTTTGAGCAAGTGCCTTAAGTTCATCACTCACTTTTTCAGAACGCGGATATTCTTCTAGGCAGACTACGGCTAATGCTGCGGCTTCGCTTCCCAGTTCACAGGCCTCACGGACAACCTGATCTAGCCGACTGGGGCTAAGTTGAGCCGTGTACAGCAACACCGTTTCTCGCCAGACCGCACTGTTCCAGTTTTGCAGAATCAATCGAGCGCTGGTTTGGAAGTTGTTTTGCGAAGTTTGCCACCCTGCCAACTGAGTCGCTGCAAAAAAGCCCTGGAAGCTAAGATGTGGAAACTCGTATTCTCCTGGTTCCCGCTCGACTAGCAATTCACCCACCTCCACAATTTGCTTCAGCCAGCCTGCTGCTTCAACGTCTTCTTGCTGGAAGATAGACTGTCGCTCTAGAAACTTCAGCAAGTTCTGCTGCTCGATTTTGAACTGATTTGCTCTCACCATTGCCAGCGCAACCTGCTGCAAAATGACCTGACTCTGCTCAAACGGCAGCGGCATCTGAATCAGTCTGGCTCTGGGGCGATCATCAAGCTGAAGTTTGCAAATGCCACGATACAGATCAATCCGCTGCTTGGGCAGTTCTCTAGATGGATCAAACCGATGACAGGTCGTCAGCATATTCAGCAGCAGCGGATTTTCAGCCATGTGTCCCAACTCCGAGCGTTGCTGCAACTGGGCAATTAGCTGATCGGCTCTCGCTTTTGCCACCTCTCGCGCTTGGCGAAGTTGCTTCGTGCTGCGACAACAGCGTTCCTGACACAAATACCAGCGACGGATAAATTTCTCCTGTTGGTCTGGACTGAACTTGTTCACAAAAATTGGAATCGCTGGTCGCTGGGCTACATAGTCCTTGAATCCAGCCGGACGCGAAGTCACAATAAACACCGATTCTCGATACTGCTGCATCTGGGCACTGATCCAACGGCTCACCTGCGGTCGTTTATCCTCTGGCAGTTCATCAAATCCATCTAGCATCACCAGAGCCGCGCCGCTCTCCAACAGCTTTCTTGCCCAGTCTGGCGGCGGAGTTAAAGGCTGATCTCTTGACAGACTAGGCAGATGACATTCGGTAATCAACTTGGGCAAGCTGAGCGGCTAGTTCCTGCGTTAATGGCTCTCTCCAATCGCGCAATCTCAGCAAGACTGGAACCAATTTTGGCGCTCGATGGCTTCTATGTTTGTGCTGAGCATAGATTAACGCTACATGCCGCAGCAATGTCGTTTTACCCATGCCGCCTTTCGCCTGAATGCTCATCTGCCGGAACTGACGCTCACGCCGCGATCGAGCTAACAAATCCCAAATCTGCAAATTCTCTGATAGCAACTCCGCTTCTCGCTGGTTTCGTTGCCGCCGAGCAGGTTTGGGCAAGTTGGTTAAAGCACCACTGCTGATAGCACCGCTCAAATCCAACGGCACAAACACTTCTTCTAACAGCGGAATCGCAGTCCGATCGGGATTAAAGCCTTCTGAGGTAAATTCCTCGCACAGTTTAGCCTGCTGCCGCAAATACTGCCCTTCAAAGTCTGATCGAACGGCTGACCAACCTGTCAAAAGGGATTGCTTTGTCGTACTAATCACCCAGTCCAAGGCTTGATCAAGTTCAGGTGCAAGTTTCTTGCCGATCTTGATTGCGATCCAAACTCCTGCCGCCCCTGCAAAACACCAAGCTGCTTCTGTCCAAGGCGCACTCGTAAGCACTTTATTAACACCAACTGCGCTCAGTGCTCCCGGCACACCAAACGTCACCAGCTTGCTGTCTAGTAACTCAAAAACCTTCTCGATCGTTGTTGGTAGATATGCGGATGATTCTTCGTTAGGCTCTGGGGTTTGAGTCATGTTGAAATTCGCAGGGCAATGGCAGAGAAATCCCCTTTATTATGGCTCACGCCCCTTGCTCTGGCTTGCCTCTAGACTTTTTCAAGGCTGTTGTAGAGATGGCTACTAAATAGCGTTATGTTGCGTCTAGCGGTCAATTTGGCAAATTTTTAGATAGATTGAATCTCTTACGATTCTACGTTTCGGTATTGATAGCGAGTCTATTGGTTTAAACATGCAGGCGACAGAGGCGTGCTTTCTACATTTCATTCAACCTCATTCAACCTCGTTCAACCTCATTCAACAGAATTCAGTGGGCAACCCGGCAAGCGTGCAGACCTCATTCATCCACCGCACTCCTTGGGTTAAGCCCCATCTACCCTTGATTCAGCAGGGCTTCAGCCATGAAAAAAGCGCTATACATGCTAGCAGAATTCAGCGATCGAGATTTTGACTGGTTGCTCAATGCGGGCAGACGAAAAGAGGTTTCAGCAACCAGCACTTTAATTTATGAAGGAGAGCCAACAGACGCTTTCTACATCGTCTTGAAAGGGACGCTGTCGGTTTGCATTGAGGCGATGGGCGGCGAAGAAATTGCGCGGCTCAAGATGGGCGAAATTGTGGGCGAAATGTCGTTTATTGACACCCGCCCCCCTTCCGCGACCGTGAAAGCGCTCGAAAATTCGTTAGTGTGGGCGATTCCTCGCACTCGGCTCAGTGCAAAGCTGATGCAAGATGTCGAGTTTGCCAGCCATTTTTATCATGCCATCGCCGTTTTTCTATCCGATCGGTTGCGGTTAACCGTCAGTCGGTTGGGGTTTGACGAAGAATTTTCGTCCGACGACGACGATGAAAGCAACATCAACCCGCAAATCATCGATAATTTGGAGTTAGCCAGAGCCAGACTCAATTGGCTACTCAATCGTTTGATGGGCGTTTCATAGCATGGACTTTCCGACAGCGCGGCAACGGTTTTATCAAGAAATTCGTCAGCCTGATTCTCAAATTAGCTTGGCAAAAGCGGCTCTTTACATTGCCCAGGAAGAATATCCTGAACTCGACGTTGAGGTTTATCTAACGCGCCTCAATCTCATGGCAACTGAAATTGCCGACCGCTTGCCCGCCACGTCCTATCCGCTGCGTATCATTCAAGCGATTAACCAATATCTCTTCACCAGTTTGGGCTTTCAGGGCAACACGGGTGATTATTACGATCCGCGCAACAGCTATCTAAATCAAGTAATCGATCGGCGCACGGGCATTCCAATTACCCTGTCGCTGGTGTATTTGGAACTCGCTCAGCGGATTGGATTCCCGATGGAAGGCGTAGGAATGCCCGGACATTTTCTCATCCGCCCCGTCTTTGAAGAAATGCAGGTGTTTGTTGACCCGTTTAACCAGGGCGAAATTTTGTTTGAGGAAGACTGCCGGAATCGGTTGCAGCAGATTTTTAACCGTCCGGTCGAACTGCGCCCCGAATTTTTGGCTACCGTTAGCTCTGCCCAATTTTTGACCCGGATGCTGAGCAACTTGAAGGCGATTTACATTTCTCAGAATGAAATTGCGAAAGCGCTGACGGTGATTGATCGAATTTTGCTGCTGGTGCAGTCGCCCGTTGACCAACGCGATCGCGGCATTCTATATTACCAATCCGGCCGCTGGACAGAAGCCAGCCGAGATTTAGAATCTTACTTAAACCAACTGCCCACCGCCGGAGATGCCGCAGCGATTCGCGGATTGTTGAAACGTATCCAAGACGCTAAAGAATAGCTTCGAGCCTCAAAGCAGCGCTGAGTAAACCCGATGGCAACTGGCATTATTTACCTGGCATTATTCCTTTGGCATCCATCATCGTTTCCCTTGGCATCCATGAGGATTCAACTCTAGGATGATGCTGATTTGCTCTCCTGTCGGCACGATTAAAGTGGTAATGCGGCTTGCAGCACTAACGAGGTTGACCCATGCTGATTCCCCACGGCTTTAGCGAACGCTCGATCCAAACCAAATTCGGCAAAATGGTTTACTACACTGCCGAGGGAGAACCTTGGAATGCGCAAAACGAACCCCGCGAAACCTTGGTTTTTCTGCATGGATTTGGCGGCGGCTCTTCTGCTTACGAATGGTCGAAAGTGTATCCTGCTTTTGCTGCGGAGTATCGGATATTGGCTCCCGACTTGATTGGCTGGGGACGCTCTGAGCACCCTGCCCGTCGCTATCAACCAGAAGACTATGTGGCGAGCATTACTGAGTTCATAGAGCAAACCTGCGGCACTCCAACCACAGTTATTGCTTCGGCTCTAACGGCAGCCTTCACGGTGCGAGCTGCTGTGAACCGCCCTGAGTTGTTTAAGTCGCTGATTCTGACAACGGCGGCGGGCTTAGGTGAGTTTGGTAATGATTACAACAGCAGTTTGCCAGCAAGAATCGTCAATATTCCGCTGGTCGATCGATTCTTCTATAGCGCAGGAGTTGCCACTCAGTTTGGTATTCGCAGCTTTTTAGAACAGCGGCAGTTTGCCAACGCAGATCGGGTTTATCCAGAAATTGTCAACGCTTATTTACAGTCTGCTCAACAGCCAAATGCCGAATATGCGGCGCTTTCCTTTGTACGGGGCGAGTTATCCTTTGATCTGTCGCAGTACATTCCTCAGTTGACTATCCCAACGGCGTTAATTTGGGGCAGAGGAGCCGAATATATTGGCCCTGATATCGGTCGTCGTTTAGCCGAGATCAATCCTCAAGCGATTCGGATCTTTTATCATTGGGACGATGTTGGCTTTACGCCTCAATTAGAGCTACCTGCCGTCACCATTGGGCTAATTCGTCAGTTTTTGCCGTTGTTGGAGCCTCAATAACTAATTTAAGTTTAGGAGCGTTCTGAGAAAAGATGATGGGTGGTTTGTTGGGCTGGGGCAGGTTTGGCATGGAATCTCACTGTCTGACGGATGGGTGGTCTGCAAAACCTGCCCGTACGGGTGGGTGATCGCTCAGTCCTAGATAGGATTCTAGACGCCGTAAGCTTGCCGAATTTCGGTGAGGGCTTGCTCTAAATCCGGGGTGTGTAGCCAGCCGACGAAACCAGCGTAGAGGCATTTTCCTTCTGGGCTAGCGACAAATACATGATCGATGCCTAAGCCATTCTTCCAAGTGCGAATTGTGCCTCCATTGTCTAGCTTCATTGCAACTGTGGCTTCCCGGAATCCGCGCCAGTGAGCGTCGGTGATGCCCGGAACCGCGTGTAAGCGGCGAATAATTTGGTCATACTCGATCGTTTCACCGAGAGTAGTGTCGAGCCAAAAGTCTTGAATGATAGATACAACGGCGGGATGGTTTCGCAAAACCGGATGTGACACCCTCGGCAAACAGACAAACCGAGCATTCGCAAATTTTGTAGATTCCACAGGCACCGTGCCATCGCTGCCCTCGTCTGAATTTCCAGCAACGATCAACGTGGGAATTTGGGCTGCAATCTTCTCTGCTAGAGGTTTTCGGTTGATGCCCAAATCTGCTGCGATGCCAATTCCCAGATTAAATGGATCAATCATTCGTCCTAGGTCTGCCCCACCGACTGGAGACGCGATCAAGATCAACGAGTGAACGTCTGCCCACCACTCTCGATGGCGATTCAACACTTCTAGCCAGATCAAACCGCCCATCGAATGACCAACAATGCGGAAAGGAATATTTGGATGAATTGCCCGTTGCTGAATGGCGACCTTCTCTACCGTTTGGATCAATGGCGTGATGCGGAGCCACGTTTGTAGGTAGCCTAAATCGGGTGCAACGATCGATACACAACCCTCTGGCTGAGCAGTGTTGGAAGCAACAAGCTGATTGGCCAAAGCCATCATTGTGCTGTTCGTGTCTGCCCAACCATGCTGCGCAAATAGAATGTATTTTGGCGTCACGTTTACCATAGCCGCATGAAGGAGCGAATCGAAATTGGTGAGGCAATCATAACATTTCAGTTCCGTGTTCTCTAGGAGAGTTAGGTAGTCCTAAACAAAATCGGCTACGTAGTCAGAGTGACTGAGTAACATAATCGATCACCTCTAGAGAATGCTTCACCATATACGATAGGATGATTGCTGTGAGCATAAGCTGTGTAGCAATAAACAATCAGCGGATCACCCAAGGGAACATTTAAATATTGGCTCATTTCGTGGGTGGCGCGCGTACATTCCAACACTGCCTCAATCCGCTTGATAGTGACTCCGTTTTTTTCGAGAATGGGGAACGTCATTTGACGCTGTAAGTCTTTGGCAAAGGCGCTGCCTAGGTGGGGCAAAATGTAGGTGACATCAATCCCGACGGGCAGATCATCAAGCAGCAGCAATTTCTTTTGCAAATACACTTCCAAATTTTGGGACGAAAGCTGAAGGGCTTGCTGAATTTTGGCGGGAGCCGTAACTGCCGTAAACTGCAAGTTCTGAAGTGCATTGGTCACGCCTTGCCGGGCCATATCTGCTTCAAAAAACACCAACGGACTCGACAGCGAATAGGTGACTTTGCGCTGCTCCTTGACAAACACCCCTTTGCCTTGCTGAGCCACCACCAGCCCCTGATTGACCAAATTGGCAATTGCTTGCCTGACTGTAATTCGGCTAACCGCAAATATTGACATCAACTGGTGTTCGCTTGGCAATTGTTCACCGGGCTGAAACTGACCGTTCGTGATTTGCTCGCGCAGTTTTTCAGAAATCGACAAATGGAGCGGCTGTTGCATCATTTCGGCAGGAGCAATTCAGCTAAACTATATCACTCAGAATCCCTTAGATCAGTCCAGCAGGGGTTGGTTAATCCTGAATTGCACCCGCCAGTTTGGATGGGGTTCCCATTTCTGTTGTCAGCAAAACGGCGCGGATGGGCTGGAGATGCTGAACCGCCATATGCAGTTCAAACACAGGCTGAGCGTTGATTGGATGATGCCAAACTAGCACCGACATTCCATCAATTCGGGCAGGAATGGCGCAATTTAAAGGCATGGCTTGCAGGCGATAGGGCGGTTTAGGAATAGCAATTTGCGGCAAGCAGAGCAATCCAGCAGATTCAGCTAGAAACAACACGCTCAGCCACGGCAACTGCTTCACCCAAACCCGCCGCCCGCTGTGAGCTTGAGCCATCTGCTGTTGAAAAATCTCTGGTTCACCCTGCCAACCGACTCGAAAATTGCCCTCACAGAGCCGCAAAACCGAGCAGTGCCCTTGTGTGAGGGAAATTTCTGCCGACTGAAAGGGAGCCAGCCGCCCAATCGCGTCGCCGAATAAATTTTGGGCAACCTGCAAGCCGTCGATGCCTGCAAAGTCCCAGTGTTGAGCGTGAACAGTCAGAAGTGAAGTCATGATTTGACGCGGCTTTTCGTAGGATCGTAGGCAGACAGCGGCCCCACTGTAGCTCGAATTCGGCGTTTGATTCCGTCCATGATGCCGACCTCCAGCACTGTGCCGATTGCCGCATATTCGGGCACCACTTGGGCGAGGGCAATACTGCGGTTCAAGACAGGCGAAAACGTCGCGCTGGTGATAGTTCCGACTCGCCACTGAGCGTCAACGGGATGAATACACTGCCCAAACGCGGCGACTTCGTTTCCTTCCAGCACCAACCCAACGGCAACTTTGGGCGGATGGGGCTTGATTTGGGTTAGGGCAGCTTTGCCGATGAAGTTTGGCTTTTTCAGCGCCACAGCCCAGCCAATTCCAGCTTGGTAGGGAGAAGTCAGATCATCAAATTCTCGTCCTGCGGCTAACAGTCCAGCTTCGATGCGGGCCCGATCCAGCGCCAGCATTCCCATGGGCGACAGTCCAACAGATTGACCCGCCTGCATCAACGCATCCCACAAGGCCGCGCCGTTCTGCGGATGCACGAATAGCTCGTAGCCCAACTCACCTGTGTAGCCCGTGCGAGAGATCAGAACCGGAATATTGGCAATTTGTCCGGTTGCAAAGCGAAAGTAGCCCATCTGATCGAGGTGAGCCACGCCATAGCCGGAGTCAAGTTCAACCAACGGACGCAGCAGATCGCGGGAAAGCGGCCCTTGCAGCGCCAGATTGTGCAGTTCGTGGCTGATGGGTTGAATCTCGACAGCAAAGCCGTTCTGAGCCGCAACCTGCCGCAGCCAGTCAGCGTCACTGTCGCAATTGCCCACATAGCGGTAGTTTTGTTCACCCAAGCAAAACACAATCCCGTCATCCACCATGCCGCCGTGCGGGTTGAGCAAACAGCCATAAGCCGACTGCCCGATCTCCAGTTTGGCAACATCCCGCGAAAACGCCATTTGCAGCAGATTCAGCGCATCTCGACCGCTGAGGTCAAACTTCCGCAATGCCGACAGATCAAGCAAAACTGCCCGCTCGCGTAACGCCCAATATTCGTCGTGTAGACCTCGATAGGCGAAGCTTTGCGGCACCCAAAAGCCGTTATATTCGCTCAGGTGATCGGTGAGGGTTTGAATCCGCGCTGTAAAAGCACTCGGTTGGGTCATACGCACCGGAGCGGTTGCCGTTGCCCGTCGCCCCATAGCCTGCGGGAAGCGTTCCGTCGCTGCATAGATGCGGACATGAATCGGAGTTGGCTGCCAGCCGTTCGCCGGATCGATGTCATCCGGACAGGCAGAACTAGCGCACAGGAGGTTCTGTTTCGCTTGCAGCAGCACATAATCGCCCGGACGCGACCACGACTCAGCCGCAACAATCGCCCCGCTGCCATCGACTTCGGTATTGAAGAAAAAATTAATTGCTGCCCAACCCGGCCGAGCCGCAATGCCGTAGGGTTGTAGAACCTGATTAAAATTCTCGCTACAGCTTGGATGCCCCGGATAGCCCGCATCTTCGTAGTATTTGGCGGCACAGGCTAGCAAAAAACTGTCATGGCGGCCGCAGGTATCTTGAATCACCTCGATTAGCGGCTGCATTGTTTGCGAAAAGTATTTCCCCAACAAGCCGGCCTGAGGCATCGCCAATCCGTTGAGCGTGCGCGTTACTGTGCCGTCTAATTCCTGCTGGTAATCGGTTCCGGCAAATGCCAGAAAGTCAGAACATTGCGAGCCGACCACATCAATGATTTGAACATACTGCCCTGCCTCGACTGTGTAGGCAACTGCCGTTCCTGCTTCGATTCGATAGTCCGCCACTACCGTTCCCAATGGCTGGGGCAGGTCAGTTGATGAGTCAGGGAGTTGAGCAGCACTGATTGTTAAATGCATCACCCTTTGGATTTCCCGATCGCGTCTGTCATGATTCTAACTGAATTGGATCGCCGCGCCGAACTGTTCCCGGTTGCATAACGCTGGCATAGATGCCAATGTTACCTTGGTTATGCTTAACTGCGGTACGCAGCACATCTACATCGTTCGGCAATTCAGATTGCGCCATAGTAGTCATGACGCAGCGTGGACAAGGGCCAGTCACACTTAAACGCACCGTCTCCCCAATGGCGATCGTTTTGCCAATCCAATCGTTTTCCACAAATCCAGTTGCCCCATTCGCAGGTTGAACCACCAGATTCGGACGAAAGCGATTCATCGCAACCGGCGTTTCCAGCCGTTCATTCAGGTCGGCGAGCGA
>JAAUQT010000196.1 GCA_012033495.1 Cyanobacteria bacterium RM1_2_2 | reverse complement strand
AAACCCGCCCCTACCCAAACCCACAATCTGTACGGGCGGGTTTGGCAGATGATCTCTCTGGATGCGGCAAATCTTTCTGCAAAACCCGCCCCTACCCCACGGCAAATCTTTCTGCAAAATTCGCCTCTGCCGAACCTTCACTGGGATTGGCGAATTTTCGTGACCGTTCGCTGCTGCTGCAACCACATCACCGCCACAAGACATAACCCAATCAGCCCTAATCCAGTCAGGTTGACCGTTGCCCAGCCCCAAGTGTTGAGCAGCCGCCCGGACAGAAAGGTCATGAGCGCCACAAAGCTGAACATCAAAAAGTCGTGGGTGGCTTGCGTTTTAGCGCGTTCGGGGGGCGTGTAGGCTTCTGTGAGTAGCGTCGTCGAGCCGATGAAGAGAAAATTCCAGCCGATGCCTAACAGCAGCAGTGCTCCGAAGAAGTGGGGAGCCATCGTGCCTGATAAGTTGATCGCAATACAAGCGCCGTTAAGTAGAATTCCGGTCAGGATAATCGCCAACACACCAAACTGCGCGATCAGATAGCCCGTAAACAACGACGGTACAAACATCCCCAAAACATGCCACTGGATCACTGAGGCAGCAGTCCGGAAGGAATGATTTTCAGCCACCATTGCCAACGGAGTTGCCGTCATGACCAGCACCATCACGCCATAACCGATCATGCTGCCCAGCACCGCGACGACGAAAACAGGCTGTTGCACGATTTTGCCGAGCTTCCGTCCGGTATCTTGCTGTTTCTGCTGGATCGGGGCAGGCAAATTAATCGCACTCAAAATCAGCAGCGTCAGCAGTTGCAGCAGGGCAATGGTGACGAAACCTCCGGCAAAGGTGACAGGCAGCCAGTCTTTTGTCCAAGTTGCTAGCTCAGGCCCCGCCACAGCCGCCACAATGCCGCCTGCAATCACAAACGAAATCGCCCGACTGCGAAACGCATCGCTCGCTACATCTGCCGCTGCAAAACGGTAGTAGCCGACAAAGCCGTTGAAAGTGCCATACAGCAACGTTGCGCCACAAAACAGGGAAAAGCTGCCTACGAAGATGGCATAAACGCCCAAACCAGCCCCCACCAGTCCGATCACCACCCCTACCATAAAGCCGAGCTTGCGTCCCCAGCGTTTCATCAGCACTGCTGCCGGAATGGTAGTCAGCATGGTGGCCAGTTGCAGGACGGCAAGCGGCAACGTAGCCAGCGATGCGTCGGTTGCCAAATCAGCGCCAATTAAAGCCGCAGTTGTGAACAAAACGATGCTGCCTGTCATCGCCAATGCCTGACAGATTGCCAGCAGCAGAACGGTTCTTTGGGTGTGATTGATGGACATTGCTAAAAGATAGGGAGACGATCACAAGGGTTGGATCGTGGCTCGCAAGTCGCTATCTTGTCCGATTTGCCAAAATTTGTATAGAGACAATTGGGCTTGCTTTTGTCAGACACAGTTTTCAAACCCAGTTGGATAAGCAGCCCAACTTTTGCTCATTACCTTTACCGATAATCAGGAGACTGGATATCGCGTAGTCTGGCTTCGGGGCGCTTAAACCGATCAATCTGAGCTTCAAAGAATTGGCGATTTGCCATCAAATGTTCTGGATTCGGATCATCTAGCGGATAGAGCAGGGCTGTGCGCAACGCTTGAATCACCGCAGAAGTAACGCAATACATCGATCGCTGAAAGCTAATCGCAAGCTGAATCAGCATGTCATCTTCGCCCCGGCAGTGCTGCTTGTAATAGTCCACTAAGTAAGGCGGCAGGAAGTGCAGCATATCTTGAGCGAGCAACGTGGGCGGAATGCCAGCCGTCCCGACCGGAAATTTATCGGCATACAAAACCCCATAGTGGAAATCTTTTTGCTCGGCGGGAACCTGTCCGGCTTGGGCGTTGTACGACTTTGTGCCCCGGAAAGGAGACGTGCGATAGAACACAGCTTCTACATAAGGCAGCGCCGCCTCATACAGCCACATGAAACCTTTTGATTTAGGAATGATTTCGTAGCACTCACCGTCAATGTAAACGTGATGGTAGATGGGGCGACCTGCAATTGCAAAAATGCCGTTCACGAGAAAATTCATCGCGTCAGGAACGCTGGCGATCTTGCCTTCATCATACAAATCGGACATTTCAAAGAACACCGGAGCCATGACTTCCCAGAACAGTCCTAGATTCGAGTAATAGGACATTTGCCGCACTTGTTCCAGGAACATATCTGGGAACGCTTTGTATAAGCCCATCATCAACGGGTTGCGCTTAAAGTAGGCTTGGATTGCCCGATCCGCGTTTTGCCGATATTCTTCACTATCCAAGTATGCGTCAAACTGTCCCATGCCCATATCACGACCATGCCACAGCATCGCCCGCATACATTCCTCGGCGAACTCCATGTTGATCCGATCGTGATACCAGTGATGCAGCAGGCGCGGCAATTTCGACTTCAGTTCGCCCTGCTGCATAAACTCCAAAAGCTCTGGATGCGCGCTGCCCGTGCCGCGCCAGATTCGCAAATCAGCATTATCTCCAGCGTAATGGTTTTGCCGATCCAGATAGTCCTGCGAAATAAAATATTTGAAAAACGGCAGCGGATTCAAAAACACCTGTTCTGCGATGTATAGCAAATCGCGCCAGTAAAAATCCATCGGCACCGCATAGGCCTTATACAGCCCAATGATTTGCATCAAGTTTTCTGGCGTATCGGGCAGCATAGCGCCACCTGCCTCCAAACGATGAATAATTTCAGCAAATTCATGCGTCGAAGGCGGAAGTTTAATAGCAGGAGAAGTGAGTGTGGTCGTCATAGGAGGAATGGTGGATTGTGGATTAAGTCAGCACAGGTCGGGTTTGGCAAAAATATTTGCCGTTGGGTAGGGGCGGGTTTTGTAGAAAGATTTGCCGTTGGGTAGGGGCGGTTTGTAAAAAAATTTGCCGTTATAGGAGAGATCATTTGCTAAACCCGCCCGTACAGATTGTGGTTGTAAAGAGAATTTGCCGCATCCAGAGAAATCATTTGCTAAACCTGCCCGGATATATTCGCATCAGATTTGCCATCAGTCGGTCAACGTTATGGAAGGCGTAGCAGCAAGGCGTTGTTCAGCCGCAATTGGGACGGTTGCAATCATGGCACTCGAACTGGCTTCCGTCCAGCGCACCAGCCAAGTCGGTTGAACGCCGAGAAAAACAATTAAACCTGCCAAAATCAGCGCTGGAAACCGATCTTCAAACACTACTCGCGGGTAATAAGCCGTTGCAGTATCTAACTTGCCAAAGCAGGTGCGGTTGAGCAAAATCACAAAGTAGACGGCGGTTAAACCTGTTCCCACGACTGCCATTAGTGTCTGAATTGGGAAAACGCTGTAGCTGCCTTGAAAAATCAAAAACTCTGCAATAAAGCCCGCCAAGCCGGGAATGCCTGCACTGGCCATTGCGCCCAAGATCAGCAGCGAACTGATGGAAGCCAACCCTCGAATCGGATTCAGCAAACCGTTCAATACGTCCAACTCACGGCTGCCCACCTTCTGCTCAATCACACCGACGAGATGGAACAAAATCGCCAAAATTAAGCCATGTGCCACCATTTGGGAAATTGCGCCGACGAGTGCCAGCGGAGTTAAAGCAGCGGCTCCTAGCAAAATATAGCCCATGTGCCCAATGGAACTGTAAGCCACCATGCGTTTGATGTCTTTTGGTCGAATCGCTGCCATTGCGCCGTACAAAATACTCACGGCTGCCCAAGTTGCCAAAACGGGCGACAAGTTCGACCAAGCTTCGGGAAACAAACCTAACCCAAATCGAATCACGCCATAAGCGCCGAGCTTAGCCAAAACGCCGCCCAGCAGAATGGTGATCGGGGCAGAAGACTCAACGTAAGTATCCGGCAACCAAGTATGGAAGGGAACCAGCGGCATCTTAATCCCAAAACCGACCAGCAGCACGCCTAACAGCAGCGTTTGTAAGCCAATGGGCAGCGTTTGTCCCATTGCCGACTGGTAAGAGAAATCGGCTGCACCTGTCAACCAAATTAAGCCTAGGAAACCTGCCAAAATCAGCGCTCCCGACATGGCGGTATAAATCAAAAACTTGATTGCCGCATAGCCGCGTTTTGCGCCGCCCCAAATGGAAATCAGCAGATAGAACGGCACAAGTTCCAACTCGTAGAACAGGAAGAACAGCAGTAGGTTTTGGGCTAGAAATGCACCGGCAACGCCACCACTGACCAGCAAAATCATCGAGTAGAACAGTCGCGGTCGCTCGGTTTGTTTGCTGCTGCTGAGCAGGGTAATCCAAGTCAGCAAGCTATTTAGGACAACTAGCACAAGGGCTAACCCATCCATTGCTAATTCGTAGTTCAAACCCAAGGTTTCGATCCAGGGCAAATATTCACGAAATTGAAAGCCTGCCTCGCTGAGATCGAATCGCAGCAGTAACCAAATGGTCCACAGCAGCGCGACGCCAGAAATTGTCAGCGCACCATTGCGAATTTGTCGGGTTGGTACAGAGGCAGGAAGGAATCCTATGATGGCTGCTCCTAAGATAGGAAGCCAGATCAGAAGACTGAGCATAAGACGGGGAGGGATAAAGGATGTAGGTAATGATCAGAGTGTAGGATAAGTAATTTGTTATCGATGCTGAACAGGTTAGATCAACTACCTGTGATGTAAGAGATGAGTTGAGCCGTTAAGGTTAGATGGGACAAAAATGACCAACTCATCCATAGGGCAGTTAATATCAAGCCGATAGCAATCGTTAAAACATAGGATTGAGTTTGTCCAGAGTTGCCGTACTTGAGTGCTTCACCGCCAAATAACGAGGTGATGCCCACTAAATTGACTAAACCATCTACGATGTAGCGATCGATCCAATCCGTAATCCGTGAAACAATGTCTACGCTACCCACAACGCTAGAACGATAGAGGGTTGGAGTATAAAAATCATAGGCAAACAAGTCTTGCAGCGGTTTCCAGGGAAGCTGAATTGGCTTCTTCACCACATTGCCGATGTAGAGTACGGCACTGAGGCTAACTCCAAAAATGCTTGACCAAGTGAGCAACAGCGCCACATCTTTGTTAAGGGTTGCCCAGTCTGGCAGCAGATCAACGCTTTGCAAAATCATGGGCACATGCAGCACCAAACCCGCCAAGATGGTCATGGGTAGCGTGATTGCCCAGAGGTTTTCGGGTGAGCGGACGGTCATTGGCTTCACGTCACCTGCAAAAATGAGTCCAAAGGTGCGCGTGATACTGAAAGCAGTCAGTGCGTTGATGACGAGTAGTAAACCTACTAGAGCAGGGCGAGTTGCCCACAGCCCATCTGCCAGCTTCAGAATTGCCCAAAAGCCACCCAGAGGCGGTAAGGCAATCAGACCGAGCGCACCGATCACAAACGACAATCCAGTAATCGGACGGCGGCTCCATAGTCCGCCCAACTGGGTGAGATCTTGCGTAATATTGTTGAGCACGATCGAGCCACAGCTTGCCACCAGCGCGGCCATTGCGAGGGCATGAGTCAGTACCAGCAGCAGACCGGCTTCTGTTTGCTGAGAGCCGACAGCAATAAATACAATACCCATGTAGGCGCTCACCAAATAGGAAAGCGAGCGTTTGACATCAATTTGGGCGATGGCGATCAGCGTTCCACCAATTGCAGTCACGGCTCCAATGGCAATGGTAGTTGCTAACACAACCGGAGACAGTGCCAACACAGGTTGCAATTTGACTAACACCCATGCGCCAGTTGCCACCACGACTGAGTTACGCAAAATCGTGCTTGGTAATGGGCCCTCCATCGCTTCATCCAGCCAGAGGTGGAGCGGAAATTGAGCACACTTGCCCATCGGCCCTGCCAGTAGCGCTAAGCCAACCAATGTGATCAGAGCCGGGTTAACTTCAGCAGTTTCCGCCCATCGCGCCAGTCCATCATAGTCCCAAGTGTGAGCCAGCGGATAAATTGCCAACACGCCCATCAGCAAGAAGAGGTCGCCGACTCGCTTGGTCAAAAAGGCGTCCCGTGCTCCCGTGACCACCAGCGATTGGTTGAACCAAATCCCAATTAATAGATAAGTTCCAAGCGTCAGAATTTCTAGAATCAGGTAACTAAAAAATAGCGAATTGAATAAAACCAGCGCACACATCCCGGCTTCAAAAAACGCCAGCATAGAATAAAACCGCGCCCAACCCCAGTCCATTTCCAGGTAGCCAACCCCATAAATTTGAGCCAGCAGGTTTAACCCGGTGATCAGAACGGTTGCTCCGATGGTGAGTGCCGAGATCTCTAGCGGCAGCACCAAGTTGAGATCTGCCACCTGCAACCAGGAAACCGAGAGATAAAGCGGGGGTTGGTTGAGCAGCGCAAAGAGAGCAAGCAGCCCATGCAAAAAAGCAATAAACGTGGTAATGGCGTTCACATAACCCGCAGGGCGGGGGCCAGTTCGGCGTGTAATTGCCGGAAACCAGATGATGGAAAGCAGCATACCGATGAGCGGATAGCAGGGAATTAGCCAAGCCGATTGAATGAGCCACTGGGACATCGATACCGTCCTTGAATGCAAGCGTCAGATCACTAGAAAGTTATAGATCAAAGTCTATAACAAGTATTTTTAATATAGACTTTAGCTGATATTAAAAGTATCATACCCCAGGGTTTAGTCAATGCAAACCCTAATTACGATTGATAATTTCTGATGGATCGATAAGCAATTTTGAAGTGTTTTGGCTTATCGATTAAGATAGGCTCTCCAGCCCCCCAACTCAGTAATCTCTGTTTGCCCTTCACAGAGAATTGGCTCACCCAGCACGCCCAAGACCTCTTCGCCGTCTACTAATTTCACCTTGCCGATGCACAGTCCGGGTGGCTCTTGCAGCAAAATGATTGCCAACCCCGCGACGGGAACCGACCAAACTTCCAATGCTACTGAAACGCCGCCCTCCGCGACCCGCAGCATGGCTGGATGCACGTCGTTGATTGACCAGAGGCGGTAGGCTGGCTCAGTGTAGGCTTCTTTCACAAACGTCGCGCCAACGTTCAACAAGTTTGGGTTGAGTTCTAACCCTCGCATCAACGTTCCATTGACCGCCAAATATACAGCTTCATTCATTTCCATTCATTTGCTAGACCGCAACCCTGACTGCTTGCGCCAATCCTTCGATCACCGCGATGGCAGGAGCCGTCCAGCCCACAATGCCGCCTTGGGCCCGCACCATTTCTAGCGTGGCTTGCTTGAATGCAGGGAAATAGCTTTCGGTGCAGTCTTCGATGAGCAGGCATTCGTAGCCGCGATCGTTGGCTTCGCGCATCGTGGTTTGAACGCAAACTTCAGTGGTGACACCCGCAATCAGCAGGTGAGTGATGCCACGTTTTTGGAGTTCGGCGGCAAAGATCGTATTGTAAAACGCACCCTTCCCCGGTTTGGGAATCAGCACTTCAGAAGGCAGCGGTTGCAGTTCTGAGATGATGCCGTTGCCCGGTTCACCTTGCACCAAAATTCTGCCCATGCCGCCTTCATCGCCGATGGTTAAACTGCCCCGACCGCGCTTCAGCTTTGCAGACGGACAATCGGATAGATCGGGCTTGTGGCATTCAATCGTGTGAAAAATCGGCAGATGATATGTACGGCAAACTTCCAGCAAATTTTTGAGTGTGGGCACAATCGCCTGTAGCCGCGTCACATCGTTGCCGAGCGCCGCCCCAAAACCACCCGGTTCCATAAAATCGCGCTGCATGTCAATTATCACTAACGCCAGTTGGTTGAGGTTCTCCGGTAGCTCGTAGTCGTAGGGTAAGGCGGCAATTGTGGAGGTCATTGGCTTGGAAAAAGAGAGTACCAAAATTATAGGGTCTGGTTTGGGAATCGCGTGGTTGATCCTGGTGATATACTCCCGACGCTGACCGCTTAGGCGGTACAGCGCGGGCTTCTCTTCCGAACCGAAGCTGGTTGAGCGTTTTTGAGTAAGCCGATGTCCAAGCTTACTTTTTTAATGAGAATTGCCGCATTCGTATCTCGGTCGAGTTCTGTACCGCAATCGGGGCAAGAATGCCATCGGTTAGACAACTCTTTGGGGACGCGATTCAGGCAGTTTGAGCAATGCTGTGAGGTTCCTTTGGGGTTTACTTTAACCACTTTCTAACCAGCTTTTTCAGCTTTGAAAGCAAGTATGTCAACGAATTGACTCCAGCCAGCATCAGCAATGCTTTTGTTCAATCCAGATCTAGCCGCTTGCCCATTAGGAAGAAATTTACCTGCTTCGTCCTGCTTGGGCTTGGCACGTCTGGACATATTTTTCACACTTAGATCCTCAACAAACACCACATCGGCTTTCTTGAGAACCTTTTGAGCAGTTTCACTGTGAAACTGCTTCCGTTGCCGTGCAATCTTCTGATGCAGCTTGGCAACCTTGCGACCTAGTCGATTTCGGGCGCGACTTCCTTTTTGGCAGTCGATACCTTCTGTTGCAATCGTGCAAGCTTTTGTTCTGACTTCCTGAAGTGCTGAGGAATTGGCTCAAATTCCCCATCTAAGTCAGCCAAAAACTTTTCAAGTCCCAAATCAATCCCGATGGAGTTGTCTTTTGTTGGCTCAATCTCTGATGTGAATTCGGGAGCCGAGACATCTTCTAGGGTCAGCGTGACATACCATCCATCCGCTTTTTGGGTGATGATGGCGGTTTTGACATTGAAACCTTCAGGGAACGGATGATGCCAGATTACCTTGAACATCCCAAGCTTGGGTAGCTCTATTTTGTTGCCATCAATCCAGTCAATTGAGGCTTGAGGATAGGAGAAAGAGCGGTAGCGGTTCTTGCCTTTGAACCGAGGTTTGCCGCTCCGGTTGCCATTGCTATCACCACTGAGGTAACGGTCAAATGCCAGCTTTACCCGCTTCACCATGTCCTGAAGCACTTGAGAGTGAATGTCTTTGTACCAGGGTCTATCCTGCTTCAGTGGGACAAGTGAGCGTTTCTGGCTGTAGTAGTCGGGCTGATCTTTCAGTTCTGGTAAATAACAGATTAAGGGGCAAGCATTTACGGATGAACGGTTTTCTTCCCACCATTGGAACCGTTCTGCCAACATCCAGTTAGATTGCAGTCGCAACATATCGAGCCAGCGCGACATTTCGGCACGTTGCTCAGAAGTTGGCAGTAGACGGTACTGGTAGGCAACTCGCATTAGTTCCGCTCCGACAATTGGCGCAATCCAGCCATAGTAATCAACTTAGCCCGATTAATTGATTCCTGCTCTTCTTTAGTTGCGGGTCTGAACTCGTGCCCAGTGAACGCACCAGCGGCGCACATGTGGTAGACGTGGATGAATCCTTGAGGTTTTGCAGGGTGCTTCCAAGCAGGGTTGGCTTTGCAGTCTCCGCTACAGGTGTAGTAATTGCAAGGAACAACTTTTGACTTTCTGACCGTCTGAGTCCTTCCGCATCCAGGACAGGAAACAGTTGCTCTCTCCGCTGTCTTGTGTTTTGCCATAACAATCCAGATGGTTTACGCTATTAAAGCGTACTACCAAACGGCATCACAATGACAAGGGAAAAACGGTTAAATATTCGAGTTACTGATGAAGAGTGGGATCAGTTAAAAGCTTATGCAGAGAAAAAGGGGTTGAGCATGGCAGAGGTGATTCGCTTTTATATCAGTTCTCTGCCTGGTGCCGATAGATAGTGTGTTCGTCTCGGCACTGTTGCCTTCCCTCGCTTCGCATTGGTCAGGCAACGTACCTCGACCCACGCGCCTCTCATCCCGACGCTCACCCTTCGGGTAGAGCGCGGGGCTTCCCGTCTAATAGCTAAACCTACTTTGTGAGCGGCAAACTTTGAAACTGTTGATAATTCTCTAACAGTGTCGGAAATTGGCTTTTAGCCGATGCAATGTAGTTTAGAGGAACAAATATCATCGGATTTAATTTTGCACCAACGAATGCAGAACGAGTATCCGAGGGTAAACCAATTCAAGATTTGTTGGAATGCTGAAGTCTTTTCTGTATGTATGCAACGCCAAGTTCGGCTTGTGAAAACAAAGGGGCAGCAAAATAGAGGAGCATTGACGCAAATAGAATTGCAGGAGAATTGCTCAAGTCCAGCGGAACTACAAAAATCTGGACAGTTCCCTAACCCGTGTCACGCATTCCCTAGGGGGCGTCATCTATTCGACGTGAGTTCGGGTTAAGCAGCAGGCAGCAAATTGTAGTTCAGGGCAATCGAAGGCTTTTTGGGTTGGTGGCAGTAGGCGATCAATCCGCAGACAATGTTGACCAAGCAGTTGACGGGGGAGCGGTG
>JAAUQT010000195.1 GCA_012033495.1 Cyanobacteria bacterium RM1_2_2 | reverse complement strand
GGCAAAGATAGCCCAGCAATACCGCAAAACTGAGGGGGAGGGGTTTCATCTGGCTGCTTTCGCTTACAGACCTCCATCCTCTCCTCACTTGCTCCTGCTGTCAAAATTTGAATTTAGAATTGCTGACAGAACCTAGCGAATCGCTGCTGTCAAGCCTGAATTTGAGATAAAATACTTAATCGCAACATTCACGATTTCTTTACTTAACCTAACCTCATGAGCAAGCAGTACCGCATCACGCTTTTACCCGGCGACGGCATTGGCCCCGAAATTATGGCAGTGACGGTCGCGGTACTCAAACAAGTCGGCTCGCAGCTTAATGTTGGCTTTGAATTTCAAGAAGCCTTGATTGGGGGAGCCGCCATTGATGCCACGGGCAACCCGCTGCCTGACGAAACGCTGGAGATTTGTCGAAACAGCGATGCGGTACTATTGGCTGCGATTGGCGGTTACAAATGGGATAACTTGCCGCGTCATCAGCGCCCCGAAACTGGCTTGCTAGGACTGCGAGCAGGCTTAGGACTATTTGCCAATCTGCGTCCTGCCCAAATTTTGCCCCAGCTAATCGATGCATCTTCTCTGAAGCGGGAAGTGGTGGAAGACGTCGATATGATGGTGGTGCGCGAACTAACGGGCGGCATTTATTTCGGGCAACCCAAGGGCATTTTTGAAACGGAAACCGGCGAAAAACGCGGCGTTAATACGATGGTCTATTCCGAAAGCGAAATCGACCGGATTGGGCGGGTTGCCTTCGAGACGGCTCAAAAGCGCGGCGGCAAGCTCTGTTCCGTTGATAAAGCAAATGTGCTGGATGTTTCGCAGCTTTGGCGCGACCGAATGATTCAACTCTCGTCTGAATACCCGGATGTAGAACTGTCTCATCTGTATGTTGACAATGCCGCGATGCAGCTAATCCGCGCTCCCAAACAGTTTGACACGATCGTGACAGGCAACTTATTTGGCGATATTTTGTCTGATGCGGCGGCGATGCTGACTGGCAGTATTGGCATGTTGCCTTCTGCGAGCCTCGGCTCAACTGGCCCCGGTGTCTATGAGCCTGTGCATGGCTCTGCGCCCGACATTGCCGGACAAGATAAAGCCAACCCAATGGCGCAAGTGCTGAGTGCGGCGATGATGTTGCGCTATGGATTGAACGAACCAGAAGCCGCCTATCGCTTAGAGCAAGCTGTCCTCAAGGTGTTGGATGCTGGCTACCGCACTGGGGATATTATGTCGGATGGGATGAAGCAGGTGGGTTGTCAGGAGATGGGACAAGCGCTGATGCAGGCGCTAGGCTAGTTTCGGCTAGTTTTAAAAGTCTAGTGTTGGGAATTAAGACTCATCCTTTGCCCCTAGCTCGCTCCAGAGTCCGGCTTCTCCCCACAGAGCAGGATTGCTGGCGGAAGAATGGGCAATTTCGACAGTCAGCAGCGGAATTAAGCTGACCATGCTGGCGGCTGTCACCATAAACAAAATCATCACCCAATCATCGAGAGAGTGCCGCTTCAAGCGGCGGGGCATCCGGTTACTAAATTTCATTGGACTTAAACTCTAAGCAAAAGACTCTAAGCAAAAGCTCGATAGCAATAAACCTCAGGCGATGGTAGACCGCGGGATGCTGAGACTTTGATGTTGGGATGCACCTGGGCTGCCATCAGCAAAGCTGATGCTATGTTTCTAGATTAGCCCAAAAAAGTAGTTTTTGATACAGAAACTATTCAAAAAGTGTTAATGGCATCCCTTTTTGGGCGCGTTGATTTGAAGCTGCCTATGGGAGAGCAACGGCAAACGGTAAAGGGATGGGTCAACTCAAGCTGGTTTAATCCAGATAGGCTAACCAGATAGGCTGGATCGCTTTCAGCTACTCTTCGGCATCCTGGCGACGCTGCAAAATGTCGAGAATCCGCCGATTCTCGGTTTGTAGTCCCCGAATCTCTACCTGCATTTCTCGAACCTCTGCCTGAATTTCTCGCGTGTCATCTCGAATTTCGCGGATCTCGATTGTCAAGTTTTCGATATTACGCTGTGTCACCTCAAAGTTGCGCTGTATTGTTTCAAAGTTGCGCTGATGTTGGGTAAGCGTGTCTAACATGGCACTCACGGCCATTTTGATGTCAATCATCTGGTCTTCCACACGGTTGAGGCGATCGTCACTGTTCATAGATCTATGATTGCAAGCGTGATTCTATTTTGACAGTACGATCAGGCATCCAAGACTAAAACCGATCGCGCGCTTCAGTCCTTTCAAACCGAGCTTTACAGGCGAAAAGAATCGAAGAATTAGCCCTTCTCTGCCGCTCTAAAGTTGGTTGCGGGCTTTGATTTGCAAATAGCGTTCCACCAATTGCTCGGTGATTTGAGTGGCAGGCGCATCAAGCGTTAAAACGCCTTTCTGCCGCAAGGTCGCCAGCGCCACCTGTCGTTGAGCCAGCAAATCCAGCGCTACAGCTCGACCATAGCTGCCGGTTACATCGAGGGTTGGGGTATTCGCCTGAGTATCAACTTGAGGATCACGCAACGTCACACAGAAAGGCAGATAGCGCGGAGAAAGCCTTGCCATTGCGGAAAGGAGTTCAGCGGAAGCGGTTTTGTCAATCAAATCAGTTATCAACACAACAAGCGCGCGGCGGGTTTGCTGTCGCGTCATGGCCGTCACGGCTCCCAAGTAGTCTGGTTCCAGCAGGGTGGGCTGAAGCGGGGTTAACCGCTCGATGATTTTGGCAAGCTGGTTTTGTCCGCGTTCTGGCGGCATCCAGGTATGAAGCTGCCGATCGAAAACGCCAACCCCCACCCGATCGCCTCGATGCAGTCCTGCCAATGCTAAGGACAACGCCGCATTCATGCCCCAGTCGAATTGGGCTAACCCTTTCACCTGAGCCGTCATTAACCGGCCGCCATCCAGCAGCACAATCAGCGTTTGCTCTTGCTCTGGTTCTAACACGCGCAGCAGCAGGCGACTTCGACGGGCTGTGGCTTTCCAATCAATTAAGCGCGGATCATCTCCGGTGCTGTATTCCCGCAGTTCGGCAAATTCGGTTCCCATGCCTAGGCGCTGTGCGCGTTTGAGGCTGCCGGAGTTTTGTAAGGTGAGTTTGATCGACAGCGAGCGTAGCCCGATTAAATCTGGATAAACCGCGACCGCCTGCGCTTGGGGAATGTGCCAACTGTGCCAAGCCAAACCCCACGCGCCAAGCTGCCGTAGTTGAATGGCTCCCCAGTTATATTCGCCTCGCTGCCGTGGAAAAACGCTGTAAGTGAGTTCTTCCTGGTGCTGAGGCGGAAGCGCCACTTCCAAGACGGCTGGTGTTGCCCAAAAAGCCTGCGGATAGGTATCTCGCAGTTGTAAGATAGCTCGACGCGCCTTGGTTTTGACAGTCAAATCAACCGGATTATCGCGTCCAATTGACAGCCGATCCAGCGGAGTTCGCTCAACTTCAACTCGCTGCCGTTTTGCCCATAGCCCATCCAGCGCCATCAGCAGCAGAATGATTGCATCCCATGCCAAGGTCAGCCAAATGGCCAAACTCAGCGATTGGGGGAGATTGAAGTCGTTACCAATGATTGCCAAGCCCAAACCTGCTACTGTACCGATGAGCAACAGCAGATAAACCCGACGCGAAGGAACCATAAGCCTGCAATCCTTGAAACTTCTTCATGAAAACTGGCAAAGTTCTGGCTCTCCAGTCAACGCTCTCCAGTAAACTGGTTCTGCTAAACCGCATTCTGCATTCTGCAACGCTGCTCACTCGCCATTCAATCTCACGATTAACTCGCCATGTCTGTCACAATTACCGTCCCTGCCACCACCGCTAATTTGGGCCCCGGCTTCGACTGTTTGGGTGCAGCCCTCTCTCTTTATAATCGCTTTCAGTTTTCGCTGGGGTCAGGGGCTGCCGAAGAGTTGCAGATCGAAGCGTCTGGGCGCGATGCAGAACGAGTCGCCACCGATGCCACCAATCTGGCGTATCAGGCATTCTGCCATTTTTACCAGAAAATTGGACAAACGCCACCGCCACTTCATCTATCTATTCATCTAGAAATTCCATTGGCGCGCGGGTTAGGCAGTTCGGCGACTGCAATTGTGGCGGGATTGGTTGGGGCGAACGAATTGGCAGGCTCGCCGCTGACCCAAGCTGATCTAATGGCGATGGCGATTGACCTAGAAGGACATCCTGACAATGTGGTTCCGGCGCTGATGGGTGGCTGTCGGTTAGCAGCGACTCAACCTGATGCAACCTGGACAATTTGCGAGATTCCCTGGTATCCAGAGATTGTCCCGGTTGTGGTGATTCCTGAATTCGAGCTATCCACCGCAAAAGCGCGCAGTGTCCTACCTGCCACCTACAATCGTGCCGATGCCATTTTTAATGCGGCGCACTTGGGTTTACTGATTCGAGGTCTGCAAACGGGCGATTTTGATTGGCTGCAAACAGCCCTACAAGATCGAATCCATCAACCCTACCGCCAAGCGTTAATTCCAGGCTATGACGCTGTTCAGTCTGCGGCTTTGCAGGCAGGAGCCTACGGGCTGGTGATTAGCGGCGCGGGCCCTACGCTGCTGGCTCTCACGCCTGCTGCCCAAGCCGAAACCATCCAAACTGCGATGGTGCGAAGCTGGGAAAGTGCGGGCATTGCTGCTTCTGCTCAAATTCTGCCGATTGAACGCGCGGAACCGTAATGCAGGCAAACTAAGATGCAGGCAAACTAAGATGCAGGCAAGTTAATCAAGTTCGCAGCTAGGGTAGAGGTTTCGTGGAGGCACATGAGCGTTCTAGGATTCGGTATTGTTGAAGCGATGAAGCTGGCTAATCGCTGGCTTCTTGATGGGTATCACCGCATCGTCGGTAAGCTTTCATCGCAGCAGCGAGAGATCTAGGGGCTGTGATCCATTCCAGCAAGAACCCTGACCATGGCAGAGCAACAGTCCCTCGCCTGTTTTTGAGGGCGGGCGCGATTAGACTGATGCCGTCAATAATTAAGCATGAAAGTTGACCATGAATGGATGACGCGCCCTGAGTTGTTCGGTCATTTCCCTGATCGCTCAAAACCCATGCTTCGATTTGTCCGTGGTGCGCGTGAAAAACCAATCTACTTCAAATTGACTACTGAACAAGATCCCTTACAGTTGAATTATTGTTTGACCCACACTGGAGTAACAATACTAGAGTGTTTGCCAATTCTGGATTATTTTTGTCGTTGGCTATAAATTGTGCTGCAAATCAAAAATCTATCGAAATCTTTTGGTCAACGTACCGTGTTGCAAGATCTGTCGTTGCACATTGCAAAGGGCGAAGTGTATGGGCTGCTGGGAGCCAACGGAGCCGGAAAAACCACGACTATCAATATTATTTGTAATTTACTCAAAGCCGATCGCGGTACGGTTTTAATTGACGGTCAGCCTGTTTCTGAACAGACCAAGTCCCTGATTGGCATTGCCCCGCAAGAAAATCTGCTTTACAAGGTCTTAAGCTGTCAAGAAAATCTCGAATTTTTTGGGCGAATTTACGGACTGTCTGGACAAGTCTTGCGGAAACGAGTGCAGGAATGTTTGGAGGCGGTGAATTTGAGCGATCGGGCTAAGAGTCCGGTGGAAACCCTCAGCGGCGGAATGCAGCGGCGGATTAACATTGCCGTAGCGCTGGTGCATCAGCCCAAGCTGGTGATTTTGGATGAACCAACAACCGGACTCGACATCGAAACGCGCTACGAAATTTGGCATCTGATTCAGCAACTCCAGCAGCAGGGCATCACCATTTGCTGACGACCCATCTGCTTGACGAAGCCGAACGACTGTCCTCTCAGATTGGCATCCTCAAAGAAGGACACATTGTTGCAGAAGGCAGCCTCAAAGCCCTGCGCCAGTGCATTCCTGCTAAAGAAATTTTGATGGTGCAAACTTCGGAGCCAAAGCAAGCGATTGATCGGGCCCGTCAGCAGGGATTTACGCCCCGTCGCTATGGGAATAGCCTGGCCTTCTGGCTGCCCGAACACCTGGAACTGAAGGAAATCATCGAGCGGTTTGATGGCATCAAGCTCGATTCCATCGCCCGTCAGCCTGTGCGGTTAGAGCATATTTACCTAGAAATGACCCGCGATCGCAAAAACGATTAGCTGCCGCTTAAGTGGGTTCACAAACAAATTTCAGCACCGCCTCCGCATTGCTGCCCTGAATCGGCAAATCGACGGCGTTTGTTTCTTCGTAGTTTACCCGCCGAATCACTTCCCGATTCTGATTAAAAATGACTAGCCGCTGCATCCGTCCCACTCTGGCATCGCAATCTACCGAGCGGTAAATCATCATGCCATAAACGGGCTGGTTGCCCACCATTTCCCGTGCCGCATTGCGCGACTGCCGCAAGTCTCGATATTCCCAATAGCGCACGTCTTCTTCAGTCCGTTGGATCGAGTTTTGATCCACCAATACCCGATCACCCGCCGAACTGACCGCAACTTCCACCCAAGCTTCTGCTGCCTGAGCGAGAGCTAGGGAAACCTGTGAACCCGTAACCACTCCAGCTAAAATGACGAAATTCAGTAGCCGTTTCATAGTGCCTTGACGCAGTGCTTTTACAGTGCCTTTAAACGCCTCGTCGCTATTTTCCCATATCCGTTCCATTGTTCAGAACCGGATTGTTTGTCAATTGCACAGACAATCGCAGTCAAGTGTAATAAGGTGAAAAAAACGTCACCCTTTCACTTTCTCCCTTCCTAACGATGGCTCGCATTCACGCTCCGGAATTGCCCCAAGACGTTTGGCTGAATACAGATCATCCCCTCACGCTCAAAAGCTTGAGAGGGCGGGTCGTGCTGCTAGATTTTTGGACTTACTGCTGCATCAACTGTCTGCATATCTTGCCCGACTTGAAGTATTTGGAGCAAAAATATAAAACCTGCCTGACGGTGATTGGGGTTCACTCTGCTAAGTTTGACAACGAGAAAGCGGTAGACCGTATTCGCCAAGCGATTCTGCGCTATGAGATTGAACATCCGGTGCTTGTAGATCAAGACTTTCAAGTTTGGAACCAGTATGTTGTGAAAGCTTGGCCGACGCTGGTGCTGATCGATCCAGCAGGCTATATTGTCGGACAGGTTTCTGGAGAAGGAAAACGCAATGTTTTAGATGAGTTGATCGACAAGGTAGTCCAACAGCATCAAACGAAGAACACGATTCAGTTTCAGGAAATTCACCTGCCGCTAGAACAGCCCCCCCAAGAGGCGCCGCTACTGTTTCCCGGTAAGGTGCTGGCTGACCAAGCGCGTAATCGGCTGTTCATTGCTGATACGGGACATCACCGCCTCGTGATCACAACGCTGACCGGAGAAGTGCTGCACATCATTGGCGACCGCCAGCCCGGTCTTTGGGATGGTGATTTTGATGAAGCCCAGTTTTCTGCACCGCAAGGCATGGCGCTTGATCGAGAACACCACTGCCTTTACGTTGCTGATACAGGCAATCATGTGATCCGCCTCGTTAATTTGCAGGCACAAACCGTTGAAACAATTGCCGGAATCGGTGAACAGAGCCAAGTTCTGCATCCTCACAGCGGCGATGCCCGCGAAGTGGCGCTTAACTCTCCCTGGGATGTGGAACGATATCGTCATTTTTTGCTGATCGCGATGGCCGGCTCTCATCAAATCTGGGGTCTGGACTTGAAAGAGGGAATGTTGAGCACTTGGGTTGGCACCGGCACAGAAGCTTGCATTGATGGCGCAACAGAAGCGACCTTTGCCCAACCCAGCGGACTAGCAACCGACGGCAAGGAGCTATTTGTTGCAGACAGTGAAGGCAGTACCATTCGGGCAGTTGAACTTGACAATACGCCTCAAGTGCGGACGATTTGTGGTAGTGGCAACCTGTTTGGCTTTGGCGATCAAGATGGACAAGGCAGCGAAGTCCGCCTCCAGCACTGTTTAGGCATCGAATGTGGCGGCAACAACTTACTCTGGATTGCAGACACCTACAATCACAAAATTAAGCGGGTAGATGTGCAAACAGGAGTTTGCGAAACTATGCTTGGCAATGGCGAGTCAGCCCTGCAAGACGGGGTAGGGCGATCATCCAGCTTTTATGAACCCTCAGGACTCAGCATTGCAGGCAATTGGCTGTATGTTGCCGACACCAACAACCACGCAATTCGACGGGTTGACCTCGATACACTGGAAGTCACAACGCTGAATTTTCCCGAACTTTGCAGTCCCAAGCAGTGTTTCAGAGACGAGTAGGCAATGGACATTTAGGGAAAGTAAAACATGACAGGGGGGGGGGGAAATTGGAGTGATGCCTAAATCCCCAGATTTTTGAAGATCCGGGGATCTAAACGCCTTCGCTATCGCCTCTAACCTCCTGGCTTCAGGTTTTCGATGCCTGAAATCACAGTTGCTGAAGTAATTCGGTCGCCCTGCTGAATTTGATCAACCACCTCCATACCGCTGGTGACGTAGCCGAAAACAGCATAGCTTCCGTCTAGAAACTCTAAATCCGATAAGGTGATGTAAAACTGAGAGGATGCTGAATCGGGTGGGGTGGAGCGAGCCATTGCCACGGCTCCGCGCGTGTGGCGCAACTTAGGGGCTTCTGTTAGCCCTTCACTCTCAAACGTTTTGCTGTAGATAGGTTGCTCGGCTTCGGCAGGCTTAATTTCGAGGGGAATGTTGCGCTCCTGAGAAGTTGCCGGATCGATAAATCCACCCGTGCCCAGGCGATCGATTGGGAAATTGGGATCTCTGCCTTGAGGATCGCCGCCCTGCACCACAAATGGCTGCGGTTCCCGCACCACCCGATGGAAGGCTAGCCCATTGTAAACACCGCGATTCACGAGATCTACAAAATTTCCGGCCGTAATGGGCGCGTCGGCTCCATCCACTTGAATGGTGATTGGCGAACCCTTGACGACAAGCTGCACAGTTGCCTCACCTGTTAAACGCGGCAAGTTTTGAAATGGGTCATCTCCAACAACAGCGCTAGGAGAAGCAAGCTCGGCGCTTTCAGTAGCAGCCGGACTCACAGAGGCGGTGTCAGTGGGCGCACTGCTTTGGGTACAGCCCGTGATCACCAGCACGCTGGTCAATAAACCAGAAATGACCCAATGACTTAATTTCATTTGCATGTTCGACTCCTTTACAATCCTTCCAACGGAACTGCCAGAAACCGCGCCAACTCAGCGCCCTGGTTTTCTAACTCAGAAAGCGCAATCGGTTGCCCGACTCGGGTCAGGGGAATGTCGCCTTTGCCTTTGATGCGGAGATACAGCGCCCGTCGCGGGTTTAATCCTTCCCGGATTTCAACTCGAATTGCCTGCACATCTTCAAGCGGCTGGGTGACTTCAATCTGACGGTTTTTGCCTGGAAAGCCCCAACGAAAAATTTTAGCGGTTCCCGTTTCCCGGTTGAATTCGTTGTAGCCGCCACCCACATTCCAGGCAATAATCAGCCAAAGGTAAAGCCCTAATAAAGCTCCTGCCACACCATAAAAGCCCATCGCAATTCCTTGCGGTACGAAGAAAAGCTGAGTTGGATCAGAAAAAGGCAGCAGATTAATTTTGAAATAGCTGGAAAGACTGGCAAGCAGAAAGCCAACGCCACCAATGGTGGAGGCAGCAGCCCAAAAATAATTGCTCAAACGACGCGCCCCCAAAATGGACTGGCGCAGGATAAGGTTGCTTGCTTGCTGAGAGGCAATTGGTACGGCCATAGGACGAGAATTTTGTTGAGTTTGCTAAAAAAAGCCACAAATTTTAATTCTGAGGGGAAAACTCTCAGAAAGGCTCAGCCTGAGTTTTAATCACCCTGAGTCTTGCTGAACTGCCGCTGAATAAACATTTGCTTAGAACGCTACGTATCAGATTGTAAAATTTTTCATATCTCCCTATCATATAGAAACGTTAACTCCTCTCTCAGTAATCCTGCTAAGTATTTATTCCCAGGGTGGTAGAGAGGGAGATATGGGCAAGATTGAGCGATCTATCTCTTCCATGTCTGAATTAGCGTAACTTCAAGCTCGTTTCCCTCTCGTGGCTGGAAGGCATCGTTACTATAGGGTGCTGCACCAGCAACTGAGGAACCATTGTCATATTAAGAGGATATGAAATGACCATAGCAATGGGGAGAGCGCGAGCAGAGCGAGGATGGTTCGACGCCCTCGACGACTGGCTCAAGCGCGACCGATTCGTTTCGTCGGCTGGTCAGGCATTCTGCTGTTTCCCTGTGCTTACCTGGCACTGGGCGGCTGGCTGACTGGCACTACTTTTGTCACCTCCTGGTACACCCACGGCATCGCAAGCTCCTACTT
>JAAUQT010000194.1 GCA_012033495.1 Cyanobacteria bacterium RM1_2_2 | reverse complement strand
AGTGGGTTGAGCACAGCCGAACAGTGGGTTGAGCACAGCCGAACAGTGGGTTGAGCACAGCCGAACAGTGGGTTGAGCGGAGCCGAAACCCGAATTTTAAGTCCGTCGTGGGGCGGGGCGGGTTTAGCGGTCAAATCGATGGCCGGATGCCCATTGATCTGCTAAACCCGCCCGTACAGTTGACGGATTGATTCAATCCACAATCCTTAGTAGATTACGAGATGCTTCATAGCATAAGCTTGCCATTAGCAGGATAGTGAACTAGCGAACAGCGTATCTGGGAAGACCGCGTCGGACATTTTCAAATTACAAACGAAGCTAAAACTATTTTCTGATAGGATAGCGATTCAACGGGAAAAACGCGACGGAAAGAGCAACAAAGTATCCAAATTTGAACACAGCCTAAGAGACTCTATTCCATTCGGGATGATAGGGCCTCAGGTGGGGAAGCCACCCCAAAAAGCTGTGCCCAAAAATGAATCTAGGAAACTGCAAGTCATTAGCAATTGATATCAGTGTAGGCTGAAAAAGTAAAAATATTGAATGAAACTAATCATCTGTATCGTCCGCGTCATCCTCTTCACTATCAATCTGAATTAGATGGATATGCTTGTAGCCAAGTTTAATTTCAAACTCATCTCCTGGCTTTAATCCCATTTTTTCTGTGTAGGTTGAGCCAATAACAATTTGCCCATTTTTGTGAACACTAACCCGGTAGGTTGGTTCACGTCCACGACCATCTTTTGCACCCTCTGCATCAAGCGATGTGCCCTCTGCCTCTAGAACTGCGCCAACAAAGTCAGCCAGATTCACGCGCGTCTGGTTATTTTTGCCAACTGTATAGTAACCGCAGCGTCTTGCTTTCTCTCGACGAGGTAAGTGTGAAAGTTCTTTTACTCTTTGAAGTAACGCTTTTCCCGTCAATGGGGCTGTCACAGTTTCAGTCATTGCTGCCTAATTTCTCTCGGATTTTGAGCCTGGTGGGTGGGGTTTGTTTAAAAGTTTTCTAGTAAAAATATAGCTTTAAATTTCTCAAATCTGATAACAACTTTGCTCATTCAGTCTTTGGCTGAATCAACATTAGGCAACGATCCAATCTGATATTACAAGCCTTTTATTAAAATTTAGCTTTCTGATCTTTAATGAATCAACCGATAAAATCACAACCTGCACAAAAGTAGATTTATCATTCATTCCAACTGTAACAATTGAATCAATACATGAATTTTTGCAGACTGTCAATGGATGGATCGATCAGCTAAATTCATCGGGATCTTGATTGCCCGATCAAGCTGCTTCTAAAAAGGGTTTGCATCACTAACAAAATTGAGTTCAGTTGAACTTACTGATTTGGCTGCTGGTGACTTGACAAACTGATTAGCAAGAACCAGCTAGAAAAACTGCTTGAGTAAAAGCAACCAAGCAGTCAACTTCTGTCCACAGTTCGCATGGCGCTGCTAAGTCGATTGCAGATGCTGCTTGAATATACCTTCTTATAAATTCTTCTTCAAATCAAAGTACACTCCGTAGAGGTTGAAGTCATTCTGCAATTCCCCACCCTCCAAACTATCCGCGTCTAAACTAGAAGTTAGGTCAGTTGGTACGCTTTTAATTTATGCAAGTTTTATTTAACGTCATTCGACAAAATTCTGATTCTACACCTTGGGTGGAAACCTATCGGCTAGAAGTAGAACCAAGCAACACCATCTTGGATTGTCTCAATCGCATCAAATGGGAACAAGATGGCACGCTTGCCTTTCGCAAAAATTGCCGCAATACCATTTGTGGCAGTTGCAGTATGCGGATTAACGGCCGCTCGGCTTTAGCCTGCAAAGAAAATATTGGGCAAGAAGTGGCTCGACTACAATCAATTGCGGCTACTGTTCCTCACCCCAACGGTCATGCCAGTTCTAGTGCTGAAACTTCTGATGAATCCTTGCCGACAATCACTGTTGCTCCGATGGGCAACATGCCCGTGATTCGAGATCTGGTCGTTGATATGCAAAGCTTCTGGGATAATCTGCAAGCCGTTGATCCCTACGTTAGCACCAGTGCTCGGCAGGTTCCCGAACGAGAGTTTCTGCAAACTCCTGAACAGCGCGAGAAGTTGAATCAAGTCGGCAACTGTATTCTCTGCGGAGCTTGCTACTCAGAGTGTGCGGCGCGAGAAGTCAACCCTGATTTTGTCGGGCCTCATGCCCTTGCCAAAGCCTATCGCACTGTTGCCGACAACCGTGATGACCAAACCGAACAGCGATTAGGGCAATATAACGAAGGTACAAAAGGCGTTTGGGGCTGTACACGCTGCTATTACTGCAACTCAGTTTGCCCGATGGAAGTGGCTCCACTAGAGCAAATTAGCAACATTAAGCACGAAATTCTGGCTCGATACGGTGCTCAGTCGAGTCGTCCGGTGCGCCATCGCAAAGTGTTGATCGATCTGGTAAAGCAAGGCGGTTGGATCGATGAGCGCCTGTTTGGTTTGAAGGTGGTTGGCAATTCTTTCCGCGACTGGCGAGGCTTGGCAAGTTTGGCTCCTTTAGGTCTGCGGATGATGGCATCGGGCAAATTTCCACGTACCTTTGAGCCATCAGAAGGAACGGCAGCCGTGCGAGTGTTGATTGATTCAGTCCGGGCATTGGAGTCGCAAGCTTAACTTGCACCTGTTCCCATCTTTGGCCCTTGTTGCACCCTGTCTATTCCGGGGCACTCTACAGGTGGTTGAGCGAATCGCCATCTAGCAGAGTTCCAGGATATTTCATGGGCAAAAAACAATCGGCATGATCACCTCCTATCAGGGGTTGACGCAGGGAGATTGGCTGTGGAAGCAAACGCCGCAGCCCTTTGGCGTATGGAAAAATATCCAACTGCTGAAAAATGCGCCCAACCCTGATTTTTTGGTGATGTATCAGTATGACTTTTGGGTAGCACCGCCAAAGCGTTCTTGGCAAAAGATTTTAGGGCAGAGCCGCTCTCAGGAAGCCTCCTGCAAACAGTTAACTACAGCCGATCTCAAAGGCGTTCCCAAAGATCGCGCGATTTACTTGCAGCGTGAACCGCCTCTAGAGGAAATTGTTCACAAAAACACTGCCAACTACGAAGCGGCAAAAGCTTATTGTGGCTACATTTCTGGCCCGGATGACTTTGCGCCAACTCCTGATTACATGCCTGCAATCTGGTATCTCAACAACTCGTTTCGGGAATTAACCGAAATGAGCGTACCCGAAAAAATTAATCGCTGTAGCTGGATTACTTCTGGCATCAACCGTACCGCCAACCACCGCAAACGGCTTGCCTTTCTAGAGCAAATTCAACAAGTGGGCTTAGAGGTAGATCTCTATGGTCGCAATTTGCCCCAAACGGCTCAAACGATGGGCGAACTCGACAACAAGTGGTTTGGCATGGCTCCCTATTACTACAACTTATCGATTGAAAACTACGCCGACAATGATTGGTATGTGAGCGAAAAACTCTGGGATTCTCTGCTGTCCTGGTGTTTGCCGATCTATTACGGTGGCCCTGCGGCTGATCGCCTGCTGCCACCCGGTAGCTTTTTGCGGTTGCCAAGCCTGGACGAAAAAGGCGTCGCTTATATCCGCGAAGTCACTGCTACGCCAGATGCTTGGTACGCCGCCAAAGAAGCGATTGCAGAAGCGCGGCAAATCATCCTCCACAAGCTCAATCTGCTGAACTGGCTGTCTGAATTTGCTGAAAAAGCTGAAGGCTAAGGCTTTTCTTTTTGCGCCCCGTTCCCTCACTGACCCAGGAGATTTTTGTGACTGACGGTATTTGTACGCTGGCAAATGATCGCGTTTATGACCAGTTGATCGCTTTACTCAACAGCATTGAAGCCATCGCCGGCTCAGAGATGCCGGTGTGCATTTATCCTTACGATCACCATACCGAGCGCATTGCCCAAGCGATTGCCGATCGCCCGAATGTGCAGCTTTACAGCGATCAAGCCTCTATGCAGCGATGGGATCAGTTTGTACGCCAAATTTGGGACGCTCACCCAACCGCTCGCCAACGGTGGGGCAACAGCGATCCAGGCTACTACCATCGAGTCGGGACGCATCGCCGCTTCTGTGCCTTTGACGGCCCGTTCGATCGCTTTCTGTATATGGACGCCGATACGCTGCTGATGGATTCGGTGGATCACATTTTTGATGCCTTGGATCAGCAAGACTGGGTGGTGTACGACTTTCAGTTTACCGACCTCAGCCATGTGTACGATGAGGCTTCACCACGATTAGCGCAAGTGTTCTCTGCTGAGCGCCTGCAAACCGAAATTTTTTGCTCTGGATTTTACGCCTCTAAAAAAGGCTTGTTCGATGCCGCCCAACGCGATGGGCTGCTGACAGAATTGCGGCAAGGCGATGCGGAGGTGCTTTACCCGATGGCTCCCGATCAAACGATCCTCAACTACATGGTGATGAAGTCGGGGCTGCCTGCCTGTAACTTAGCGCTTACCTTGCCTGCTCAACAGCGCACGGGCTGCTGCGTTACCTCAGATCACTTTGCCTCACGAGATCAGATCCTCTACGACCAAGGCAAGCGGCTCACCTACATTCACTACATTGGTTTGTCTTCCAAAATCTTCGAGCGGCTGTGTCAGGGTGAAAATCTTGACTTTCCCTACCGCGATTTGTTTCTCCACTATCGCTATCTGCACGAACCGCAGCAAGCCCCCGTTTTTGTGACCAAGCCGAAGCCTTACAATGCACCGTCCAGTCTGCACCAACGGGTTTTCAAAAAGTTAGCTAGTCTGACTCGTCAATAGCGCTTCAGCAAACAATCAAGGAGATAAGCACTTATGCGTGGTATTTACATCATTGCCAACGATCGAGTCGTAGATCAGTCGATTGCGTTATTGAAAAGCATTCGGGCTTACGATGCCGACACGCCTGTGATTCTCATTCCCTATGATGACCACTATCAGCTTGTGGCGGAAACCTTAGCGCCGCTTGGAGTCACGGTTTACGAGGATCTGGAATTTATCGATCGGCTGTCGCGGCGACTCCAGCAAACCTTTGGCGAAGCGTTTTTTGCCCGCCCGAATCAGTTTCGTAAACAAGCCTGCTGGTTTGGCCCATTCGATCAGTTTCTCTACATTGACACCGACATTGTGGTGTTTGAGCCGATTATCCAAACGCTCGACTCTTTGAAAGAGTACGACTTTATTTGTGCTGACTATCAGCACGCAGGCGGCATCACCAACGTCTTCAGCCCCCAAGTTTTGGAATCAGGTGTATTTAGCGCCGCCGAATGTTTGGAGATCTTCAACTGTGGCTTTTGGGGCGCCAACAAAGGCTTAATTGCTGAAGCTGACCTCTACGACGTATTTGCTGAATGCGCTGCCCATCCTGAATACTTCGACTTTTCGCAAAAAACTTCCGATCAGCCCATCATCAATTACATGATCCTGAAGCGAATTCCGAAGCGAATCAATCTCGTCCGCCGACCGGAAAAAGCCCCCGGCAACTGGGCAGGCAGCCCACATTTTATTCGCCAAGGCTCTCAGCTAGTTGATCCTAAAGTGAATCAGCCGCTGCAATATCTGCACTGGGCAGGCTTCCGGATTCAGCCAGGCTGCCCCTACTGGGACATTTGGGAGCACTATCGCTACCTCAACGAAGCCAAACCCGAACCCGTGATGCCTCAACCCGCGCTGCAAAAGTCGATTTGGAAACGCGCAATCGGTAAACTGATCGCCCGATAGGGTTGCAGGAATTGCAGGAATTGCTAGCTGCTAGACGCGATTCATCATTGTCAGTAAGCCTTGCTGCCCCAGCAAGATTTCCCGTAGGAAACTAAAAATACCGACCCAAATAATCGGTGTGATATCTACTCCACCGAAGGGCGGCACAATTTTTCTGAGCGGAATCAGGAAAGGTTCGGTTGGCAGCACGATCAGGTTAAACGGCAGCCGAGTCGAGTCAACCTGCGGATACCAGGTCAAAACGATGCGGAAAATGAACAGAAAGATCATGACTCCCAACAGTGGGCCCAAGATCCAGGCAGTAATTGCGGTTTCAGTCATAGGGTTTTCGAGTCAGCGATACGTACAAACAGCGTCTAGCAGAGCGCTTTTTTAATTTATCGCATCTTGAGACTCGGCTGAATTGACCGCGCTTTCAGACTGTTCTCGTTGAGCCTGCCCTCGTTGAGCCTGCTTTTGTTGAGTTTGCTCCTGCGGGTCTGCCTGCGCCATTTCCAGGGCTTTCGTGAAGCTGGTTGAGCGAATGGCTGCCAACTGCGGCGGATAAGGCTGCCCTAACCGCAGCGCCGTCACAAACTGCGACAGGGCAAAATCCAATGCACCGCCCGCATCCATCACTACCCAGCCGTTCGGGGTCTGCTTGCGGAATTCAAAGTGGAGGTGCGGCCCAGTAGATAACCCTGTGCTGCCCACCCGCCCGATCACTTCGCCTTGCTTCACCGTTTCACCTGGCTTCACAAAAATCTCGGATAAGTGACCGTAGAGTGTTTCTTCGGTATCTTTTGAATGCCGCACTACCACCGCCAGCCCATATCCGCCCATAAAGTCAGCAATGGCAACTTTACCCGAAAAGGCAGCTAGCACTGGGGTTCCTTGCGGCGCGCCTAAGTCTGTCCCGGCATGGAAGCGGCTAGTTCCCATCACTGGATGAATCCGCCAACCAAAGGCAGACGTAATGGCAGCAGGAATCGACAGCGGGAACAGCAGATTGACATTGCCCAGGCTGAGGCGAGCCGGAGGACGAATCGACAGATTGTAATAATCACTCGCAGAAGGGGTGGTGCGTCCACCATAAACGACGCTTAAACCCATCTCGCCGCCGCCAGCAGTGAAGCCATTCACTCCATCGAAATAACCTGCTTCGCCCACTCCGACAAAAGAACACAGGCTGCTAGGCGCACTCTCCCCAAGCTGCATCACGGCTTCACAGCCCGTCGAGCGCTCCGACAAAATTACGCTAGGGTTATCCGTTGCGCCTACTGAGTAGGAAGTAGAGTCGATCACATTTCCGAACGCACCCTGTCCGAACGCTGCCTCTGCCTGATCGACTAGGTTCGGTGTCACGAGTGGAGCAGAACCATTTAAGCCAGGCTGGGACTCTGCCCCAGGCGTTGATAATTCCAAATCAACCGAGCGAGACGGTTCTGATTCAGCAAAGCCAGATGGCGCAGATTCGGGTGAAATTGGTTCAGGTGTAGAGGGCTTAGCTTCAAACGGTTCAGGTGCAGCGGATTCGGAAGGAGCGGATTCAAACACCTCTGACTCTGAAGGCAGCAACAGATCTTGAGCACTCGGAACGGCTGTGCTGTCTGCTGAGCTATCTGGGGCTGCGGTTTGGGCCAAGGCTGAAGGCATCGCCAGTCCTGCATAGATCAATCCCCCCAAGCAAAGGATTTGCAGTTGAAGAAAGCGCTTGCCTTTAATTTGCTTACACATTTGAATCATTGCTACATCCTGACATGCTACGAGCGGCCCTAGAAAAAGCACGTCGCAAACAAAAATACCACAATCCAGACGGATAGGATTTCAACGGAGTTCCAGATTTGTGAGAAAAGGCAGAAGGTAGAGCCTGTCGATTTTGTTGGGGTCGCATGACTAATTTATTAACTCGAAGCCAGGGGCTGTCATCCATTTCAGCCAGAATCCTGATCCAGAATCCTGATGATGGCAGCGCGACAGCCCTTAGCTTGTTTTGGGGAACGGGCGCGATCCGGCAGATGTCGTCAACGGTTGACCATCCTATTCCAGTCCTAACCTTTCATGAACTTTCTGTCTTTTATAAAAAAAAGTCAGACTAAAAATCAGGAATTTGGCACTGTCCGAAGGAAGTAAACTTTGTCTTTTGCTTGCCTTCTCTCCTATGCATCGCCATTTGAACCGTCTCGGACTTTCTCTCCTGCTAACTTTTGGCGTGGTTGTTTGGAACCAGCAGCAGACCCATTCTTTTTCGCAGTCGTCCTCGCATCAGCCGCTGTTCTTTTCGGTTGCCCAAACCTTGTCAGAAGCGGGCTTTGAAGCTGAGCAACTGTTAGAAGCTGTGAAGGCAAACAATGTGACAGCAGTGCAGGCGGCACTCACTCAAGGCATCAGTCCCGATGCAGGTGATATCTACAGCGGTTTTGCCCTATCTTATGCGGCTGGGACCGGCAATCTTGAAATTATGCGGCTCTTGCTCGAGCATGGAGCGACTGTTGATATCACTGCTGACGAAGGTTACACGCCGCTAATGGAAGCGACAGTCAATCAACACATGGCAGCCGTTCAACTGTTGCTGGAAGCAAATGCTGACCCTAACATTGTGTCTGCTGGACAAACGCCGCTAGCCGTTGCAGTCACCCTCAACAACATAGAACTCGCTCAATTGCTGCTAGCAGGCGGGGCAGATATAAGCCTCCCTTCGCAAGGGCAAAGTGTGTTGCAAATTGCTGAAGCGGAAGGAAATTCAGCAATGGTTAATTTACTTCGGCAGGCTGAAGCGGCTCTGAAATAGCTCAAACTTGATTCGGTGAATGTTAGGGTTAAAGGCGAAATTGATTTTGCACTTGACTCATGCACACCTGGCATTGGCAAACCTGGCAAGGATGTTCATATCTCACTTGTAGCTTGCTAAAAGATTGGGCACACGGCTTTTTCACACAGCAATTTTGGTTACATTCTCCAGAAGCGCTGGTGATGATTCTCGATCCAACGGCGTCAGCTTACCGCGTCAAGCAGGTGCATGGCGATAGGGTGCTCAATGCGTCTGAAGTGGAACCTGTTAAGCCGCAACCTGAATCTGATGCAGACGAGATCACTCTAGTAGAAGCAGACGGCTTACATACCACTACAGCGAGTCAAGCCGTTTGGGTTTGCACCGCCGACTGTACGCCGGTACTGATCGGAGACATCGCTACCGGACAAGTTGCAGCAATCCACGCAGGTTGGCGCGGCACAGCCGCCGAAATTGTGCCAAAAACCATCGCTCATCTGCAACGGCACGGCAGCCAAATTGCTGATCTCCGCATTGCCATGGGCCCGGCGATTGCGGGAGCGGTGTATCAAGTCTCGACAACCGTGGCAGCGCAAGTTGGCGCAACCGTTCTAGAAGCTACGCCTGCTGCTCTTGAAGGTGAAGACGACATAGAAGACACCCTCAAGCAATTGCGCCAACTGCCCGACGCGCCTGTGATGGAAGACCCCCAGCCCGGACGAGCCAGGTTAGATGTGCGACGTGTCAATCAACTTCAGTTGAGTCGCCTCGGTATTGAATCAGATCAAATCTCCATCGCGCCCTACTGCACCTATCAGCACCCTGACCTATTTTTTTCCTACCGTCGTGAACGCCAGAAAAAAGTGCAATGGTCGGGCATTGTGAGTCAGCGCTTGAATTAGCTTCACATCGGTAGTTGCAGCCGTAAGTTCTGACCTCAAATCCTTGCCTTTTCTACAGTTAAGCGCATAAAAAGGAATGAAGAGAAAAATTGGGTTAATCTACCGAGGGGAAAATTGTCATGGCGGGTAAGACGCACAACTATACCCGACACATTCCGGCGCTTCATTATGTCATTGAAGCCATTCAAGACGACGCTAACAGGGGGCAATTCTATATGACTGCCAACGGAGCCGGAGTTAAAGCTGAAGACTACATTTTGCTGCAAGAGTCCACAGGTGCAGCCAAATATCGAGTTGAACAAATTGACTATTATTGCGGCACACCCGACTATTGGGTGGCTCGGCTCATCAAATGCTCGTAACTTGCCCGTGGCTTAAAGTGCTCATGCCCTGAAATGGACTATGAGCCTCGCTGCAAGGGTGTCACCCGATATGTTTTTTACGGCATCCGCAGCGCCACCACCTCAATTTCGACCAGCCAGCCCGGATTCACTAATGCTGCCACTTCCATGGTTAGGCGAGCGGGTAAGCCGGGGCTAAGTCAACCGACAAACCGTACATATTTACTCCACCTAACCATTGACTCAACCTAACCGTCCACATAGAAGGGAAATGTATCTAGCGATGCGATTTCCAGGTTTATTGAGGAAAAGTTGATAAAAAGCTCTGTTGTACTCCTATAAGCTGCTGTTTGCTCGACTTTTAGCCGGAAAATACCGAAAAGCTTGCACTCACGGCTAGGAAAAAATAACCTGATACCATCCCGCCCCTGTTGACGCGCTATCACGCTCAATGCCTTCTTCAGAGCGTGCCCAGCAGGTTGTAGGTGTCTTCTACCCGACCCGCACCCCACAACGGACTTGAATCCAGCGCTGCTCTTAAAGTGCGCAGACTCATCCCACTGCGAACTTGAGCCATCTCCACTGTGCGCTCCACCC
>JAAUQT010000193.1 GCA_012033495.1 Cyanobacteria bacterium RM1_2_2 | reverse complement strand
AGTGAGATTGTCAAGCGATATATCCAAGAGCAGGGGAGTGAACAAGAGAAGGCTAGAGCTAAGCAGTTAAAGCTGTTTTCTCTCACCTAGATACCCCGCAGCTTGCTGCGGTTGGGTAATTCATTCAATCCACGAATCCTAAGCACTGATACCCAAACTAGCGGAGTCTCGGATGTGCTCTAAGGTCAGAATGCCGATCGGCGACCCTGATCGAGGACGGTGAGCTTTGGCGCGCCTGTTTTAAGAATGAGGGAGAGGGCATGACGGAGACTATCGCTGCGGTCAACCGTAGGCGTACCGTTTTGGGTGTAGTCAGTGGGTAAATGCATCATTGCCGTTTCGACTCGCAGCAGGCTGAGTTGCCTCACCATGTCGTCTGCGCCCATCAAACTATGGACAAAGGCATTGGCGGGTTTAGTTAGCACATTAAAAGGCGTGTCGTACTGGACAATTCGCCCTTTTTGCATAATCAGCAAATAGTCTGCCAGTCGCAACGCCTCCTCAACATCGTGGGAGACAAACAGAATCGTTTTTTTAAGCTGACGCTGGAGCCGCAGAATTTCGTCTTGTAGGCTGGTGCGGGTAATGGCATCAATCGCGCCGAACGGTTCGTCCATTAACATCACCTGCGGGTCGCCCGCCAAAGCCCTAGATAGCCCAATCCGCTGCTGCTGACCGCCAGATAGTTGCGCTGGATAACGATTGCGGTATTCCTGCGGTGGCAACTCGACCAGCGTTAGCAGTTCATCGATTCGAGCTTGAATTGTAGGACGCGACCAGCCCAACAGCTTCGGCACGACCGCAATATTTTGCGCCACCGTCATGTGGGGAAACAGCCCAGATTGTTGAATCACATAGCCAATTCGCTGCCGTAGGGCAGTTGCTTTAAATTGGCGAATTTCGGTGCCGTCGATGTAAATCTTTCCATCCGTGGGTTCATAGAGGCGGTTCACCATCTTCAGCAGCGTTGTTTTACCGCAGCCAGAGGGGCCGAGAATGACCACCAGTTTGCCGGATTCAATATCGCAACTACAGCGATCAACCGCAGGGCGAGATGCACCGGGGAATTGCAGCGAAACCTGATTAAAACGAATTGCGCTCACAGCGCCCCCCTCTAGGATCAGTGGTCATACGGTGGTTTGAGTCAAGTGCTGAGATTTCTGAGCAAAGCTATCTCGCTGGGTTGGAGCAGGTTTGGCTAAAAGATCGCTTGCAAGGTAATGGATTCATCGCTAAACCTGCCCGTACCCTATCCTGCCGTGGGAGCAGGTTTGGCTAAAGGATGGCAACGCAATTCATTCATCCCCAAACCTGTCCGCACAGGGATTTTGTGTTCTCGAAATCTCCTCACGGACATTCAAAAGATATTCCTCCATCGTGCCAAACGCTATTTTCTAAAGCAATCCTGCTTCAGTCAGGAATTCTTTCGCAACTTCGGCAGGCTCCCGCTGCTTTCCACTCACTTCGTAGTTCAGTTTTTGCATGGTCGCGTTGTCGAGTTTGGGAGCGACGGTATTCAGCGCCTCCACAATGGCTGGATTCGCATCTATCGTTTGCTGGCGCACTACCGGAGCCACTTGGTAGGGTGGAAAAAGCTGCTGGTCGTCTTCTAGCACCACTAAATCAAATGCCGCAATTTCACCATCGGTTCCAAACGCCACCGAAACATCTGCTTCTTCGTCATTGAGAGCTTTATAGCGCAAACCTGGATCGACTGCCTTATATTCTTTGAGTTCAAACCCACCATATTTTGCTTTGATCCCCGGTAGCCCATCTTCGCGCACTTCAAATTCTGGCGGTCCCACCATCACCAATTGATTGGCTTTGGCGGCCAAATCCGAGAAGGTTCTGATCCCAAATTTTTCTGAGGCGGCTCTTGTCATGGCTAGCGCTTGGGTGTTGTTCATGGGAGCAGGTTCCAGCCAGACGAGGTTGTATCGCTCCTGATATTCTGCCGCCACTTTGTTGTAGACTTGCTGCTGATCGCTGATGGCAGGCTCTTTCAAAATGGTTAACAGCCCTGTGCCTGTATATTCTGGATAGAGGTCAATTTCGCCGCTTTGTAGGGCAGCATGGGCAACAGGTGTACCGCCCAAGTTCAGCTTCCTTTCTACCTGAAATCCAGCTTTTTCTAAGGCTAGGGCATACATCTCACCAATGATGAAGGCTTCTGTGAAATCCTTAGAACCGACTTTGATCGGCGAACTGCCGCTTGTGGTGTTACCGCCGCCTGCACAGGCAATCAAAATTGTAGCGGTCAGCAGGGCAAGTAACGGCAGAATGATCAGATGACGAACTCGTTTCATAGTGATAAGCCTGACTGAGAGGCGATGGAGGATGAGTACACGGTTACTTATCCTGAACATAATACCGAACTCTGCTTCAGAGCCAAAATGACAGTTGCAAGTTTATAGGTGTTACGACGGGGTGCAGGGGTTCCACGCCTGGCTAAGGAATGGGAATTAAAATAAGTTCGATTGTGGGTCGGGGCGGGTTTTGCGGTTAAATCGATTGCCGGATGCCCTTTGATCTGCGAAGCCTGCCCCTACAGTTTACGGATTGATTCAATCCACGATTCTAAGGGCGCAGCCCCTACACCTCCTTGTCTTCAACTTTTTGCGGAGTGCGATCGCGGAGTGCGATCAATGATGGAGTTGCTTCACTCCCAGAGTCAGTTCGGATTTTCGGGCATTGATGTCGATAGATGTCGATAGATGTCGATAGGTGTCGATAGATTCAGTAGATTCAGTAGATTCAGTCAGTAAATTCTTGCAAAGCGACTGGTGAGGAGGTTTCTCTGCTTCCCGCTTGCGTTCCCATCAGCCAGGCTTCTAGCGCCACTGTTTGGGCAGCAGGAAGTTGTCCGTAGGTGAAGATGCAGGGCAAATCCAGCGGCAAGCAGGTTCGCAACTCGGTCATGGCATAGGGACTGCCATAGACCATCAGCGCTTGCAGTTGTTGGGTTGACCGCAGGAATTCTAGAATTTGCTGGGCATGTTGCATCAAGCTCGTACTGCTGCGAAACGGGTTGCCCCGCACGAAAACTTGCAGCAAAGTGGGCAGGTGTTTCATTGCCTCCCAGTTTACTCGCGGCGTGTAGCGGTCGATCACCTGTAGCTGGTAGCCTAAGGCTGAAGGAAACGTCACTGCTGGAGCTTGCCGATTCAGAAAGGTACAGTTCAGTGCATCGTCTACCAAAATCAGGTTTCTGGCGGTTTCAGATTGCGTTTCTGGAAGGCGGCTCCCTGGCTGATGGCATTGCAGCGAGGCTTTCAAAATGGCGTGGCTCAGGGCAATCGTTGCAGGTTGGGCGAGTTGATTGATCTGGGGCAGGGGTGGCAACGGTTGCTCCCAAGCGTGAGTCGTGTCACCAACCGGAGCAGGACAAACTTTCTGCTTGGCTTGCCAAATCCGTTCCAGCGAAGCATGAATTTGAGCCGCCGTAATTCGTCCTGTTTCGACTGCCCCACAGACTGCTTGAATTGCACCTTCTGGGTCAGCGGGCATCAGCAAAATGTCTACCCCTGCTTCGACTGCCAAAACAGCGGCTTCGTTAGCTCCATAACGTTGGGTGATCGCGCCCATCACCAGCGCATCTGTCACCGTTAGCCCCGTGAAGCCCAACTCGCGCCGCAATAACTGGGTCAAAATGCTGGCAGACAGCGTTGCGGGCAGGTTTAGGTCTAGAGCAGGAATCTGGAGGTGTGCCGTCATCACTGCATCGACACCTGCTTTGAGGGCGGCTCGAAATGGAACAAGCTCGATCGCTTCTAGCCGTGTCTGGTCATGGGAAATCACGGGTAGGTCGAGGTGAGAATCGATGTCCGTGTCGCCGTGTCCGGGAAAGTGCTTGGCGGTCGTGAGTACCGAATAGCGCTGTACGCCGCGAATAAAAGCAGTAGTGAGTTGGCTGACGGTTGCGGCCGTTTCGCCCCACGCCCGAATGTTGATGACTGGATTTTCAGGATTATTGTTGACATCCACCACCGGAGCCAGCACCCAGTTAATCCCAATTGCGATCGCTTCTGCGGCTGTGGCTGCGCCCATTTGTTCAGCGTAGTAGATTGCCTGCTCTAGATTGCTGGAGGCAATTGCGCCCACTGCCATCGGCGGCGGCAACCAAGTGGCTCCAGCGAATCGTTGCCCAACCCCTTCTTCGACATCAGCAGCAATCAGGAGCGGTACTTTTGCCCATTCCTGCAACTGTTGGGTTCGCAACGCCACTTCTGCGGCCGCACCGCCAAGCAAAATCACGCCGCCCACGCCCAAGTCATGCAGCCAGTGTTGCAATACTGAGGCAGGAGGCTCCCAGTCTGGATATTCGATCTGGTGATCAAACAAATGCCCTGAAGCCCGCACCATCACCATTTGGGCAACCTGTTCGGCCAGCGTCAGCGCTTCCCAGTCTGGTAACAACAGCGTCATGAGGTTAGGAATCAAGTTCGCTGGATTCGCTGAGTTCTTCAGGCTTACGCTCTTCGCTGAGGCGATTAATCAGCGATAGCACCTGTGTGCCGCGTTCAATCGAGCGGTCTTCTAGAAAAATAATTTCGGGCGTGCGGCGTAATCGAATCCGCCGTCCTAGCTCGCCGCGCACATAGTTAGTTGCCGATTTTAGCCCCGCCATCGTTTCGGCTCTGGCTTCATCGCTGCCGTAAATGCTGACGAAAATCTTAGCGTGCTGCAAGTCGCCAGCCACATCGACATCGGTAATGCTGACCATGCCTGCGCCGACTCGATCGTCTTTAATGCCAGAAAACAAGAGTTGGCTCACTTCCCGCTTAATTAGCTCAGCGACGCGGGCAACTCGACGGTCTGTAGCCATAATCTCCTCCTTTCAACAAACGCTTGAGCCAGGCAGAATTCTGCAATGGTTATCTTTTATAGCCTTATCTAGTTTAACGATAGAAAACAGGAAGAAGGCTAAAGCTGACTCTACACTCCATTCAGCCCCAGCATAGCGCGTAGGGTAAAACTAATGAAGACAAAGAACGCAATCAGCATCGCAACCGTGGCAATGGCAGTCGAGGGACGCCGAAACAGCGGCAGCAATGGGCTAAGCGCTGTGAGAAAAATTCCTAGCGTAAACGTAATCAAATAGCGCGGATAGCGAGAGACGTTATTAAAAAATTCTTCCATGATTTTTAGGAACGTTCTAAAAGCAGCAATTGGGTTACTTGATCTATCTAATAGGCTAGCAGGTAGGCTGATGGGAATAAAACCACCTCAGGGAAAATCAGCAGAATCAAGTCGGTCGTTTTTGATGGGGGTGTTGATGGATTAATTTCGATCAAACTATCGATAATGCCTCTCCAAGCTACGCCGTTTAGAGCGCTGCAATGCCCGATGGTAGCGGTTCTTGATAAGATAAACTTTAGTAACGTTAGCGGATAAGTCAACGTGGTTGTTAAGCCAGAGTGGTTACGGGTTAAGGCTCCGCAATGGGAGCGAGTCGGCAATGTCAAAGGCATTCTTCGAGATTTGGGACTCAACACGGTCTGCGAAGAAGCCTCTTGCCCCAACATCGGTGAATGCTTCAACGCGGGAACAGCCACCTTTCTGATCATGGGGCCAGCCTGCACGCGCGCTTGCCCCTACTGCGATATTGATTTCGAGAAGAAGCCAAAAGCCCTCGACCCTACCGAGCCAACCCGACTAGCAGAAGCGGTTTGCCGCATGAATTTAAACCATGTCGTGATTACTTCCGTCAACCGAGATGATTTATCGGATGGCGGCGCATTTCAGTTTGTGCGGTGCATCGAGTCGGTGCGGGCTGTGTCGCCCCATACCACCATTGAAGTGCTGATTCCCGACCTCTGCGGCAACTGGGAGGCACTAGCAACGATCCTGCAAGCTAAACCCGAAGTGCTGAACCACAACACCGAAACTGTGCCCCGTCTCTACCGTCGGACTCGCCCCCAAGGAGACTATCAGCGTTCCCTTGACCTCTTGCGCCGCGCCCGTGAGTTGGCTCCGGCAGTTTACACCAAATCTGGCATTATGGTGGGCTTGGGTGAAACAGATGCCGAAGTGCGGGAGGTGATGCAGGATCTGCGAGCCGCTGACTGCGACATTTTAACAATCGGGCAATATCTTCAGCCGAGCGCCAAACATTTAGGCATCCAGGAATTTATTACCCCTGAACAGTTTGATGCTTGGCGGCAGTTTGGCGAAGCCCTTGGCTTTTTGCAGGTAGTTTCTAGTCCGCTGACGCGCAGTTCTTACCACGCCGAACAGGTGAGAGCTTTGATGCAGGAATACCCCAAACCGCAAAGCTGAGTGCTAAATCGGTAGTTGCCCTTGCTCAGGAAAATACAAGCAATGGTGCAAACGATTCCAGTTAAAACTCTGACCCTGGCAAGGCAACAGCCCTTCGCCTGTTTTGGGGAACGGGCGCGATTCGGCGGATGCTGCTAGCGGTTTGACTATCTATGGATGGCGTGCCCTAGTTCAATGAACAAGGTCATCAAAGCGAGATCGCAGACTCTACATTGGTCGCTTTCAAAATGTGATAGGTAATCAAAAGTTGAGTTAAAGCCAGCGGATAGCTTTGCAGCGTTTCGCCAGTTGTGCCGATCAGCTTACCCAGGTCTTCGTTACCTCCCAAGCTGCAAAACTTGCCGAGATAGGGCACTTCATTACACAGCACTCGTTCTAGCTCTTTCACCTGTTCACTGGTGGCATGACCGTCAATTTCCAGAACGTCAACAGGTTTGCCCATGTCTCGGCCTAGCTCCAGCCGAATCGCCGAGCCAAGATGATTGCCATTGGAGCCGAGAATGTGGGTTAAGTCAGGGTGAGGAATTGTAGGACGCAGAACTAGCCGTGCATTCAGCAGCAAATCATCTTTTTCGGTGGAGCCGCCATTGTTTGGGTAGAACGTGACCACGACATCTGCCCACTGTCGCTGCGGGCGAATAAAGTGCTCTGAGTCTGATTCGCGCTTGCGCATTTGCTCGATTACTTCTGCTTCGCTGTAGCCCCGCTTGCGGGTGTCGCGCTTAATTTTCCAGGTGGTGCGCAGTTCTTCAGGCGGTGCGAGGTACACTTTTACGTCATAGCTGTCGCGCATTCCTCGCGTGGAGTAGCCTAGCAGCCCTTCTACGATCACAAATCGGCTCGGTTTGATATATTCTGGCGGATCAAACATTCCAGAGGTGTGGTTATAGATCGGCTTCAAGATAGGCTGCCCAGTGCGGAGCAGGCTAAGGTGCTGCTGGATGATGTCAAGGTAGTTGCAGTCGGGGTGCAGTGCCGAAATTCCCATCTCTGCCCGCTGTTTGCGGTCGTAGCGGTGGTAGTCATCGGTGCAAATAATTGTCACATGCTCTTCGCCCAACACCTGAGCAATCCCTTTCGTGAGCGTCGTCTTACCCGCAGCGCTGTCACCAACGATGCCAAGGACAATTGGGCGATGAGTCATAGTTCCTCCTAGGCAGAAGTAGGGCTGGATGATAAATGAGAATTCGGTTTCATTATTTTAAGGTCAATTGGGATCAGGCAATGGTCAAGTTTTTTGTGGATTCGGTTCTGTGGTGCTGAAGAGGCGCAAAAGCGTTGTTTTAAGTTGATCTCAGGCGGCAAAACTATGATGCGTAGTCAATTTTCAAAGAATCCCGTAATCTTACTTAACCTCTTGATGAAGTTTGAGCGAAGCTAGGGCGAGTGTGGGCATAATGAGGTTGCTGAAGTCGATGAAGAATGACTCATGGCTGCCGAACCTTTTTTGATTATTGATGACCAGCCGATTTCGGCCACACAGATCATTAACTATTTGCAAGTAACCCGTAAGCTCGATGCCTTCATCGGGGACATTGTGCGCCAGTTTGTGATTGAACGAGAGCTGCAATCCCAGGAGATGAGTGTGAGTTCAGCAGTGATTGAACAAGCGGTGATTGATTTTCGTCTCAATAATCAACTGACTGATTCAACCCAATTTCAAGAATGGCTGACCAACAATGGGCTAACCTATGAAGCGTTTCACAACCAAGTGGCGGGCAGCTTCAAAATGCGCAAGCTGAAGGAAAATGTGACCGCAAGCAAATTGCCCGAATATTTCATAGAACGCAAAATGTTTCTCGATCGCGTTATCCTGTCTCGCATTATCGTGGCAGACAAGGAAGTGGCGGAGGAGTTAAAAACTCAGCTTCAGGAAGGCGCATCGTTTGAACAACTCGCCAGAGAGTATTCTCTGACTGATGATCGGGTGATGAATGGCATGGTGGGGCCGGTCAGCCGCGGCTCGATGCCCGACTTGCTGCGAGCCGATATTGATCTAGCAAAACCCGGTAATATTGTTGGGCCCATTGGCATGGAAGAACGCTGGGGGCTGTTCCGGGTCGAATCGCTGCTGCCTGCCTCTTTGGAAGATCCACAGGTCAAACAAAGCCTGGAAGATGAAATCTTTGAGCAATGGTTGGCAGAAAAAATGCAAACCCTACCAATCCGACTTCAGGTGAGTGGATGATTACGAACGATTTTTTGTCCAGCGTCACATGGGATAAACCACCGCTAAGCTGGCTGAGTGCAGCACAACAAATTCGGCTGAAGGATCAGGCAAAGCCCCGAACGCACAGCTTGGGTGAGGTGATCTGGTCTACGGAAACCCCCGGCAGCCAGTTTTTGGTTATTTCGGGCAATGTGCGACTCGTGCCCAGCGAAGGCAAACCGCTCTTGCTGAAGGCAGGCGATTGGTTTGGCGATTTGCTGAATTTGTCGGATCAATGGAAAGCCAGAGCCTCTAGTAAAGAAGTGGTGGTGCTGCAATGGTCGGCGGTCATGTGGGAAGAGTTGGCAACGCCCGAAATTAACCAGTTTTGGGCTTCAATGCGGTTACGCTACCAGCCTGATTTTTCGGATGCACCGCAGCCTGTAACCGGCTACCCGTTTGTGTCGGGATTGAATACGGCCGCTGCCTGCCTGACGATGGTGGCTCAGCGCCTCGAAACACCCGTTCAGCAAGAGTGGATGAAGCGTCAACTCCGGGGTCAGCGTCCCAAAAACGTGATCGATGCGGGCGAAAAAATCGGCTTGCAGATGCGGCGTTTGCTGATTGGCAACTGGGCAGATTTGCGTCAAATTACTTTCCCGGCTCTGCTGCAATGGCAACAGTCCGATCATTGGGTCGTGGCTTACGGGGTGCGAGGCGATCGGCTGATTATTGGCGACCCGATGAATCCGGCCCAAACCTGCGAAAGTATGCCGCGCCCACTGGTGCAGGAATCCTGGGACGGACAGCTTTGGCAGGTTGATCTGGTTCATAAGCAAGAGCAGTTTAACTTAAGCTGGTTTTTGCCTGCGGTTTGGAGGTTCCGCAACCTGCTAGGGGAAGTGCTGCTGGCTTCTCTGAGCTTGCAGATTCTGGGACTCACTAGCCCGATCATCACGCAGGTGATCATTGACAAAGTGATGGTGCAGGGCAGCATTCCGACTTTGGATGTGATGGCGATTGCACTGCTGAGTGCGGCGGTGTTTGAGGCGGCGTTGGGCATCTTGCGGATGTTCATTTTCACCCACACCACTAATCGCTTAGATATGTCTTTGTCGGCGCAGTTGTTCCGCCATTTGCTGCGCTTGCCGCTGTCCTACTTTGAGGCGCGACGGGTCGGCGACACGGTGGCACGGGTGCAGGAATTGGAAGAGATTCGTCAGTTTCTCACCAGTACGGCGCTGACGGTGGTGTTGGATAGCGTCTTCTCGGTAGTTTACCTGGCCATGATGTTCTACTACAGCCCGAAACTAACGGGCGTAGCGCTGGGCGTGATTCCGCTGTTTGCCATCCTGACGCTGCTGGCCACGCCGGTTTTGCGCCATTGGCTGAACGAAACCTTCAACCGCAGTGCCGACAGCCAATCTTTCTTAGTGGAAACCGTGACAGGCATCCATTCGGTGAAAGCCCACGCCGCCGAAAAAGCCTCCCGCGATCGTTGGGAAGGGCTGTATGCGCGCTTTGTCCGCACTGGGTTCAAAGCCTCGACGACGGCAAATATCAGCAATCACTTGGGCGATTTTCTCACCAGCTTTTCGGCATTGCTGATCCTGTGGTTTGGGGCGCAGTTGGTGATCAAGCAGCAAATGACAATCGGGCAACTCGTGGCGTTCAAATGCTGTCGGGACACGTCACTGGGCCCTTGCTGCGACTAATTCAGCTTTGGCAAACGCTGCAAGAAGTGCTGCTGGCAGTTGACCGGATTGGCGACATTTTGAATACGGCTCCGGAAGCAGAACCCGGAACCGGACTGACATTGCCGCCGCTCAGAGGGCAGGTGAATTTTGATCAGGTGTTCTTCCGCTACAAGAAGTGCAAGAGC
>JAAUQT010000192.1 GCA_012033495.1 Cyanobacteria bacterium RM1_2_2 | reverse complement strand
CACACAAGTCGAGCGATCCCCCCTAACCCCCCTTCAAAAAGGGGGGAACCGAACCCAAAATGGCTTGAAGTCCCCCTTTCTAAGGGGGATTTAGGGGGATCAGCCCAGGTTTTAGACTCCTACGCAAGATGTGTGTACACAGTAGCATCAAGCTTGGGAGCAGGGTTTCAGACAAGAGCAGAAGCGTTGTCTAACAAACGTATCAGGGTGAATTTAGTTAAAGTCAGCTAATCTGCCCTGATCTGCCCTATCTTGCCCCTGTTGCACCGCTGTCTAATTACGTATTCTGAATATCAACAGGGAATACATCACTTGCGCGCAAGTTTCTTACACCTAACCAACATTCCTCACAGCCCAATGTTCCTTACACGTCTAACCCATCTGATTCAGCCCAATCTGATTGAATCAAATCTAATTCAATCAAACGGTGCTTTGTGAACGACACACCAATATGGAAGCTAAATTTTGTTGCATCGTCTATGTCCTCTAACTTGTCTCGTTTCAAAGGGAATCTTCATGCTGCCCGCAAGGGTCAATTGGCAGATGCAGTGCTTACTAATTTCCATCACCAGTTCCATGCCATTGATGCACAAATCTGGGTTCGCAGCCATGCTTTAATGAGTGGCACATCCTGCTCGGAAAACACCCCGAATTATATCGCGCTTCAAGAAATGCCCTAATTAAGCCAATTGATTCTTTATGAAGACTTTACTCAGCTCAATTTAACCCAACAGATGCATCTATCCCATCCGTTTTTTCAGGAGGAAAAACAATGGAAACTCAGAATACAGTCAAACCGTGGCTATATGCAACGCGATTGATCACAATATTAGATGACGTAAATCACTGGATGCGAAGCTGGTTGGATGTTGAGGATGATGCGATTGAAGAGAATTTATCTTTCAAAGATTTCTCTTGGTCAGCAGAAATTGACGCAGCGCGACTCAATCCTCGGATCAACCCACAAGGATTAGGATTACTCAGACAATTTGAAAACTTGCACTCCTACTGCGAACAAGGGGTAAGAGAAATCGAGCGAGCCGTTTTGCGTCAGGTCAGAGTACCGCTCACTTCAAATCAATTTTCGGCACTCGTTTCATTGACCTATGATTTAGGCGAAGCTAGCCTCAAGCGCTCGATGCTGCTGCAATACCTCAATGCCGGTTGCTATCAAGAAGCAGCCAATGAGTTTGATCGATGGATTTATATTGGCTCCAAGCGTTCACCAAACCTGAAAGCACGACGCAGAGCCGAAAAGCGGCTGTTTCTGAAAGCTGAACGTCAATCGGCGCTCTCCCAACGATAATTCGTCACTGCACGCATTGAGACATCGTTAGAAGAAATAGAGGAATAGAAGATCATGCACTACCGAAACATGAGTGAAACCAAGCAGAATGGAAATCAACTGCATTGGCAAATTGAAACCAGTTCTCTAAAGTTGCTCCAAAATTATGAGATTGGGTACCTAGAGTACATGTCTGCATCCTTATTTGCCATTCTGTACAAAGGTGTTGCTCGATTGACTCACTGGTTCAGTGTTGACTATTCTCTACCGTCTTACCGTAGTGCTTCCACAAAGATTGCCACTCCGTTACCTCAAAAAGCCAAAGCAATTTTACGAACCAATCTTCGTGGCGTAGAGATTATCAAACGATTTGAGCACTTTCCGTCTGATGTAGAACCTGATGTCCGAGAAGCAGAACGAATTGTGCGACGGTTGGTAAAAGTTCCGTTGACTGCAAACCAGTTCTCAGCTTTGGTTTCATTCACCTTTAATGTTGGAGAAGCAACACTGCAACAATCCGCTCTGCTGAAGTATTTGAATGCTGGACGTTACAAAGCAGCGGCGAAACAGTTTGATCGTTGGGTTTACATTGGCTCAACCCGTTTCTCAAAGTTGGTTGCGCGTCGAGTCGCTGAGCGAGGGCTGTTTCTGAAAGCTGACTAGCCGCTATCTCGCCGGACTTGCCGCTAAAAACAAAGTGTAAGGGTTCCATTCTTGTGGGGGCTGCCCCCACATTTCGTTTGTTTGGTGAAATCATTGGCTGTCATTGTTTCTGGAAATTCGGATAGCGTGTTTCGTAGGCTGGAGGGGAGTGCCTCGATATTTTGAGTAGACTTGGGTGAACTCAGCTCCTAGCAGCAGAATTTGCGCCGAATAGAAAACCCAAATTAAAATCACCACTAGTGATCCGGCTGCCCCATAGGTTGAACTAACGCTGCTGTTGCCCAAGTATAAGCCAATCATTGATTTACCAATTGTGAATAGAAAAGCTGTAACTGCGGCTCCAATCCAGAGATTTTTCCAAGGAACATGTACGTCTGGTAAAAATTTATAGATTGATGCAAACAGCAGTGTAATACTTCCAAAGGAAATCACTAAGTTAAGAATTCGTCCTGCGAGAATAAAGCTAGGAAACAGATCGCCAAAGTAATTGCTTAATCCGGCGAGTACGGCTGAGATGACCAAGGAAACCAATAGTAGAAATCCAATTACTATAACCATTGCAAAAGATAAGAGACGAGTTTGAACAAAATTCTTAACGCCTCTGCCTGGTTTTGGTTGAACACCCCAGATTAAATTAAGCGCATCTTGAAGTTGACCAAAAACTCCTGTTGCACCAAACAGCAATGTGACAACCCCAAATATTGTTGCAACCGTGCCACCAGAATTTGGCTGTTGCGTATTTTGCAACATTACTTGAACAGCTTCCGCACCTTCTTTGCCAATTAATCCCTGAATTTGTCCCACAATTTCGCCTCTAGCAGCTTCTTCACCAAACACGCTGCCAGCGATCGCAATCACGATTAGCAGTAGGGGTGCAAGAGAGAACACGGTGTAATAGGCTAACGCAGCAGCTAACAGAGGAACCTTATCCTCGTTATATTCTGTGAATGTCCCCTTTATTAATTTGACTATATTCCTCAAGCGCATGGCTTCAAGCTTTTTCTTTTCAAGCAACTTTCTAATTTGTATTCGTGTCAATGGTATCAATGACCAATTTTTCGATATCTCGCTTCAATCAAAGAATAGATGCTATACGCAATCAATCCTAGAGCAACTAAACCTAATATCCAGGAGCCGAAGGGTTGTCGGGACAGCGATGCCAGTGCGCCACTCAGCCCCCTCGCTTCACTCGCGTTTGACTGTAAAGCAGCTTGAACCAGGAAAAAGCCGATTACCGCGAAAACAACTCCCCGCGCTGCAATGCCAAACTGCCCCATTCTTTTAGCCCAAGTGCGTTCCCTTTGGCTCATTTCGCTCAGTTTAAAGTGCTTCTGAAATTTTGCTTTGTAGGCTTGATACAAATATGCCAGCCCGACTGCAATGGTGGCAATTCCCCCTAAGCCTACAAGCCACTGCCCGAATGGTTGAGCCATAAAGCGGGCCGTCCAATCTTGGGTTGCATCGCCATTGCCGCCACCATTACCAAGAATTAGTTTTACGGCTGTAATCGCAAGTCCAGCGTAGGCAAAGCCACTCAAAGCAGAGCCAATTCGCCTCGCAACTTGTTTTGCATTAGTTTGTTCATCAGAATGCTCTGGATCTAAAACGGTTTGCACCATTCGCCAAACGACATAGCCAACCAACCCAACCGTAACAAGCGCTAACAGAAACTTACCAAAAGGCTGGGTGACAATGGTTTGCAATGCACCCTCAGTATCGGTAATTTGACCGCCTACTCCAAAGGCAGCCTGAGCGGCTAGCAAACCTACCACAAAATAGACAACCCCTTTCGCAGCATAGCCAAATCGAGCCAGTTTCTCTACCCAAGGATGGGCAGCCGCTCGGCGGACAGGTTGGGGAACATCAGGAATCGGAGAGTTATGTTGACTCATAGAAGTTACCTTAAGGCTGCCTCTACTTTTTCTCAACTTCTATTTCAAAATCATCCCTCCGAGTGAGTAAATATTTGTTGGATTAGAAAAATTGTTGCTTTGGGAGAGGGAGGGCAGAGGGTGGCGGGGAAAACGAATCTTTTGTTTGTGCAGCTTTAGGTGCGGCTTTAGCCTGTTGATCACTTGTAGTCTAATCTTCCGACTTTTTCACCACGGGTCTGGTTTGGTTTAATGAATCACTCAGACAATGAGTGATTGCTGAATCGCTTAACGATTGAAGGGCGGCAAGAACGAGTTTGCGGAGAGTTAGTTTATACAACTTCTAAAATTTGAAAATACTTGATAGGCAAAATCAGCTTAATCAGAAGGGTGATTCGATAAATCAAATATTGTCGGTAGGGGGATTGGGAAAATAGCGTTTTTTGGAAAAGCCCGTTTCGGCACTGCTGAGCGCTCCTGATTTGAAAAGAGAATCAGCAAGGTTTCTACCTTTTGTAAGAGCACCTCTTTTTAGTGATTCATTAGTCTACATGAAGAGCCTAAAAGACTTGATGGCTACACCGACGAAAACTTGACTATCTGTTGGAGTTTCTTATGACTTACACGACCGACGAAACCACCAGATCGGCACTGGATATTTTCCAGCGCTTTTGATGTGGATACACAACTCGCACTACTTTGGTACGGGTATCTAGACATTAAAGATCAGCTAAAACCGGCACCGCCTGAGAGCGTGGAAGTTCCTGGGAAAGCGGTATTTGATCAGATTCAAAACATGCCTCATCAAGAGCAACTGCAAATCCAACGTGATCTGCTGCAAGGTGAAGCATCTGAAGTAAGCAACGCCTACAATGCGCTTAGCCGTCATGCGAAACTAGAGGTGTGGCTGCTGCTGGCACAAGGCATGGAAGAGGGAACCATTATTCAAATGCCGTCTGATTACCAACTGCCTGCTGAAACCAGTCAATTCACCGAACAAATTAAGCAGCTAGATTTTGAACAACGAGTTAGCTTTATGCTAGCTGCTATGGATCAAACAGGACACTAAGCTGGCAGTTATCAGGCTTTCAGCAGTCATGTTCATGCTAAATTCTGAGGGGAACTCAGTCCTTAGTTTCAGCAATACCTAATTCGCACTGACCTAATTCGCACTGACGTAGAGGCTTCCTGTCTTTGCGTTAGTTCTTTTGTAAGGGTGTGTTGCAGCCGTTGGTTGCTGGAAGCCTGAGTAGCAAGTGATTCCTTGACTCGGTATCCAAGAAACGGGTTTGGGAGCTTTACGTAAGCAGGGAGTTTTACCCCTTCGACTCGGAAAATCATCTTTAGCCTAATTGCGTCCAGATCCTGACTACTTCTACTCAGGCGTGATTGAATGGGCATAAATTGCAAGCTGGGCTCGGTTTCGCAGATTCAGGCGGCTGAGCAGGTGTGTAACGTGAGTTTTGACGGTTCCTTCGGAGATGTAAAGCTGCTGGGCAATATCTCGATTCGTTAATCCAGTGCTAATCAGATAGAGTACTTCCTGTTCTCTCGGTGTAAGTTGAATCATGCCAGTGGGTATTTTCGATGCCGTTGTTGAGCTAACTGAAGGAAGTTTAACCATCAGTTTTTCCATTAGTCCCGGTGCTAGCTGCGTGTAGCCCAAATGCACAAACCGAATTGCCTGCGCTAGTTCCTCGGACGGCATATCTTTCAGTAAATATCCTTTTGCTCCAGCCCGCATTGCATCTGCAATATACTGATCGTCATCAAACGTGCTTAGCACTAGGACTTTCACCAAAGGATGCTGCTGGACAATCAATCGAGTAGCCTCTCGACCATCCATCACTGGCATTCGCACGTCCATTAAAACTACATCGGGTTGGAGTAGCGCAACTTGTTCCACCGCAGCCATGCCATTATGAGCGATGCCTACGACCTCTAAATCAGACTCCAGCGAAAGCATTGCCTTCAGTCCCTGGCAAATTAAAGTCTGATCATCAACCAGCAGCAGGCGGATCATGACAAGACTTCCTCCTGAAGCGGCAATTTAACAAGAATGCGACAACCAGAGCCAGGTTTCGTTTCAATTTGAAATGTGCCATCTAAGGCAACGATTCGCTCGCGCATACTGTGTAGCCCAAATCCGGTTGAATGAGACTGTAGGTGAAAGCCTCGCCCATTGTCGGCAATTGTTAAACAGATTTGATCAGGGGTTTGGTGTAAATGAAGCTGCACTAAATTAGCGCCAGCATGTTTGCAAATGTTCGTCAGCGCTTCTTGCACCACCCGGTAGATGGCTTTTGAGAGTCTGGACGGTGGCACGGTTTTCAATTCGATCTGAGTTGAAACTGCAATGCCCGTTCCCTGACAAAAATCTTGAACCAGAGCCGCCAATACCAGTTCTAACGGTTCCTCGATCTGCGCGTCGGCTCGTAGGGCATGAACCGACTGCCGCACTTCCTTCATTGCAACTGTACCTAAGCGCTGCGCCTGCTCTAAAAAGGGTTTTGCTTCGGTTGGATCGTGATTCCAAAGCTTGATGGCTGTCTGCAACTGCACATTCAGCGTCGTGAGGGCATGACCGAGCGAATCATGGATCTCACGGGCAATGCGGTTGCGTTCCTGAACGGCTGCTAAATCTTCAACTTGTAAAGCATATTGCTGTAGCTGCTGGTGTGTTAAAGCCAGTTGTTCTTGCGTTTTTCTTTCTATCAGTAATGTTGTGACCAACTGCGATACAAAAAACAGCCCTAATCCAAACATTAACACTTCTGCAACTTGATGCATCCAGATTTGCTGCTGTTGAATGTCTGGTAACATCAACGGTGTCACCCTTTGAATATACTGCGCTTGATGCACTAAAAACAGTATCAGCGATAAGCCTGCCACAACCCAGCGTCCGGGCGGTTCAAACAAGAAACAGCTTCGGATTAGCACAATTAAATATAGCGTTGGCAGAATGTGAAGATAGCCGAGCGTTGTACCGTAGAAAATTAAGCCAATCTCGATTGCAGTGTAGAGATATCGAATCGGCGTTTTTCCACTCGGCAGCATCCAGCCCATCACACCGAGCAGAATCAGAATCAAAATGTGCTGTATGGGAATGCTTTGGCGTTGCCACGCTTCGATTGCTGCCATTGCACCACAGCTTGCGAGCATGAGCCATTCCGTGTAAAGCAAAAACTGAAAAGGTTGGGGATGAGCTTTCAGAAAGGCAGGCATAGAAGTGACCGAATGCAATCGTGATTCTTTAATAGATACTGCGAATCTGGTTAGGATTCCAGAGTCAGACGCAATTTTACAACTTTCGTTGAGAAAAATCTGAGGAAGTACGACTAAAGATAGATAAACGGTGGCGACTAGGCAGAAGTGCAATCGCGACGTTCTTCAGATGTATGGACGGAGCGAATTTTCTACGATACACCTATCGGGAATGAAATTCCCTCACCCCAACCCTCATGGAAGGATAGTTTTATGCAAGCAACCTACTGGGTTTACATCGGTCTAGTCGCTGTTGCATCTGCGGGTGGTTATAGTACGTTAGCTCAATCGCCTGCCTCAGAATACACTCAAATTCCTGAAGCCATCCAAGTTCCGGGAGGTCTACAGCCTCTCCTGACGGTTGGAGCGATTGGCTCACAAATTTACACCTGTCAGGTAACGGATGACTCTAAACGTTTGAGTGGACGCTAAAAGCTCCCGAAGCTGTTTTGCTCGATCAGCAAGGGCAGCGAATTGGGCAGCACTATGGTGGCCCGACTTGGGAAATGGAGGATGGCAGCAAGGTGATAGGCGAACTTCAAACTAGAGTAGATGCCCCCCAATCTGATGATATTCCCTGGCTATTGCTGCAAGTCAAATCTCATGAAGGGGATGGAGTTTTAAGTGAAGTAAATTGGATTCAACGTGTAAATACAGATGGCGGAAAGTCTCCTTCAGGAGGTTGTGATCACACTCACCAAAATCAAGAAATTCGCGTAGATTATTCAGCAGATTATTACTTCTATAAACAAGAATAATTTATGTTTTTTGAAGTTCTGAAGGTTGCAATTTCAAAATAGATAAATAGCCCTAAATCCTCCCAAGAAAACAAAGCTAATAATAGCTCAATCTCTAACTGAATTTATCTTCGGTAAAAGCGCTAGATTCTTTAATCACTAGCGCTTTTACTAAATATTATACTCTGTCTTTGTAGGCTAAAAATCTACGAAAGACAGAGTTTTTTGTTTGAATTTTTTTGTGCTTTCTTGAAATAAGAATATGACTTTTAATCTGATTGGCTACTGACTTTTTCTGACTTTATCAGACCGACAATTCAAACTATAAATTTTAGATTGAATACAAGGTTAAATCAAACCCTGATTCGAGACTTTCAAGCAGAAGAAAAGCAAATTATCTAGCTCCTCTGCGAGAGTTTTAATAAACAAATCAAGCGTAGATTTAGCCTCCACTAACTAACTTAAACGGAGTAATTCAAATGGCAACTATTATCGGAACCAACGGCTTCAACGATCAACTCTTTGGTACAGGTGCAGACGATTCAATCTTTGGTGGTCGCGGCGACGATCTGCTCGTTGGCGATGCGGGCAACGATACGCTTGATGGGGGCCGTGATAACGACATTATGAGAGGCGGCACTGGAGATGATACCTACTTTGTAGATGCTGTGGGGGATCAGGTGATTGAAAACCCCGACGAAGGAATCGATACTCTCCGATCTACAGTTGATGTAACGCTGCCTGCCAACGTCGAAAACTTGGTTGTGTTCGGAAATAGCCCAGCGCTGCGTCGTGGCGTTGGCAACGAACTTAACAACCGCATTGTTGACGAATCCGCTGTGATAGCAGTCGATCTGTTTGGGGGCGGTGGTGATGATGTGCTGATTGGCAGCACTCGCAATAACCTGCTCGATGGCGGCACAGGCAACGACACGATGACGGGCGGCAGCGGCAATGATACCTATGTAGTAGATAGCGCGGGTGATGTAGTACAGGAAGCTGTGGATGGCGGCATTGATCAGGTTACATCCAGTGTTGACCATACGCTGGCAGACAATGTAGAACACCTGATACTCTCTAATGATGTAACTCAAAGCACGGCATTCAACGGTACTGGTAACGCGCTCAATAACGTGATTCTGGGTAACGCTTTTAGCAACACGCTGCAAGGTTTGGCAGGCGACGACAACATTTTTGGCGGTTTTGGTAATGACACGCTGGAAGGTGGCGATGGTAATGACAATCTGAACGGTGGTGCAGGCAACGACACCATGATCGGCGGAACAGGCAACGACACCATGATCGGCGGAACAGGCAACGATGTTTATCTGGTTACGGATGCAGGCGATGTTGTTGATGAGGTCACTGGCGTTGGGGCTGGAAATCTCTCGCTGAGCGGAGTAGATCTGGTACGCTCCACGGTTGATTTTATTCTGGGCCGGAACGTTGACAACCTGACCCTGGAAGGCACTGCTGCCAACGGCACAGGCAACGAGTTAAACAACGAAATTATTGGTAACAACATCGCTAACGTCTTGGAAGGTTTAGCTGGCAACGACCGCATCCTGGGCGGCAATGGCAACGACATTTTGCGCGGCGGATTGGGCAACGACAACCTGCAAGGCGACCGAGGTAAAGACGTAATGACTGGAGGTGAAGGAGCAGATGGCTTCTTTTTCGACCTGAATTCACCGTTCAATCTAGGAGCCATTGGCAAAGATGTGATCAGAGACTTTACATCCGGCGTAGACCGCATCGTACTAGATCAGACGACCTTTGGGCCAATTTCTAGAGCCGACATAGCGCTTGTAGTTGATGATGCTGACGCGGCGCTGAGCGACAAGCGCATTGTCTACAGCGAAGAGACAGGCAAACTGTTCTTTAACGCTAACGGAACAGAGAGAGGATTTGGCAGAAACGGTAGCGGCGGCTACTTTGTGACGCTACAGGGTACGCCTGACTTTGCGGTGAGTGACATTGTGATTCAGCCCTAATGATTCAGCCCTAATGTTGGTTAGGTTTCTTTGCTTAGTTTGATCAATTCGATTATGTGGGCGGGAGGCTTCACTCTCGCTCACATATCATTAGGTGAACTTTTCATTAGGTGAACTGTAGACAATTCCAGAGCAAAGCTTAGCCTCTTAACTTGATCAGACTGATGCTTGAGGGCTGATCCGCAGTCTGAAGAGACATCAAATAAGCTCGTAGATTCTTTTTGTTTCAGTTGTTTCATTCTGGTAGACAGAGAGTTAGTTTTAGAGGGAGCAATTGGTGGCTGGATTTGAACCCGCCTGACTATAACGTGCTACCGTTGCTCAATTTTTTCCTGCTTGCTCGCTTAGACCTCCATTCACCGCTCCATACTAGTAGTCTGCCACATAGATTATGACAAGCTAGGGGTTGGGTAAAGACGCTCGAATTTGGTGCGGGCATCGACGGTAGAGAAACGCCAATTGACCGTTGCCCGGTTCTGATTTCGTTCTTGCTCCCAAGCGTCAATTTCCTGTT
>JAAUQT010000009.1 GCA_012033495.1 Cyanobacteria bacterium RM1_2_2 | reverse complement strand
CCCTTTGTAAGGGGGATTGAGGGGGATCAGTCACCAGCTTTTTGAATACGAATCGTCTATTTGCGATCTACTGAGACTAACAGAAATAGGCATACAGGCATAGATTGCTGAAACTTTTCGACTTTACCTGGGATTTCTATAAGATGTAAAGCGGAAGCTCTCATCGACTTTCCCTACTCCCTACCCGTTTTCCTGAACCCTATGGCTATTGAACTTGAAACCGGATTACCTAGCGTTCGACAAGTACAAACTCTGATTCGAGAAGGCAGCGAAGTCGAACTGAAATTAGTGACCAATGACCTGCTGACGGGCAAAATTCGCTGGCAAGACCCAGATTGCATCTGTTTAGTTGACCATTATGATCAGTCAACCATTGTTTGGCGACAGGCCATTGTTTATCTGAAGCCAAAAGCTTAGGTTGCTTGAGGCTGCTCAACCCATTTGAAGTGAACTCAATCTATGGCAGCGGCTGCGGAGATTGGCGCTCGAAGCAGCTTCCCTGTTCTAGATTATTAGCCGACTGACGGCAGCGGTAGTTCAGCGCTTTCTCTAATACTGTCCAGGTAGACTGGTCAAAATTCTCGAAATTCATCGATTCTGCTGCTCCAACTGACCGCAGGGCTTCTCGTACAGAACCAGCCTGCATCAGCGAGCGTAACAAAACTAAATTTCGATCCCGAATCGCCCGACGCAACTGAATTCTAATTTGGTCAAACTCATCGGGTGGAACAACGGCTGTCTGTGGAGTTGGGTTGACGGTAGCTGAAGGAGAAACGGTCTGTGCAGGCTGAACATCTGCTGGCATCGGCGAAAGCTGCGGAAGTTGCTCAACCAGAATTGACGCGCGATCGGGGTTCATTCTAATCGCAAAGCCCACTCCTAGCAAAGCTGAGCTAATGGTGAAAGTAGCAATCAACAAGGGGCGAGGGTTCATTGACAGCAAGAGGGATGGGGATATTGGCTAAATACTATTGGTTAAATACAACGCCGCTACGAGTATTTCAGGGGAGTTATACCACTGTTTTGGGCCGCGACTGAATGAGCTTGCTTGATCTCTTGATGCTGATCCAGCAGAGAACTGTTTGAAACTCAGTAAAATTAGAAAGTCAGAGTAAAGGGTGCCGAGCTTGCATAATTTTAACTTTTGTATCTTGCAACAGCATAGGATGACTTTGTGGCTTTTGTACCCTGGTAGATTATTCCTTTAATTTCTCTTTATCGTTTCCTTCTCATAGTTCTCCTTGAATTGAAAGTAAGGTGCATTCCCCGATGCAGCAGTTACGTGAGCAACAAATCGCCGCTGGTGCAATCTGCACAACCAAAGCTGGATTAGAAATTCCTTTCACTTTCAACAACGCAACGGCAGCCTTCGCGGCGGTTCATGATGGCGTTGCCTTGTATGACCGCTCCCACTGGGGGCAAATTCAAGTGGCAGGAGCCGATCGAATTCGGTTTCTGCACAACCAAACCACCAATAATTTCACTGTTTTGCAGCCGGGGCAAGGTTGCGATACGGTTTTTGTCACCCCCACTGCCCGCACCATCGATCTAGTGACAGCCTACCTGCTCGATGAATCGGTGTTGCTGCTCACGTCTCCGGGCTATGCGCAGCGGATCATGGAATGGATGGATCGGTTTATTTTTTTTGCTGACCAAGTAGAACCTAAAGACCTCACCAATACGACTGCTGCATTTAGCCTCTTGGGATCAAACAGCCAGGCTTTCGTTGAAAAGCTTGGAGCAGGGGCAATTGTCGGTCAACCTAATGCCAGTCACGTCGCTGTGAAGCTAAACGACATGGAAGTGCGAGTGGCAGTAGGCAGTGGTTTGGCAATTCCCGGCTATACGCTTCTCACAACCGCTGAGCAAGCGGCCGCCGTTTGGCAAACGCTATTCAATGCAGGCGCAGTTCCCATGGGTGAGCAACTCTGGGAGCAACTCCGCGTTGAGCAAGGTCGTCCCATCCCAGGACAAGAACTCACCGATGACTACAACCCCTTAGAAGCGGGGCTTTGGCAAACCATTTCGCTCAGCAAAGGATGCTACATCGGTCAGGAGACAATTGCTCGGTTGCATACCTATAAGGGCGTCAAACAGCAGCTTTGGGGCATTCGCTTAACTCAATTTGCTGAACCCGAAACACCTGTGATGTCAGGGGACGAGAAAATTGGTCGGCTCACAAGCTGTACCCAATCTCACGAGGGCTATTTCGGGCTGGCTTACATTCGCACCAAAAATGTAGCGCCAGAATTGCCTGTCAGGGTCGGCGCAAGTGAGGGCGTACTCGCAGCTTTGCCTTTTGTGAGCCATGAGTACATCTAACACTGAGGAATGGAATTCAATCAGTTCAATCGTGGGTCGGGGCGGGTTTTGCGGTCAAATCGATTGCTGCCCATTGATCTGCTCAACCCGTCCGTACAGTTTATGAATTTATTAAATCCACGATCCTAAGTACATCTAATACAACTAGCTTGAGTGAAGGGCAGATGGGATTAGCTGGCGGGTAGTTTTGCAAGTGTGTCCTTGATTTCAGCAGGCAACCGCCGCAGGACTTTGCCGCTTTGCCGGTCAACTGCAACTAACGTCACCTGAGCGGTAATGTAGGTTTCTTGCCCGTCTAGTGACTGCACCTGATACTCCCAGTGCAGCCGAATGCCTGTCATTTTCCGCATCCGGGTTCTCACAACTGCCGATTTCCCCATTTGCAAAAACCGGTGATACCGAATCGACAGTTCCACCACAGGCAACTCACAGCCGCCTGCAACCCAGTCAGCATATTCAACCCCAACCGACCGCAAGCATTCAACTCGCGCTTCTTCCAGCCAAGCTACATAGGTTCCGTGCCAAACAACACCCGCATAATCTGTGTGATGAGCATGAACATGCACCGGATATTCAAACCATTTTTCGTCGCTGAGTGGTTGCATCCTTCCTTGAATCCTGCCAACCTTCAATCCTGCCAACCTTCAATCCTGCCAATGGTAAATGCTCTGGGCTAAGCGTCGCTTAAACCTATCTTGGACTAAAGATAGTAAAGCAAAGTTGATTTATTTGATCTAGAGAGAGGATAAGCAGGCAAAATTAAGTGTGAAAAATAGTAGACACTTATACTAAATCTAGTTTAAGATTAATAGCTGTTGCCAAAAATCAGACTGAGACCGTCAAAAGCTAAGTCAGTAAGGTATCAATTGCTGGCATGTTTGTTTCGTTAGGACGCGGTCAGATATACGAGTGGGTTGATGCTTGATATCTGGATGTCCTTGAGGTGGCTAGTTTCTTTAGGCTGGTTCTCCTGGTCTGGTGAAGTAGCGTCTTGCTCTCAAGCACAAGATACTGGGTGGAATGATTTAACGCTTCTACTCAAGTCTTGGTTTTAATGATTCAGAGCATATGAGCTAGCTTTTCCGTTCCTGAGTCTTTATAAGAGGCTCTTGATTGAGGTTGCGATTCTTCATTAGCTGAGCAGGCTGAAGAGAGCTGAGCAGGCTGAAGAGTTGTTTGCTTTCTGCTGAGAAGAGGTAGAACTTCTGTCTGTAAGTTGCGCTCCTCTTTGTGCCAGCGGAAAAGATGCAAAAGGTAGAACAAGGGAGACCCAAAACTGTGTCTATTGGAATTCTCGGCACAAAACTCGGCATGACCCAAATTTTCGACGAAACAGGCGCTGCTGTTCCTGTGACGGTCGTTCAAGCCGGGCCATGTACGATTACTCAAATTAAAACTAAACAAACGGACGGATATTCTGCGGTGCAGGTCGGGTATGGCGAGGTAAAGCCAAAAGCCCTAACCAAACCTGAGCTTGGGCACTTTGCGAAGTCTGGCTCAGCACCTCTCCGCCACTTACACGAATATCGGCTGGAGGGTTCGGCTGAATTTGAACTCGGTCAGCAAATCAAGGCAGATGCGTTCACGGCAGGGCAGATTGTAGATGTGATTGGCACAAGCATCGGTCGCGGGTTTGCTGGATATCAAAAGCGGCACAACTTTAAGCGCGGGCCGATGGCGCATGGTTCCAAAAACCACCGTCTTCCCGGTTCAACAGGTGCAGGAACAACGCCAGGACGGGTTTACCCAGGCAAGCGAATGGCTGGTCAACTGGGCGGTGGCCGGGTTACAGTGCGTAAACTCACGGTCGTCCGTGTGGATACTGACCGCAATTTGCTGTTGATTAAAGGCGCTGTCCCAGGGAAGCCGGGTGCATTGCTCAATATCGTACCTGCGAAAACCGTTGGGCGCGCGAAAGGTTGACGAAAAATTGACCCTGCGATTGGCTTTGATTGAAGCTGAGCAACTGTCCGAATCTTGATTTCTGAATGTTTTGCACCTGTAAGGTGAGGGATAGCGAGTCATGGCTGAGTGCGTAGTAAAAGATTGGCAAGGGGCCGAGGTGGGGCAAACCTCGCTCGATTTGCGAGTCGCTAAGGAAGAGAGTGCGGCTCATATTGTTCACCGGGCGCTTGTGCGTCAAATGAATAATGCTCGTCAGGGAACAGCATCCACTAAAACTCGCGCAGAAGTGAGCGGCGGCGGACGCAAACCTTGGCGGCAAAAAGGGACAGGGCGTGCTCGTGCAGGTTCTACTCGGTCTCCCTTGTGGAAAGGGGGCGGTGTAATCTTTGGCCCAAAACCCAGAGATTTTTCCGTCAAAATGAACCGCAAAGAGCGACGTTTAGCATTGAGAACTGCATTACAAAGTCGCGCTGAAGACCTGATTGTTGTTGCAGATTTTGCCGATAATTTGCCTCGTCCTAAAACGAAAGAGTTAGTGCAAGCAATGTCTCGTTGGGGCATTGAAGCAGATTCAAAAGTGCTGTTGATTGTGGCTCAACGCAATGACAACGTCTATTTGTCTGCTCGCAATGTCAGCAATGTGCGAATGATTTCTGCAAATAATCTCAATATTTTTGATATCCTCGCGGCGGATCAACTGGTAGCCACTCAATCTGCCCTTACGATGATCCAGGAGGTCTACGGTAATGACTAATCGAATTGATGCTCGCAGCCTGCCCGACCTCATTCGTCGTCCGCTTGTCACTGAGAAAGCCACGTTTCTTCTAGAAAACAACAAATACACCTTTGAAGTTGTGCATCGGGCTACTAAGCCTCAGATTAAAGCAGCGATTGAAGATCTGTTTGATGTGAAAGTAGTAAGTGTTAATACTTATAATCCGCCTCAAAAGGAGCGTCGGGTTGGCCGATTTGCAGGCCATCGTCCTCAATACAAACGAGCAATTGTTACTTTGGCACCGGGCGATTCTATCACCCTGTTCCCTGAAGTCTAGTGTCTCCGGAGATTAACAAATTATGGGAATTCGGTCTTATCGTCCTTACACGCCTGGTACTCGCGAGCGAGTCGTCTCAGATTTTGCTGAAGTAACCCGCAGCGAACCAGAGAAATCACTCACTCGTTCTGTGCATCGTCCGAAGGGGCGCAACAATCGCGGGGTGGTGACTTGCCGCCATCGGGGGGGTGGACACAAGCGGCTATATCGAATCATTGATTTTTACCGCAATAAGCACAGCATTCCAGCAAAGGTTGCATCCATCGAATACGATCCAAATCGCAACGCTCGAATTGCATTAGTGCATTATCAGGACGGAGAGAAGCGCTATATTCTTCATCCTGCCGGATTGGAAGTAGGTGCAACTATTATTTCTGGCCCTGACGCACCGTTTGAAGTGGGCAACGCGCTGCCGCTAGGCAATATGCCGCTGGGTACAGCCGTTCATAACGTGGAATTAGTTCCCGGAAAAGGGGGCAAATTGTCCGAGCAGCGGGCGCTTCAGCGCAGGTGGTTGCTAAGGAAGGGAATTTCGTCACGCTGAAGCTGCCTTCAACTGAAGTACGGATGGTGCGCCGAGAATGCTATGCCACCATCGGCCAGGTTGGAAACAGTGATGTTCGCAATACCAGCCTAGGTAAAGCCGGTCGTAAGCGCTGGAAAGGACGCCGTCCCGAAGTGCGAGGCAGTGTGATGAACCCAGTGGATCACCCCCATGGAGGAGGTGAAGGTCGGGCACCCATCGGTCGTCCTGGACCTGTGACGCCTTGGGGTAAACCCGCTCTGGGCATGAAGACTCGTAAAAAGCGAAAAGCCAGCAATGCGATGATTGTGCGTCGTCGCCGTCGTACCTCTAAGCGGGGTCGGGGCGGAAGAGAATCTTAGGCTTAGGCTGTGCTTAGGTTTTCGTAAGGATGCAAGGTTAAACAGAGGTTATTTGACATGTCTCGCTCGCTAAAAAAAGGCCCATTTGTTGCCGATCATTTGCTCAGCAAAGTGGAAGCGCTCAACGCAAGAGGCGAAAAGCAAGTGATCAAAACTTGGTCTCGTGCTTCTACCATCCTGCCGCAAATGATTGGGCACACCATTGCCGTCCACAACGGACGGCAGCATGTTCCGGTTTACGTCAATGAACAGATGGTCGGGCACAAGCTCGGTGAGTTTGCGCCAACCCGTACTTTCAGAGGTCACGCCAAAAGTGACAAAAAGGCTCGTCGCTAATCGGCAAATTAATTAGCGATCGATCATGCAGTTCATGCAGAAGGCGAATCGCTTCAAGGAGAAAACTATGGCTGTTGCTACTGGAGAAGAGACAAAAGCGATTGCTCGCTACATCCGAATGTCACCCTTTAAGGTGCGTCGAGTCCTGGATCAAATTCGGGGGCGCTCTTATCGGGAGGCATTGATCATTTTAGAGTTTATGCCCTATAGAGCATGTGAACCTATTCTGAAGGTGTTGCGTTCAGCCGTCGCAAATGCTGAGCACAATGCTGGCTATGCCCCGTCTGAATTGCTGATCACTCAAGCTTTTGCAGATCAGGGGCCTGTGTTGAAGCGGTTCCGTCCTCGTGCTCAGGGACGGGCTTATCAAATTCGCAAGCCGACGTGCCACATCACAATTGCCGTCGCACCAGGTGCTGAAGATGAGGATTAATTTAAGATTTATGTTTGCTGATTTAACTATCTCTACTGCCTTTAACTAGAGGACGTACCGTGGGACAGAAGATTCATCCAGTTGGCTTTCGACTTGGTATCACGCAGGAGCACCAGTCTCGGTGGTTTGCGGATTCCAGTCGCTATCCTAAACTGCTGCAAGAAGACTACACTATTCGCAACTTTCTGGAAACCAACCCCCAGAAGCTCAAAAGCTTAGACAGTCCGGGAATCGCTAAGATTCGGATTGAACGCAAAGCGGATCAAATTGATCTGGAATCCATACCTCTCGTCCTGGCGTTGTTGTAGGCCGAGGGGGGCAAGGGATTGAAGATTTACGCAACGGTTTGCAAAAAGCCCTAGGGGACAGTAACCGTCAGATCCGGGTCAATGTGGTTGAAGTTGCTCGCGTTGATGCCGATGCTGCCCTAATTGCAGAAAACGTGGTGCGCGATCTAGAACGGCGGGTTTCATTTCGTCGTGTGGTGCGGCAAGCTATCCAGCGGGCCCAGCGAGCCGGAATCGAGGGCATCAAAATTCAAATCAGCGGTCGGTTGAACGGGGCTGAAATTGCTCGGACTGAATACACTCGTGAAGGTAAAGTGCCGCTCCACACCTTGCGAGCCGATATTGATTATGCCTACCGGACGGCTCAAACCATCTACGGCATTCTCGGTATTAAAGTGTGGGTGTTCAAGGGCGAAATCATTCCTGGTCAAGAGGAAGTCACTCAGCCCAATAATACCCAGCCTCGTCGTCGTCAACAGCGTCGTCGCCAGCAATACGAAGACCGCTCGAATGAAGGGTGAAATCGAGGTTTGAATTTTTGAGTTTCAAGTCAGATCTTCTCTAGCCCGTAACTCAAAACGAAGAAACTCAAACTGACTTTAAAGGTAGTAGCCATGTTAAGTCCTAGAAGAACTAAATTCCGAAAGCAGCAGCGGGGGCGCATGAAGGGGATGGCCACTGCTGGTCATGAAATCAACTTCGGTGAGTTTGCCCTACAGGCACTTGAACCCTGCTGGATTACCTCTCGACAAATTGAGGCGAGCGTCGTGCCATGACTCGTTACATTCGTCGGGGTGGCAAAATCTGGATTCGGATTTTCCCTGACAAGCCAGTCACAATGCGAGCGGCAGAAACCCGGATGGGTTCTGGTAAAGGAAACCCAGAATTTTGGGTCGCCGTTGTGAAGCCGGGTCGCGTCTTGTTTGAGATCGCAGGCGTGCCGGAAGCAACTGCTCGTGAAGCAATGCGATTAGCTCAGTACAAACTGCCCATCAAGACCAAATTTATCACGCGCCAAGCGGAGGAGTCGTAGTCTTATGCCTCTGCCCAAAGTTGAGGAAATTCGCGATCTTAGCGATCAAGAACTAAACGATCGGATTGTGGCAACTAAAAAGGAGTTGTTTCAGTTGCGTTTTCAAAAAGCCACTCGGCAACTGGAGAAACCACACCAGTTCAAGCATCTGCGTCATCGGTTAGCTCAATTGATGACCCTAGAGCGAGAGCGCCAGTTGGCTGCTGCAACTCCCGGTTCAGAAGTGAGTGAAGGAGAGGAGTAATTATGGCAGTCAAGCAGCGCGTTGGCTTAGTGGTCAGCGACAAGATGGAAAAGACGATTGTGGTGGCAATCGAGAACCGTGCTCCCCACCCCAAGTACCGCAAGATTGTTGTGCGCACGAAGCGGTACAAAGTGCATGACGAAGAGAACAAATGTAAGGTAGGGGATCGGGTTCGGATTCAGGAAACGCGACCTCTAAGCCGCACCAAACGTTGGGAAGTGGTAGATATTCTTAGCCATATCCCTGAAGCCTAAGGAATTTATAAATTCATTCTCCAGGGAGGCGAATCATGATTCAACAGGAAAGTTATCTTAATGTGGCGGACAACAGCGGTGCTCGCAAGCTGATGTGTATCCGGGTGCTGGGCGGCAACCGTCGTTACGCCAATGTCGGGGATGTGATCATTGCCGTAGTAAAGGACGCAATTCCCAACATGGCAGTGAAGAAATCAGACGTCGTTCGGGCTGTTGTAGTACGGACGAAAAAAGGACTGCGACGAGACAGCGGCATGAGCATCCGTTTTGATGACAACGCCGCAGTGATCATCAACGCAGAGGGCAATCCGAGAGGAACGCGGGTGTTTGGCCCCGTTGCCCGCGAATTGCGAGACAAAAACTTCACAAAAATTGTCTCTTTGGCTCCGGAGGTGCTGTAATGACGAAGAATTTAACCCCTGTGCGTCACAAGATGCACGTTAAAAAGGGCGATACCGTGCAGGTCATTGCCGGTAGCGACAAGGGTAAGGTGGGCGAAGTGCTGCAAACCTTTCCGAAGACCAACAAGGTCTTGGTTAAAGGTGTCAATATCAAAACGAAGCATGTCAAGCCTCAACAAGAGGGTGAGTCGGGACAAATCACCACGATTGAAGTGCCGATTCACAGTTCTAACGTCATGCTTTACTCCACCAAACAAAAAGTGGCAAGCCGCGTTTGCTACACCTTCAACGCAGAGGGGCGCAAAGTCCGAATGCTGAAGAAGACCGGAGAAGTGTTGGACTAAATGCGCAAACTAAATTCAACCCTGACCAAGACCAGGGCAATTAGAGGAGAAATGCTATGACGGATGCATTAAAAGAGCTTTACAAGGAAAAGGTTGTTCCAAAGCTGATTGAGCAGTTTCAGTATGAGAACATTCATCAAGTTCCTAAAATCATTAAGGTGACGATTAATCGCGGTTTGGGAGAAGCGGCGCAGAATGCAAAGGCGCTGGAATCCTCGATTAATGAGATTTCTCTGATTACGGGACAAAAACCAGTGGTCACGAGAGCGAAAAAGGCGATCGCTGGATTCAAAATTCGGAAAGGAATGCCAGTCGGCATCATGGTGACGCTGCGCTCCGAGCGGATGTACGCATTTATGAATCGTCTGATTAATCTAGCGCTTCCCCGCATCCGAGATTTTCGCGGGATCAGTCCAAAAAGTTTTGACGGTCGGGGTAACTACACTTTGGGAATTCGAGAGCAGCTTATTTTTCCTGAAGTCGAGTATGACAACATTGACCAAATTCGAGGGATGGATATTTCCATCATCACTACGGCAAATACAGATGAGGAGGGTCGTGCGCTGCTAAAGGAACTAGGCATGCCCTTCCGGGACAATTAGGCAGTTTCATTAAGGGGAAACTATGGCAGCTAACGACACGATTTCAGATATGCTGACGCGAATTCGGAATGCAAATTTAGCGCGGCATCAGACGACAGAAGTTCCATCCACGAAGATGACTCGCAGTATTGCTAAAGTCTTGCAGGAAGAGGGATTTATTGCTGAATTCGCTGAAAAAGAAGAGGGGGTCAAGAAGAGCCTCGTCATTGCGCTCAAGTACAAGGGTAAAAATCGTCGGCCGATTATTAATACACTGAAGCGAATCAGTAAGCCTGGGCTGCGGGTTTACTCTAACCGCAAAGAGCTACCAAGGGTCTTAGGCGGAATTGGAGTTGCAATTATCTCAACGTCTAGCGGCATCATGACAGATCGAGATGCTCGGCGACAAGGGCTAGGGGGCGAGGTGCTTTGCTACATCTGGTAGCGCAATGAAGTTGTTGTTGCCATCAGCGCATTCTTTTGAGCTAAAGGATGGGCTTCGTGAAGTCCCAAAATCGCAACGAACTGCTGATGATTGTGTCTAGGAGAAAAGATTATGTCTCGTATTGGTAAACGCCCTATCCCGGTTCCTAAAAATGTCACGGTCACGATCACAGATCAGCATGTGGCGGTGAAGGGGCCTAAGGGTGAATTGTCTCGCACTTTACCTTCAGAGGTAGAAGTGGTTCAAGAAGAAGGAACGATTCAGGTAAATCGTCGGAATGAATCTCGTGTGGCTCGACAACGTCATGGCTTGTGCCGGACTCTTGTCGCCAATATGGTGGAAGGAGTTTCCAATGGGTTTCAGCGCCGCCTAGAGATTCAAGGAGTGGGCTATCGTGCCCAGGTTCAGGGTCGCAATTTGATGCTAAGTGTAGGTTACAGCCATCCGGTGCAAATTGAGCCTCCCGAAGGCATTCAGTTGGCGGTGGAAAACAACACAAACGTGATTGTGACTGGAATCAATAAAGAGATTGTCGGAAATATTGCAGCTCGGATTCGTTCGATTCGTCCACCGGAGCCTTATAAGGGTAAAGGGATTCGATATGCAGGTGAAATGGTGAGACGTAAGGCTGGCAAGGCAGGGAAGAAGTAATCATGAAAATGACACGCAAGGAATCGACTCGTCGCCGTCATGGTCGCATTCGACGCACAGTAGTAGGAACCTCCGAACGTCCTCGTTTGGCAGTTTTTCGCTCCAATCAGCATATTTATGCTCAAGTTATTGATGATTCTCGCCACCATACTTTAGCTGCTGCTTCAACCCTGGAAGCCGAGCTTCGTTCAGAGCTTGAATCTAGCTCAACGTGTGATGCCTCAACGCGGGTGGGTCAGTTGATTGCAGAGCGGGCAAGCGCTCAGGGGATTAAGCAGGTCGTATTTGATCGAGGTGGCAGCCTTTACCATGGACGGGTGAAAGCACTCGCCGATGCTGCCAGAGAAGGTGGCTTAGAATTTTAATCATGCCGGCAGCTTCAGCAGTCATTAAGAAATAGGTTAGATAATGAGGAAAAACTAACATGGCGAATCGTCGCAAAGGTAAAACCAAGGAAAAAGAGTCAGATTGGCAAGAGCGAGTCGTTCAAATTCGCCGTGTGACTAAGGTGGTCAAGGGTGGTAAGAAACTTAGCTTCCGCGCGATTGTCGTCGTTGGCAATGAAAAGGGGCAAGTCGGGGTCGGTGTTGGCAAAGCCAGCGATGTTATTGGAGCGGTTCGGAAGGGCGTTGCTGACGGGAAGAAGCATTTAGTTGATGTGCCGCTGACCAAAGCAAATTCGATTCCCCATCCCGTGAACGGAGCAGGCGGTGGTGCTAAGGTGATGATGCGTCCTGCTGCCCCTGGTACTGGAGTAATTGCGGGTGGCGCAGTGCGAACGGTTCTAGAACTAGCAGGTGTGCGCAACATTTTGGCGAAACAGCTTGGTTCTGGCAATCCCTTGAATAATGCTAGGGCCGCAGCGAATGCGCTTGCTTCTCTGCGCACCTTTTCAGAGGTGGCTGAGGAACGCGGTGTTTCGATTGAAACCCTTTACATTTAGTATCCGGCTCATTCGCTTGGCTTCAGGGGTTTATTTCTTGCTGAAGATTGAGCTTACGTTAGTTAAACCGCTAGATGATTTACGAGGATAGTCATGAGATTAGAAGATGCTGTCCCTAAGGCAGGTTCTCAAAAGCGCAGACGGCGAGTGGGTCGAGGTATTTCGGCAGGGCAAGGAGCAAGCTGCGGATTTGGTATGCGCGGTCAAAAATCTCGTTCTGGTCGCCCAACTCGTCCAGGATTCGAGGGTGGACAGATGCCGCTTTACCGTCGGATTCCCAAATTAAAGCACTTCCCCTTGATCAATCGGCAGCAGTATACGCTGATCAATGTTGAAGACTTGGCTTCATTTGAGGCAAATACCGAGGTTAATTTGGCTACGCTCATGAATGCCGGAGTTGTCACAACTGACGATGGCCCTTTGAAAGTTTTGGGAAATGGTGATTTAACCGTTGCACTTAAGGTTCAGGCGGCTGCTTTTACCCGGTCTGCTAAAGAGAAAATTGAGGCGGCTGGAGGAACTTGCGAAGTCCTTAGCTAGAATCTAGATCAGGTCATTCCTGAATTAAGCTAAAGCTGACCCTGTTAAGAGGTATCCCGTTATGGTAGTTAGCCGAGACAAGACACCCACCGCACAGGAAACATTCATCCAGATGGCTCAGGCAGCCGGACTTCGCGGTCGGCTGCTTGTCACGATCGGGATGCTGCTCCTGATCCGGTTGGGAATTTATATTCCTGTGCCAGGAATTGATCGAGTTGCATTTCAGCAGGGGCTTCAAGGCAGTGGATTAGGCAACCTGATTGGAATTCTCGATATTCTGGCTGGAGGCGGTATTTCTGCTTTAGGCATTTTTGCCTTGGGAATTCTGCCCTATATTAATGCTTCTATCATCATGCAGTTGATGGCAGCCGCTATTCCAAGCCTGGAAGACCTCCAGAAGAACGAAGGCGAAGCTGGTAGGCGCAAAATTTCTCAAATTACCCGCTATGTTGCCCTGGTTTGGGCAATTTTTCAAAGTATCGGCATTTCCTTGTTTGTGAGTAATTATGCTGTGACACCTGGGCCTGTTTTCATCGCGCAGACTGTTCTAGCACTCACCGCAGGCTCAATGTTTGTGATGTGGGTTGGTGAACTGATCACTGAACGTGGGATCGGGAATGGAGCGTCTCTTCTAATTTTTATCAGTATTGTTTCAACCTTGCCCCGTTCTTTAGGACAAACGATTGAACTGGCGCAGAGTGGCGACCGCAGCTTGGTTGGAGGGGTAATCGTTCTGCTCTTAGTTTTTCTGGTCATGATTGTCGGTATTGTCTTTGTTCAGGAAGGAACGCGACGTATTCCGATCATCTCGGCTCGGCGGCAAGTAGGGCGTCGGCTTTACTTGGAGAAAAGCAGCTATTTGCCTTTGCGCCTCAACCAAGGTGGCGTGATGCCGATTATTTTTGCTTCTATGGTGCTGTTTCTGCCGGCATCGGTGGCGCAATTCTTCCCTAACAACGCCGCTTTAGCTCAAGCCCTCCGGTATCTTAGCCCTGGACATTGGCTATACATTCTGGTTTATCTAACTCTCATTCTTTTCTTCAGTTACTTTTACTCGTCGCTGATTGTCAACCCAGTTGATATGGCTCAAAACCTGAAGAAGATGGGAGCCAGCATTCCGGGAATTCGCCCTGGTAAAGCAACCAGTGAGTACATCGAGCGGGTATTGAATCGACTCACTTTTTTAGGAGCAATTTTCCTGGGATTAGTTGCCATTGTGCCTACTGCGGTAGAAGGTGCAACGCAAGTCCGAACTTTTCAGGGGTTAGGTGCGACTTCGTTACTCATCCTCGTTGGCGTTGCTATTGATACAGCAAAGCAAATTCAGACTTATGTTATTTCGCAGCGTTACGAAGGAATGGTGAAACAGTAGTGGTTCGACTTATCTTCTTAGGTCCTCCTGGAGCAGGCAAAGGGACTCAGGCTCAGACCCTAGCTCAGCACTGGGAGATCCCTCATATTTCAACCGGCGATATTCTACGCAGTGCAGTGGCACAAAAGACTGAATTGGGTCAAAAGGCTCAATCTTATATGGATCGGGGAGAGTTAGTGCCAGATCAACTCATGCTTGATCTAGTTCGCGACCGCCTCAGTCAACCCGACAGCGCTTCAGGTTGGATCTTAGACGGATTTCCTCGTACTGTAGTGCAGGCATCTTTCCTGGACGCTCTATTACAAGAAATGGGTCAGTCTTGTGGTGCAGTAATTAACTTTGAAGTGCCAGACGAGGTTTTAGTTGAGCGGCTGTTGGGACGTGGACGTAAAGACGATACCAAGGAGGTGATCCAACACCGGTTGGTCGTTTATCATCAACAAACTGCACCTCTGATTGACTTTTACCGCGATCGTAAGCTACTGCTTTCAGTTGACGGTAATCGATCTGTAGAAGCAGTGACCGCAGAGCTGAGCCAATGCTTCCAAGTGATTTAATGAGCGCTGGTTGATTTATGACTTGTGAAACTTGCTCACTGTTCAAGCTCTTGGTTGCTGCTGCAAAGCCGATTTTTTAGACATTTGTTAGGCTAGAGACAAAAGCGGCTTTTTTAGATTGAACAAATGTCGTGATCTGTAAGGGTGTATTCCATGGTTCTTATTAAAGGAGAGCAACTTGTCTAAACAAGATTTGATTGAAATGGAAGGGACGGTAACTGACTCATTGCCTAATGCGATGTTTCGGGTTGATTTAGATAACGGCTTTAATGTCCTTGCCCACATTTCAGGGAAAATTCGCCGTAACTATATTAAAATTTTGCCGGGTGATCGAGTCAAAGTGGAACTGACTCCCTATGACCTAACAAAGGGTAGAATCACTTACCGTTTACGCAAAAAGTAGAGATAGAAAGGCTAGCAGAAATCCGACTTTTGAATATGGAAGTAGACATCATCGCTTTTACGGGCGTTTTAGCGATTGGTAAAATATAATTTACAGATACTTGACAGAGTGAACAATTTTTGATATTATATTAAGTTTGTAGTCATTGGTTTGAAGGACATGAAAGTCCGAGCATCCGTTCGTAAAATGTGTGAAAAATGCCGTGTGATTCGGCGCAAAGGTAGAGTGATGGTTATTTGCTCGAATCCTAAGCATAAGCAGCGTCAGGGCTAATCTTTAGCTGTTGAAACTCTGCTCTGGAGAGGGAAAATTCATCAGCGTTCTGCTTTGAATTCCTGTCCAGTTCAAATTGTCAGATTGTAGCTTTAAAGCCAAACCGGAGAGGATAGAAACGTGGCGCGGATAGCCGGAGTAGACCTTCCACGAGATAAGCGTGTTGAAATTGGTCTGACCTATATTTACGGAATTGGATTGACCCGCTCGAAGCAAGTTTTGGCGAAGACTGGCGTTAATCCTGATACGAGGGTTAAGGAACTCAGCGATGCTGAAGTGGCTGCCCTTCGAGAGGCTGTTGAAGGCGATTACCAGATTGAAGGTGATTTGCGACGCTGGGAATCGATGAACATCAAGCGGTTGATGGATATCGGCACCTATCGGGGTCGTCGTCACCGTCTGGGGCTCCCAGTTCGGGGTCAAAGAACCCGGACAAATGCTCGAACCCGTAGGGGTGGACGGCGGACTGTGGCTGGGAAGAAGAAGGCGCCTGGTAAGAAATAGCGCATTGATTTCTGGTGGTCAATATCTAGCAGCGAGATGGGTCGCCCTAGTCGCTGTTTTTGTCTGTCTAAAGGTGTTGGGCAAAGCAGACAAGCTCTGTAGCTGTAGGGAGGTTTTCTTACAACTTCGGAAGTTAATTATGCCTAATCAGATTAATATTTGAGTCTTAAGTTTAGAGATTGAAGTATGGCACGACAACCTACCCGGAAAACGGGAACCAAAAAACAGAAGCGGAATGTACCCAGTGGTGTGGCTCATATCCAATCAACTTTCAACAACACGATTGTCACCATCACCGATGTGAATGGGGAAACGATTTCCTGGTCATCTTCAGGGGCCAGTGGTTTCAAGGGGGCGAAGAAAGGCACTCCCTATGCAGCTCAAACTGCGGCTGAAAATGCAGCTAGGCGCGCTACTGAGCAAGGAATGAGGCAGCTCGAAGTCATGGTAAGTGGTCCTGGTTCTGGTCGAGAGACAGCAATTCGAGCTTTACAGGCCGCTGGCTTAGAAATTACGCTAATTCGTGATGTCACTCCCATTCCTCATAATGGTTGTCGCCCTCCTAAGCGCCGTCGGGTTTAAGGTTGGTCTGGAAGTAGATGTTTTTTAGATGAGTTGAAGCCTGATAGGGGTGAGATGGCATCAAACATCAGGAGTGAAAGGGTTGGTGGGGGTTGGGTAAGAATGAAGTTTGCTTTCCAGGGCTAAGGAGAAGGGAGGTTTGACTGTGACACAGTTTCAGGTCGAGTGCATAGAATCGGACACAAGTGATGATCGGAGTTCCTACAGCAAATTTGTTCTGGAACCTCTCGATCGAGGGCAGGGGATCACAGTAGGAAATGCTTTGCGGCGAGTTTTGCTGTCGAACCTGGAAGGAGCTGCTGTGACGGCGGTTCGGATTGCTGGTGTGACCCATGAATTTATGACAGTTCCAGGGGTACGAGAAGATGTTCTCGATATCCTGCTGAATATGAAAGAGGTTGTGCTGAAAAGCTACTCATCTCAGCCTCAGATTGGGCGGTTGCGGGTTGAAGGACCTGCAACTGTCACAGCAGGCTATTTTGATCTACCACCAGAAGTGCAGGTGATCGATCCTGAGCAATATGTTGCAACTCTATCTGCGGGTTCAACGCTAGAGATGGAGTTTAGGATTGAGAAAGGGATTGGCTATCGAGCGATTGAGCGAGGGCGAGATGAAACCTCGGCTCTGGATTTTCTACAAATTGACTCTGTTTTTATGCCTGTTCGCAAGGTTAACTACACAGTTGAGGATGCCAGAGTAGGTGGATCACTGGAAAAAGACCGCTTGCTCTTAGAAATTTGGACAAATGGAAGTTTGACTCCTCAAGAGGCTTTAAGCCAAGCAGCAGACATCTTGGTTGGTTTGTTTAATCCGCTACGGGAAATCGATTTTGCACCCATCGGTGACGATATTGAACCTGACGAAGATCCAACAAACCAGATCCCAATTGAAGAGTTGCAGCTTTCTGTACGGGCATACAACTGCCTTAAACGCGCTCAGATTAACTCGGTTGCTGACCTGCTAGATTACACCCAAGAGGATTTGTTAGAAATCAAAAACTTTGGGGCCAAATCTGCGGAAGAAGTTATTCAAGCTTTGCAAGATCGTTTGGGAATCACGCTACCCCATGACAAGTCTTCGCGTCCAACCTAAGCCTTTGTTGGGTTGAACCTCGATGAAATTGTCATTCCATGGCTTTGTTCCTCAACTTATGTACACCTCATCTTAATTTCGGATTCGAGCAAGAACTATGCGCCACCGTTGTCGCGTCCCTCAATTGGGCAAACCCGCTGATCAGCGTAAAGCATTGCTTAGAGCATTAACAACTGAGCTCATTCGTCATGGTCGGATCACTACGACCAAAGTTCGAGCTAAAGCAGTTCGCTCTGAAGCAGAGCGGATGGTCACACTAGCGAAAGATGGATCGCTGGCAGCCCGCCGTCAAGCTTTAGGCTATCTCTATGACAAGCAGCTTGTTCATGCCTTATTTGAGCAAGCTCCTGAACGTTATGGTAGCCGTCAAGGTGGCTACACTCGTATTCTCCGTACTGTTAACCGCAAGGGTGACAATGCTGAGATGGCGATCATTGAGTTAACCTAATTTTTCAAGCTATTTCTCAACCTAACTGTCGTGTCTAGTCCTGAAACCTTACCTACCGAGTTTGAAGCCGCGAAAGGAGCCAAGACTCAAAGGATTGCTCTTGTCATTCAATACTTGGGCACGCATTTTCATGGTTGGCAGAGGCAGCCTCATCAGCGAACAGTTCAAGAAGAGATTGAGCAGACGATTCAATCGGTTCTTTTGAAACACACTCCGTTGCATGGGGCAGGTCGGACAGATGCAGGGGTTCATGCTGCCGCTCAAGTTGCTCATTTTGATGCCCCTGATCACATTCCGGGTTATCGATGGGCAAGTATTCTCAACAGCCGCCTGCCGAAAGATGTGCTGATTCGAGCTTCATCTGTAGTAGACCGAGCTTGGCACGCGCGGTTTTCGGCTTCTTGGCGACGCTATCGATATACTCTTTACACTGATCCTTGCCCTAATTTATTTGTTCGCCCGTTTGCTTGGCATTACTACAGAAACTCGCTGGATGTATTGCTGATGCAGGCAGCGCTGGAACCATTGATTGGCCGGCATCATCTGGCAGCCTTTCATCGGGCTGGTTCAAGCCGCGCTCATTCCTGGGTTGATATCCAAGCCGCAGAATGTACGCGCCAAGGTACTTTTATTCAAATTGAACTCCAAGCTAGCGGTTTCTTGTACGGGATGGTGCGGCTGTTGGTCGGTATGCTGGTTGAGGTAGGTCAAGGGCTGCGATCCCCTGTTCAGTTCACCGAGTTGTGGCAGCAGCAACGGCGAGATCTGGTTAAACATGCCGCTCCTCCTCAAGGATTGTGCCTCCTGCGAGTAGGGTATCCAGATTTTCCTTTCGCTTCGGATATCTGGTTTGATACTCAGCCCAGGCTCATCCTACCGATTACATCTGAGCCTGCCTCATGTTTCGGTTAATCGCCTGATTGAAGCTTTATTACTTTTTCAAGGACACTAGTTGAATCATGAACAAAACCTATCTTCCCCCTGTAGACTCAATTGAGCGAAACTGGTACATCGTGGATGCTGCCAATCAGCGGCTGGGGCGTTTAGCCAGTGAAGTTGCGATGGTGCTTCGGGGCAAAAATAAGCCCATCTACACCCCTCATCTTGATACAGGGGATTTTGTGGTTGTAATCAATGCCGAAAAAATAGAGGTGACTGGCAAAAAACGCAGCCAAAAGCTTTATCGCCGCCATTCTGGTCGCCCTGGTGGGATGAAGACAGAAACCTTTACTCAACTTCAGGCTCGCTTGCCAGAGCGAATTGTTGAACAGGCAGTGAAGGGAATGTTGCCCAAAAATGCCTTAGGGCGGCAACTATTCACAAAGTTGAAGGTGTATGCTGGCTCAGAGCATCCTCATCAAGCTCAAAAACCAGAAGTGCTAGAACTGAAAACGATTCCTGGAGGAAATGACTAATGCAAGCAACGGAAAGAAGCGAGCGCGTGATGTATTGGGGAACAGGGCGACGCAAATCAGCAGTTGCCAGAGTGAGATTGGTTCCTGGGAATGGTCAGCTTGTTATCAATGGCAAGCCCGGCGACCTCTATCTTCAGTTTAATCCGGGCTATCTTGCGGTGACAAAGGCACCCTTGGAAACCTTGGGTCTAGAGAACGAGTATGACATTCTGGTGAATGTGAATGGTGGTGGTTTGACTGGACAGGCAGATTCAATTCGATTGGGGGTCGCTCGCGCCCTTTGTCAGTTAGATCCAGACAATCGCAAACCGCTGAAAGTGGAAGGCTACCTGACGCGAGATCCGCGAGCTAAAGAGCGTAAGAAGTATGGCTTGCACAAGGCGCGTAAAGCACCACAGTACTCGAAGCGATAGGTTTTTGAAGGGCTGGAAGCGCTGAATAGAGACGGCTTCGGGCTAGAGCAAAAATCGTTAGAATGGATTGAAAAGATCGTTATTCATTGATTGATAGTGGTTTGTCATGGCAAAGTCAGAGATTCATCCAAAGTGGTATCCGGAAGCTAAAGTGTACTGTAACGGTAAAGAGGTGATGACGGTTGGGTCAACTAAGCCAGAACTGCATGTAGATGTTTGGTCTGGTAATCATCCCTTCTTTACCGGCACTCAAAAGTTGATTGATACAGAGGGACGGGTAGAGCGATTTCTTCGCAAGTACGGCATGTTGGAAGGTGGCGATTCAGCTCAAGCCGAAGAACAGAAGAAAAAGTAGCAGCCATACCCTGAAATTTGTAGCAAGCAGTCAGTTTTTAGATTGGCTGCGTTTGTTTTTTAATCAGGACACAAAGATCTGCTGCTTTATTCTTTTGGGTTAGGTATTCTATGGCTGAAGCTTACTTATTGGACAAGTTGAAGTCGGTTGAGCAAACCTTCAACGAATTGACGCGGCGGTTAGCCGATCCGGAGGTGGCAACCGACCCGTCTGAGTTTCAACGCCTGGCTAAGGCTCGCTCTTCGCTTGAAGAAACAGTAAACACTTACGAAACCTGGAAAAAAGCGCAGCAAGGTGTTGAAGAAGCCAGGCAAATCGTTCGGGATGCTGGAAGTGATCACGATTTGAGGGAACTCGCGGCGGCTGAAATTCAAGAGTTAGAAACCCAACTTGAAACGCTCGAAATTCGTCTGAAGGTTCTGCTGCTCCCTCGTGATCCCAACGACGATAAGAACATCATGTTGGAGATTCGAGCAGGTACAGGCGGCGATGAGGCTAGCATCTGGGCAGGCGATTTAGTGCGAATGTACTCTCGCTATGCAGATCGTCAAGGTTGGCGGGTCAAGATGGTGAGTGAATCGCTGATTGATGGCGGCGGCTTCAAGGAAGCAATTTTAGAAATTCAAGGCGATCAGGTTTATAGCAAGCTGAAGTTTGAAGCGGGCGTTCATCGAGTGCAGCGGGTTCCGGTGACAGAGGCCGGTGGACGAGTCCACACTTCAACCGCAACGGTGGCAATCATGCCGGAGGTTGATGATGTGGAAGTTGAAATTGATCCCAAAGATATTGAAATGACTACAGCCCGATCAGGTGGAGCCGGTGGGCAAAACGTCAACAAAGTAGAAACTGCGGTCGATTTGATTCACAAGCCAACCGGGATTCGGGTTTTCTGTACGGAAGAGCGTTCGCAACTTCAAAACCGAGAGCGAGCCATGCAGATCCTACGGGCCAAACTTTACGAAATTAAGTTGCGTGAGCAGCAAGAGGCTGTCACCTCAATGCGGCGCTCTCAGGTTGGTACAGGCGCTCGTTCTGAAAAAATCCGCACCTACAATTACAAAGACAATCGGGTTACTGATCATCGCCTAGGACAAAACTTTACTTTATCTCCAGTCCTGGAAGGCGACATAGAAGAAGTCATTCAGTCTTGCATTTCTCAAGATCAGCAGGAGCGACTAGAGGAGTTGGCAGCATCTACCTCTGTTGCGGTTTGAGAATAAGGCAGAAGGCAATAGGAAGGCAGTAGGTAAGAGCTAGCAAGTTGTAGAACAACGCTGAGGCAGAAGCTTGATGTACTTGATGTAATAATGATGCTTCTGCCTTTCGCTCTGCTGCCTGCTTTACGCTTTCTTGAGCCAGCTAAACATTGCTCGCAGATCTTTACCGACTTCCTCAATCGGATGTTCTGCTTCCCGGCGGCGCATCGCGGTGAATCCGGGCTTGCCAGACTGATTTTCCAGCACAAATTCGCGGGCAAACTGTCCGGTCTGGATTTCACGCAGGATTTTTTTCATCTCAGCACGGGTTTCATCGGTGATGATCCGAGGCCCGCGAGTTAGATCGCCGTATTCTGCGGTATTAGAGATACTATCCCGCATTTTGCCAAGCCGCCTTCCACAATCAAATCAACAATCAGCTTGACTTCATGCAGGCACTCAAAATAAGCCAGTTCAGGCTGATATCCTGCATCAACTAAAGTTTCAAAACCAGATTTGATTAGTTCACTTAAACCACCGCAGAGCACCACCTGTTCCCCGAACAAATCGGTTTCGGTTTCTTCACGGAAGGTAGTTTCTAGAATGCCTGCGCGAGTGCCGCCAATCCCCTTAGCGTAAGCCATGGCACGGTCACGGGCTTGCCCAGTTGCATCTTGGTAGACCGCAAACAAACAAGGAACTCCTTCACCCTGGGTATAGGTGCGGCGCACGAGGTGTCCGGGCCCTTTCGGCGCAACCATAACCACGTCCACATCGGCAGGAGGCACAATCTGAGCAAAGTGAATGTTGAAACCGTGAGCAAATGCCAGCACCTTACCCGATTTGAGGTGAGGCGCAATCTCGTGTTTGTAAATCGTGCCCATCACTTCGTCGGGCAGCAAAATCATAATGAAATCTGCCGCTGCGGCTGCATCTGCCACTGGTTTGACCGTCAGCCCTTCTGCCTCTGCCTTCGCTGCTGATTTGCTACCCGAATACAAACCCACAATCACATTCATACCGCTGTCTTTAAGGTTGAGGGCGTGGGCGTGACCTTGGGAGCCGTAGCCGATGATGGCAATGGTTTTTCCGGCTAATAAGTCTAAATTTGCGTCAGCATCGTAGTACATCCGAGCCATAGGGTCTCTCCATTCAGCAAGCGTGGGATTATCTGCAAGCCTTTGATCTTACCAGACTGCGACACTGCTTCTCTAGTCAGCCGACGAATTTGCATCCTAATGTTGACCTCATAAAGCAATCCTGTTTTTAGCGCATTTGTGGATTCTGAATTTAAATTTTATGAGCTTTGTGGGCAACAGACTTGCCAGTAGCCTTTTGGTGAGAGAAGGTAGTGGCATACCTTGCTCAGCAGACAAACTATATCTGCGCTTCGTCTTACCGATGACTATGGCTGTAATTTTTGAGCCGACAGAATGGGAATTGACTGATGATTTTGGGTACTCTGAGGGGGGTACACCAACAGTAGATTTGCGAACCAATCGTGTACTCTGTACAAGAAGGTGCAGCAATTCCTGTGCTTTCATCCAAAACGCTAGCACTCCTTCCAAGCTCTAAAGCTTCTAGCGTAGTGGGAGTCGAGGAAGTTCCAGATGCTTGTTTGTCCCCGATGTCGGTTTGAAAATCCAGATACCCACAAGTTTTGCCAGGATTGTGGTGTGTCCTTGACTGAACAAGAATGTTCAGCATGTGGTTTATTCGTTGTGTTCAAATCAGAATATTGTTTGCAGTGTGGCACAGTGACTGGAACAACTTGGAAAGCAATTTTATCTCCTTTAGGTGCGACGGTTCGTTGGGCAGAGCCAGCAGTCGCCCTAACTGACCTATCTGATCCGACCGATGCAGATGCCGCCATTACTTTACCGGACGGCAAGTTTCTCGATTCACAACAACGCTATCAGTTATTAGAGCCATTACCGCAGCAAATTGCCTTATCTGCCGAGTTTGAAGTCAGGGTGTTAGATCATCAACCGCTACAAGCTAGCTTGTTAAGCTGCCTTTACCAACAGCAAGAACTCCAGACAAAACTTGCAGAACCTGCTGCCACAGCCGAACTGCCGGCAGAAATTGTTCCAGAACCTGCCAGACCCTATCTCGAACTACAGGAACAGTTTCCGTTTTTGTCATTGCCTTATCTACATGATGCTTGGCAGCAAGAGGGTCTGAACATCCTGCTACTGGAGGATCGATCAAATTTACCGCTGTTGGTTGATCTGTGGGTCGATGAGGATGTGTTGCCGCTGCAAATGCTTCACTGGCTGCATGAAATGACTGAACTCTGGGCTGCGTTAGACACTCAGGGCTGCTGCCGTAGTTTGCTGGACTTAGGCAATCTGCGCGTAGACGAAGACTATTTACTTTGCTTGCAGCGCCTCTATCCTGATCTACCCCAGCAACCGACAGAGCTATCGCAGCTAGGGCGACTCTGGCAAAAACTATTTCAACCCTCTCAACGCGCTCAAAATGTTGAACTCTCTCGTCTCTGTGCAGAACTAGATGCAGGAACAATTACCGCTCTCAGCCACTTGCAAGCACGTATTGAAGCCATTGCAGATACCCTACAAGTTGATGCTCCTATGACAGCCCATTCTCAGCCTTCTCTTCCCGAAAGCTCTCTAATGTCTCATGACATAGATGATCCGAATCTAGAAACCGACTGGCAAGATCCTAACCTAGACATGAGCCAGGATCTACCGACAGCGCCCCCAACCCAACCGTTGCATCAGTTTCCAACGGCTGATGATTCTGCCAGTGCTAACTCAGCCACTGCCAACTCGGACAGCGAGCCAGCAGTTCCTATTGCTGTCGATGCGGACTTACCCACCGAAGTGATAGAAGACGAGGAGGGGGCTAATGCTGATGATCTGCCCACTGTGGTGTTAGCGATGAAACTGGTGAGTTTGGAAGATGCTGGACGCACCGACATCGGACGCCAACGGGATCACAACGAAGATTGTTTCAGCGTACAAACTGATGTTAAGAAGGTAGAAAATCCCCAAGGGCGCACCTTTCAAGCAAAGGGGCTTTACATCCTCTGCGATGGAATGGGAGGACATGCGAGTGGAGAGGTGGCTAGCGCTTTAGCAGTGGAAACCTTGCAGCGATTCTTTGCTGAACACTGGCAAGACAACTTGCCTAACGAAGAAAAAATTCGAGAAGCAATTCGGCAAGCCAACCGAGCCATCTATGATTTGAATCAACAAAACGCAAGTGCGGGCAGCGGACGGATGGGAACCACGTTAGTCCTGTTGCTGATTCACGATGGAGAAGCCGCAATTGCGCATGTGGGCGATAGTCGCCTCTATTTTCTGAGCCGCCGTCGAGGTCTTCAGCAGTTGACCGTGGATCACGAAGTCGGTCAACGCGAAATTCAGCGGGGCGTAGAGTCAACCATTGCCTATGCTCGCCCGGATGCTTACCAACTAACTCAAGCGCTAGGGCCGCGAGACGAGAACTTTCTTAGTCCAGATGTAAAGTTTATGGAACTGAACGAAGATGGAATTCTGCTGCTGTGCTCGGATGGTTTATCGGATAATGACCTGCTCGAAACCCATTGGCAGAGTCATCTTGAACCCATGCTTGATCAACGGATGAACCTAGAGCAGGGCGTCAACCAATTGATCGATTTGGCCAATCGTTACAATGGGCACGATAACATCACCGCGATTGCAGTTCGGCTGCGAGTGCGACCCAATCTAGAGCAAGTGTCACGGTAAGTTCTCGTCAAATCTCAATCTAGCCATCACACTAGCCATCACAGTCAAACCATCAGAGTCTGGAATAGGCTAGTCTGGAGATGGCACTTCAACCGACAAGTGGAAAGAGGTTCTTGTGAAGTTTGGCATCATCGTCTTTCCGGGTTCAAATTGTGATCGCGATGTGGCAATGGTGACTCGCGATTTGCTACAGCAACCGACTCGTATGATTTGGCACGAGGAAAACGATCTCTCTGATTTAGATGTGGTGATTGTACCAGGTGGTTTCAGCTATGGAGACTATCTGCGCTGTGGGGCAATTGCTCAGTTTTCTCCAGCGATGCAGGCAACCCTGCACCATGCGGAGCAAGGCAAGTTGGTATTGGGGATCTGTAACGGGTTTCAGGTACTGACAGAGGCAGGGTTGCTGCCCGGCGCACTGATGCGAAATCGAGATCTCCACTTCGTTTGCGATCGGGTGTCGCTTCGGGTTGAACGCAACGATTTACCGTGGATGCAGCGATACCAGAAAGGGCAAATCATTACCCTCCCGGTTGCTCATGGCGAAGGCTGCTATTATGCTGAACCAGAGACGCTTGCTGAGTTAGAGGCAAACCATCAGGTGTTGTTTCGCTACTGCGATCGGGATGGCAAAATTACGAGTATGGGCAACCCTAACGGGTCTCTCAACAACATTGCAGGAATTTGCAACCGCCAAGGGAACGTGATCGGGATGATGCCGCATCCTGAAAGAGCGTCTGACCCATTGCTGGGCAGCACGGACGGTATCTATTTATTTGAAGGGCTGTTACAGTCTTTGGCTGCGATTAGTTAGCCTTTGAGCGCTTTTACTCCAACCGTCACTGCTGCTCAACGCCACTCTGTTCTCTGAGAAGCTCTTGCAAGCCGTTGTTCGGAAGCAACAAGTCTTTGGCTGAGCCTGTTCTGGTGAGCGGCGGGACTAGATCCGGCGACACTGGCGAGCCGTCTGAATTTGCAGAGGGTTCTACTTCTCGGGTTGCTGCCGATTCAGCAGGTGTGGCAGGTGACTCTGTGGCAGGAGTGGCGGAGCGGCTAGTTTTGTTTGAGGGGGGGGGAAGGGAAGGTTGTGCTGCATTCAGCGCTAGTTCTGCTGGCGAGAGAGTTTCGGCAAGCTGGGTTTGCTCTTGCAGATGTTCTGCTGAAGAAACCAGCCCACTCAAGCCGTTCACCAAGCGCAGAATGTTTTGGCGAAAGTTTGGATCGCCAGTTAGTTCATCTAAATCTGCTGTGATTTTTTGAGCATTCTGGAACGTGGCGCGGGCAGAATCGAGAGTTTGCTGTAGCAGTAAAATATTTTCGGATGTGCCAACTGCCTCAGAGAGATTCCGCAAATTGGCCGACGCTTCCGAGGCATTCAACGACAGATTTTCCAAATTAGCCAAAAATTCTCCTTCCTCAATCACCGGAGCTAGGCTATTCACGATTGTTTTGACGCCTGATACGGTTTGATTGAGATTATCTAGCGTGCTGACCAGAGAAGTCCGGTTGGCAACAATGAGGGTTTGTAACTCACCCGCCGTTAGTCCAATCTGGTTTGCCGCCGCCCCCAACGATTCAGCCGAGCGTTCAGCCGAATTAGAGAGGGTTCCCAGTTCGCTGCGCACGGATTGTGAGAGTGTTGTCACTTCTCCCGACAAGGTATCCACTCCAGAAGCAGCGCTGGCAAAGTTGCGGGTCAGGGTGCGCAGTTCACCAAAAAATTCTGGACTAGAGAATAGGTTGGTAAACCGAATCATCGAGCCAAGGAGTTCCGTCAGCGTGACGCTGCTGGTTCCTTGTAGGTAGCTGCCATTACAAACAATTACCTCTTCATTGCAGTCAAGGGCAAGCGGATTGCCTGCCACCGCCGCTTCAGGCAGTTGGGTGTTGGGCGTAATGTCAATAAAAGTTTCGCCAACCAATCCTGACTGCTTAGCTTCAATGGTGACGTTTTTAGGAATGACCGTAGTGGCAGGTGAGATCTGGACATCCACCTCAGCATAGTTAGCGCTGACGCGAATATCAGAAATTTTGCCCGCAGTAACGCCTCGATAGCGCACAGGTGCGCCAACCTGCATTCCTTCCGCACTGGGAAAGCGAATCGTCGTTTGGTAGCTCCGTCTACCAGGGCTGAAACCCCGTAACCAGAGGAAGAGTCCGCTCATCACGGCCAGACCTAACAGAATGAGTAGGCCGACGGAGCCTTCTCGGACAGTTCTTGATCGCATGACGATTCCTCATGAAGGTTGGGAGCAGACGAACACCCTATCTGAGCGCTAATTAACCGATCAGAGTAGCTTATCCAGCGACTTGAATAGGTCCTTCAATTTGACCGCTAAAGAATTGTCGCACCATTGGGTGATCAGTGGTGTCGATCTGATCAATTGTGCCTTCCCACTGGATTTTCCCATGATAGATAAAGACAACCCGTTTTGCGGTGCGTCGAATGGTGCTGTGCTGGTGGGTAACGATAGCATAGGTGCTGCAACCGCCTTCACAGTGTAAGTTGCAGATTAGATCTTCAATGACCGTCGAGGCGATAGGATCTAATCCGGCAGTGGGTTCATCGTAGAGAATCACTTCAGGGTTGCTGGATGGGTTCTCTGGATTTTCCATAATTGCTCTAGCAAAGCTGACTCGTTTCCGCATCCCGCCTGATAAAGCTGATGGATAGAGATCGCGGATGCCCGGCAGCCCCACCAGTTCCAACTTTTGCTCTACTAATGCACGGATCTTCCGACGCGGTATTTTAGAGTGCTGATACAGCGAGAAGCCCACATTTTCATCTACTGTCAGCGAGTCAAACAACGCTGAGTTTTGAAACACCATTGTGATGCCAAGTGGGTCTTTGCTATCTTCTACCAGCCCTTCCCGACGCTGCCCTTGGATGTAAATTTCGCCCGCATCAGGCCTATCTAAACCTGAGATTACTCTCAATGTGGTGGATTTTCCAGTGCCAGAAGGCCCGATAATGGCGAGGGCATCGCCTCGGTAAATTGTCAGATCGATGCTGTCAAGAATAACCCGATCGTCGAATGCTCTAGTAACGCCTTTTAGTTCAATCAACGGTTCAGCCATAATCGATCAATCTGAACATGAACTCCATCCATTGTACGAGTCAGTGAATCTCTCCGAGCGAACGAGTTGGTTTATGAGTGACAGTCTATGTTGGTTCAGGTTTGGGTAGACCATCAAGCTAGTGAAATTAAGCATAATCTGTTTGACCAGCAAACTAACTTTATGACCAATTTGCAGAAGAGTTGCTAAAGTTACTCAGGGATGCCATCTGATGTTCGATGATTGCTATTTCTAGAAAAACTGATCTCACTTTCTTTTGAATATCTAATCGATCTAGCCCGACTTCAAGTTAGGCAATCACCATCTTTTTCCCTGCCACTCACCTCTATGTCAATGGGTCTTCTTAAGCAAGCATTCCAAGTTTTGAAGCAGGAATCCCGCTATCGCACACCAACGCGGGTGAATCAGTGGTTTAAGTGGTTAGCTCCTGGTTTGCTGGTCAAGCGGTGGCTCCTGATCAGCGTGGCGGGTGTAATTTTTGTGGCGCTAGGGCTGGCTATTTGGTCAAATTTAACACCCGTTTATTACATTAGTGAATTTTCTCGTAGTTTTTTACGCGCCATTACTCGGCTGATTCCCAGCTATGTCAGCGGGCCGATTGTAATCATCAGCGGCATTTTGATGATTCTGTGGGGGCAAACTCGCAGCCTTGGTTCCATTACAGAAGTATTGATGCCCCAGGGCAACGGGGAACTGGTCGATGTTTTAATGAACCATCGCCGTCTGCATCGCGGGCCACGAATTGTGGTTTTGGGTGGAGGCACAGGGTTGTCTACACTGCTGCGCGGGTTAAAAACCTACAGCGCCAACATTACGGCCATTGTGACCGTTGCCGATGATGGTGGCTCTTCAGGTCGGTTGCGGCGAGAGATTGGCGTCCTGCCGCCGGGTGATCTGCGGAACTGCATTGCAGCCCTTGCTGATGAAGAAAAGCTGCTCACTGAACTGTTTCAATATCGCTTTCGGGCTGGCGAAGGCTTAGCAGGTCATAGTTTCGGCAATTTGTTCCTGACGGTGATGAGTGAAGTGACCGGTGATATCGAACAAGCCATTGCCGCTAGCTCTAAGGTATTAGCTATTCGTGGACAGGTGCTACCCTCCACATTAAGCGATGTTCGCCTGTGGGCAGAACTGGCAGATGGTCGCCGCATCGAAGGCGAATCTAACATTACCGAAGCCAAAGGGAAGATTATCAAAATTGGCTGCACGCCGGCTCATCCTCCGGCTCTTCCCAGGGCGATCCAGGCAATTCAGGACGCTGATTATTTGATTATTGGCCCCGGATCGCTCTACACCAGCATCATCCCGAATCTGCTGGTTCCCGAAATTACCGAAACCATCGCCCGCTCTAAAGCCGCCCGCATCTATGTTTGCAACATTATGACCCAGCCCGGCGAAACAGATGGGTACACCGTCTCTGATCACATCCGCACGATTGATCGGGTTGCCGGGCACAAGCTATTTGATGCGGTACTGGTGCAGAGAACTTCCCCATCTGCCCAATCTTTAATCCGCTATGCTCAAGAAGAATCTCACCCAGTCTTTTTTGATCGGGAAGATGTGACGCGGTTGGGGCGACGAGCAATTGTCGCTAACGTCATGGACGAAGATGCCAAAACGGGTTTAGTCCGGCATAACTCCGATCGCCTCGCCCGGATTCTGCTGCGCTGGTATAGCAAAGTAGGGCAGCAACCCTCCGTGAGCCTAAAGAAGCTAGATTGAAAAAGCCAACCCATGATTTACACTTTACAGAACAAATATTACAAATATGCGGATGAAAGGACTTGAACCTTCACTTCTTGCGAAACTAGAACCTAAATCTAGCGCGTCTACCAATTCCGCCACATCCGCAGGTGTTGCAGTTATTCATAATAGCAAAAATTTGAGATTTGAGTAGTTAAAATTTATTTAGCAAGCGTCGGTTCCTGGCTCGTTGAGCAGATTCTAGCAGGAGTTGAGTTAGTGCTCTGATCTACAAGTAATCCACAAAATATCTTAAAGATTTTCTTTAATAGATTCAGCTTTCAATTTTAAGTTTCTGCAACGTTCACTAAACTATTAATCTCTATGTTGACAGTATCAAACAATATCGCTGCTCTGTCTTGGTAGACGCGATTGCTGGGGTGCAGTCAAATGAGTTTCCCGGTGTTGCCCAAACTGATGTTACTAGAAATGCTATCTTACAGAAACACTGCACTAAGATAGAACCGTTTAGGAATTGCGGTGCAGAGCCAGAAGCGCGGTTTCAAACGATCTCAAATGACTTGTGAATGGATTTGTGAATGATAACTTCCCCAACGCAGGGCGCGATTGCCGCTGGACATCCTAAAACCGTTGCTGCTGGACTCGAAATGCTTCAGATGGGAGGCAATGCTTTTGATGCGGTCGTTGCCGCAGTGATGGCGTCGTTTGTGGCAGAACCGACCCTCACCTCACCGGGCGGGGGCGGCTTTCTGCTGGCGCACACCCAAACTGGGCAGAATCTTTTGTTTGATTTTTTACCCAAACACCACGCCAGAAGCGAGCACTGACAGCAGTAGACTTCTATCCAGTGCAGGTGAATTTTGGCAGCGTTCTGCAAGAGTTTCATGTGGGGCTGGGGTCGATTGCGGTGCCAGGAATAATCGCCGGACTGCTGCATGTACATCAAAAATTGGGACGGTTGCCGCTGGCTGTTGTCGCAGAACCTGCCATTCACCTTGCCAAAGCGGGTGTAGAAGTGAGTCAGTTTCAGGCTTACTGTTGCAGAATTCTTCAGCCGATCCTGATTGGTAGCCCAACAGCACGGCAGCTATTTGCGCCTCAAGGTGAATTGCCTCACTCCGGATCGATTTTTGCCCTGCCTGAGTTAGCAGATACCCTGTCGTATTTGGTCAGTGAAGGTGCGCGAGGCTTTTATCAAGGAGAGATTGCGCAGCGGTTGGTCAAGGACTGCCAGGAGCAGGGCGGCTATTTGACGCTGACGGATCTAGAGAAATATCAGGTGATTGAACGTCAGCCGTTTAGCATGACTTACCGAGGCAGAACGGTGCTCACCAATCCGCCGCCTAGTTCGGGAGGAGCGCTGATTGCCTTTGCCTTGGCGCTGCTAGAATCGGTTGACTTCGCCGATCTAAAGTTTGGCAGCGCAGAACACTTACGGCTGCTGGCTCGCGTGATGCAGTTAACGAATGTTGCCCGCCGCGATGGCTATGATGCTCATTTGTATTCCCCTAACGTCGCCGAAGACTTTCTTGCCTCTGCCCACTTGGAAACTTACCAACAGCAGCTAGCTGACAGCGGATTCCTGACGGGAGGCGTGAACAATGGGGCAGCACGACCCACGTGAGCGCCATCGACCATGAGGGCAATGCCGCCAGCGTCACGACTTCCAGCGGGGAAGGCTCGACCTACATCATTCCAGGCACAGGCATTATGATGAACAACATGCTAGGGGAAGCTGATTTGCATCCGCAAGGCTTTCATCAGTGGCAAGAAAACGTGCGGATTTCTTCAATGATGGCTCCCACGATGATTTTGAACCACCATCAGCCTGAAATTGTGCTGGGTTCTGGTGGCGCAAATCGCATTCGGACGGCCATTTTGCAGGTGCTCTCGAACCTGATCGATTTCGGCTTATCAGTTGAGTCAGCGGTTCGCAGTCCGCGCGTCCATTGGGAAGAAGATGTTTTCAACTTGGAGCCTGGCTTCGAGTCTGGACTGCTTGATCAAACTCAATTTCCGTTCAACGGGCAGTTAGAACTTTGGCAGCAGCAAAATATGTTTTTTGGCGGCGTTCATGCCGTGACGCGATCAGCCGCAGGCGTGTTTGCAGGAGCGGGCGATCTGCGCCGTTGGGGAGCCGTAGGTGTGACAGAGCAGGAATAGTCCAGAGAATTCGATATGCTGAAGGGATACGGGGTTGAGGCAACGCTCATGTGGATCTCTAAGCAGTTCGATCGCAAGGGCATAACCATCCTGCGATGGATAGGAATTTCGCTCGGTGTCTTGCTACTGCTTGATTTGCTCACCTTTTTGCTGGCTGAAGGGCTGTGGTTCCAGGCAGTCAGCTATGGAGACGTTTTTGCCACGCGCCTATTAAGCCAAGGTCTGATTGGGCTAGGCGTGTTTGCCGTTAGCTTGGGCTGTTTGTGGCTGAACTTGACCATTGCTGAGCAACGGATGTGGACGCATCCAGAGCCAGGAGCCGAGCGAATGATGTTGCCTGGTCACTTGCGGTTAAAGTACCTATGCCGCTCGTCGGACTGATCAGCTTCATTCTGGTGACAAGCTTGTTCTATTACGGACAGGTAGCAGTAGAGCATTGGCAGCCTAGCTTGAATTTACGCACCACCAAGTTAGCTGTGCCCGCTAAGTTTGATATTCGGGTGATTTGGCAGTTCATGCGACACTGGCCGGCTCAGCCTTGGCAGCCGCTGCTCGTATCTGGTCTGGCAGTTACGCTGCTAATTTATCCTCGCTTGCTGTTACGCGCCATCACCGTTTTGGTCAGTTTAGGGTTTGTGCTGGTTTTATCCGAGTATTGGGATAAGCTGCTGCTTGCCTTTCACCGTCAGCCGTTTGCCCAATCTGATCCACTGTTTCAAACCGACATCGGCTTTTATATTTTCACGTTGCCGCTGTTGGAATTGCTGCAATTTTGGCTGCTAGGGCTGGCAGTTCTCACATCTTTGGCAGTTAGTTTGGTGTATCTGCTGTCTGCGGATAGCTTGAGTCAGGGCTATTTTCCAGGATTTTCGCCACCCCAAGCCCGTCACTTAAGTCAGTTAGGCGGTTGGCTGATGCTGATGATTGGCCTCAGCTATTGGCTCGATCGCTATATGCTGCTCTACTCTTCGCAAGGCGCGTCCTATGGGGCAAGCTACACCAACGTTGCAGTTGAGCTACCTGCCGCGATCAGTCTCAGCTTAGCAGCGATGCCGTTGGCGGTCTGGCTGCTGATCAAAGGTATTAGCAACGGCAGATGGAGCAGATGGAAAGGACAGCGGCAAGAAAAACCCGTGCGAAAAATCGGTGAGGTGCAGGTCTTTGGTCGCCCCATTTATGGAACAAATTACCGGCCAAATTCCGAGACAGATCGCGGCATAGATTACGGCATAGATTACGGCATAGATCACCGAACAGATCACCGACCCAGGCGCAGACCCGCTCACCGTTCTCCCTTGTTGCTAAGCCTCAGTTTCTATGGGTTAGCCATGCTGCTGTTAAATTTCGGGCTACCCGCCATAACCCAGCGACTGGTCGTGCAGCCTAACGAATTAGGCTTAGAGCAACCCTACATCAGACGCACAATTGCGTGGACACGGCGAGGCTTCAAGCTCGATGAAATTGACGTACAAACATTTGACCCCAACACCAACCTAACCGCAGCAGACCGAGAAGCTAACAATTTAACCCTAGAGAACATTCGGCTCTGGGACAAAAACCCGCTGCTCGTCACCAATCGACAGTTGCAGCGAATTCGGCTTTATTATGAATTTCCTGATGCTGATATTGATCGATACACACTTCCTACTGAGGACGGGAGAACGGCTCAACAGCAGGTATTAATCGCCGCCCGTGAACTCGACTACAAAGCGGTTCCGGCTGCCGCCCAAACTTGGGTCAACCAACACTTAGTTTATACGCATGGCTATGGGTTTACCCTCAGTCCGGTGAATACGGTTGCTGAAGGTGGACTACCCGACTACTTTGTACGCGGAATTGAATCAACGGCGGTTGATCCACGAGTGCAAAGCACCATTCCAATTGGTAAACCGCGCATCTATTACGGTGAACTTTCAGATACGTATGTGATGACGCAAACACGAGTGCAAGAGTTAGACTATCCAAGCGGCGATGAGAACATCTATAATACCTATGGCGGCTGGGGCGGCGTTCATATTGGCAATTTTGGACAGAGGCTTCTATTTGCCAAACATCTGAGAGACTGGCAAATGTTGTTTACTGACGACTTTACGCCGCAAACCAGACTGCTCTTTCGACGCAATATTAGCGAGCGTGTGCAAACGATTGCCCCTTTCTTGCGATATGATTCTAATCCCTATCTAGTTGTAGTTGATACTGGCAATAAAGAATGGGAGAGAGGCTACCGGGAACCGGAAACCATGGATGGAATCAATCCGGAACCAGATGAAAGCCATCTTTATTGGATCATTGATGCCTACACAACCAGCAATCGGTATCCATACTCTGATCCATTAGAGCAAGATTTCAACTACATTCGCAATTCTGTTAAAGTTGTGGTCGATGCTTATCATGGAGCCGTCAACTTCTATGTTGCTGATGCGCAAGATCCCATCATTCAGGCATGGAGCGAACTGTTTCCAGGCATGTTCCAACCTTTAGAACAAATGCCTCCCGCACTGCAACGTCACATTCGTTATCCCGAAGATTTTTCTAGGGTGCAGTCTAATCAACTGATGACCTACCACATGACTGATCCGATTGTGTTCTACAACCGTGAAGATCAGTGGCGAGCACCGAATGAAATTTACGGTAGCGAACAACAGTTGGTCGAACCTTACTACCTGATTATGAAACTGCCCATCGGCAATACGGAAGAATTTATTCTGCTGCGTCCCTTCACCCCGGCGCAGCGCAATAACCTGATTGCATGGTTGGCGGCTCGTTCGGATGGCGACCAATATGGCAGAATGTTGCTGTATGTATTTCCTAAACAGGAGTTGGTTTTTGGCCCAGAGCAAATCGAAGCCCGGATTAACCAAGATCCGATCATTTCCGAGAGAATTTCGCTTTGGAATCGGCAAGGCTCGCGGGCAGCACAAGGCAATTTGCTGGTGATTCCGGTTGACCAATCACTGCTCTATGTTGAACCGCTCTATTTGATTGCTGAACAAAACCAGTTGCCCACATTGGTGCGAGTTATTGTAGCTTACGGCAACCGAATTGTGATGGCCGAAACGCTGGATCAAGCGCTAGACGCTATTTTCACTGCCGAACCCACTACCGCAGAACCAATCATCCGCACTACCGATCCAGAGATTCCAATCGACTGATTTGCCCCAGTACAGCGTCACAGTTTGACTGTCAGGTAGACAGAAGTTAATTTGCATCCAGCAGCATCGATCTTCATTGGCTAATCCCTACCCTGTTGAGGTTGTTGATATCGATCAATACTGCCACAGAGTTAGAAGAACCATAACCACTTACATTCTGAGTCATACAACGCGAAGCTCATGATCTCCATTTACAACCAGTCCCTCAACGCCTGAATCAACTCCCGCAATTCTCTTTTAGCTCAAGTTGCTTCGCTGCGCATTTTAACTAACAGCCCATGTTTGGGTGCAAAGATCATGGTAAGGATGAACAGCACGGTTTGCAGCACCACAATACATCCGCCGGTTGAAGCATCTAAGTGATAGCTAAGATAAGTTCCTAGAACACTAGAAATAACGCCTGAAATCATCGCAAATATCATCATATGGTCAAAACGATCGCTGAGAAGGTAGGCAATTGCGCCCGGAGTAATCAACATCGCAATTACTAAAATAATCCCCACTGCCTGCAACGCCACCACAATGGTTAGAGACAGCAAAGTGAGCAAAATGTAGTAGAGCGCTGTTGTATTGAGTCCAATCGAGCGAGCATGAGTTGGGTCAAAACAAAATAGCAGCAGATCTTTTCGTAACACTGCAACAGCAGCTAAAGTAATCGAGCCAATAATAAATGTTTGAATAACATCTCCGTTTGGAATTCCTAACACATTGCCAAACAGAATATGCATCAGATCAACGTTGCTAGGATTTTTAGAAATCAACACCAATCCCAGCGCAAAAAAGCCTGTAAAAACCAGACCAATGACTGTATCTTCTTTGATTCTTGTCTTGGATTTAATGAAGCCAATTGCCAACACCGAACCAACGCCAAAAACAAATGCTCCAAGCGCAAATGGTAGGTTAAAAATGTACGCCAATACAACCCCTGGCGTTACTGAATGAGAAACGGCATCGCCCATCAGCGCCCAGCCCTTCAGTGTCATGTAGCAAGACAATACGGCACAAACTAAGCCAACAAAGCCGCTCACGATCACCGCCTTTACCATGAACTCATACTGAAGGGGTGCGACAAACCACTGCACAATTGCATCCATTATTCACTTACTCGCTGCTAATTGCTTTTGCTTGAATTATTGACTTTTCTTAAACTGAAGTTTGGGCATCACGCCGCCAAAAGTGCGGTTGAGATTCTCCTGAGTGAACACATCTTGCGTTGCTCCATAGGCCAAGATGGTTTGATTAATGAAGACAACCTGGTCACAAAAGGTCGAAACAGACGTGAGATCGTGAGTTGAAACCAGAATGGTATGCCCCATATCCCGCAGTTCAATCAACAGTTCAATCATGGCTTTCTCAGTTTTGATGTCAACTCCAGTAAAGGGTTCATCAAGCAGCAAAACTGTGCCACGCTGAGCCAATGCTCTTGCCAGAAATGCTCGTTTCTTTTGCCCGCCAGAAAGCTCCCCAATTTGGCGATTTCTGAACTCAGTCATTTGAACTCGTTCAAGACTTTCGGCCACAATGCGATGATCAGTTGCTCGCGGAATTCTTAACAGATTCATGTGTCCATAACGTCCCATCATCACCACATCCGCAACGCTAACCGGAAAGTTCCAGTCCACTTCTTCTGACTGGGGCACATATGCCACCAACCCGCGTTTTTGAGCAGAGCGAATCGACAGACCATTGATTAAGACTCGTCCCGATGTAGGCGTGACAAAACCCATGATGGCCTTAAACAAAGTGGATTTTCCGCTTCCGTTCATGCCCACCAAGCCGGCAATTGTACCTTCACCTAGCGCCAAAGTTGCTCCATGCAGCGCTGTTTTACCGTTATAGTTGACGGTGACGTTTTCGACTTGAATACTAAATGACCGCTGCACCATTAACCTCCTTGAAGTCCTTTAATTAACGTATCAACGTTGTATTCCAACAGTTCAATATAGGTTGGAGCATCACCGCTAGCGTCTGTGAGTGAATCCACATAAAATATGCCCCCAAACTTTGCGCCGCCTTCACGAGCAACTTGTTTCTGCGCCTCGGCATTTACGGTACTTTCACAAAAAACAATCGGAACCTGATTTGCTTTCACTTTGTCGATAGCTTGCCGAATTTGCTGGGGTGTTCCTTCTTGATCGGAGTTGATCGGCCACAAATAAATCTCCTTCAAGTTGTAATCTTGGATCAAATAGGTGAACGCACCTTCACAAGTCACCATGTACCGCCGATGATCGGGAAGCTGAGACAGGGAGGTTTGCAGCTTTTGATCAATCGCCTGAATTTGCTGACTGTAGGCTTGCGCATTGGCGTTATAAGCCGCCTCGTTAACCGGATCAATTTCAACTAGCGCCTTGCGAATATTTTCGACGTAGACTAAGGCATTTCGGGGCGACATCCAAGCATGGGGGTTGGGCTGATTGCGGTAGCCACCTTCTGTAATTTCAAGGGGTTGAATTCCCGTACTAACCGTGACATGAGGCACGTCGCTCACACTGCCGTAAAATCGCTCTGCCCAACGCTCTAGCCCTAATCCGTTGTCTAGGATCAGGTCGGCTTCCTGCGCTCTAGCCAAGTCGCTTGGTGTGGGTTCGTAGCCGTGAACTTCGGCTCCTGGCTTAGTCAGCGATTCAACAATTGCCTGATCCTTAGCCACGTTGCGTACCATGTCTGCCAGCACGGTGAATGTCGTCAAAATGACCTTCTTGTCCCGCAGGTCGGGTTGCTGAGCGCTGCTGGTTGCTGACGAAGCAGAGGGCGAATTGTTGGAGGCAGAAGTGCAGCCACTTAGCCAAAATGCCGCCGAGAGGCTAGTAATAATCGCTACTTTGCAGACAATTTGCGGAGTAATAGGACTGCGTTGATTGAGAGGTGGCATTTCCTGCTTTTCACAATTGTTTCATTTTTTAAAGAATACACTGAATTTGGCAGAAAGTGGAAGCGCCAAAAGTAGCGTTCTTGCCGCGTTCTGTTTTGAAGAATCATCTACGTCGGTCGGAGGACAGGATTGCAGTCAGGCTCAGAAGCGGCAATTGCAACAATTTGTAAGAGATTCAGGTTAAGGAGGGGAGGCTCTCCTACGCTCATTTTTGGTCTTAGAGCAGAAAGGAAAGTTAGCAGCTATTTCCTATAGTAGATACAGTTGACCCTCTATGTGTATTCCTACACACGCAAATCCTTAATCATCTATCTCTCTGTTGATAGACGGATAGAGCAGCCGTAGCGAATAGCTTAAAGAAAATGTTCCTCTGCATCTCATATTCTTTGTTCTCTAAGCATTTGCTATGACAAGCGACTTTCCCTCTGCTGGCAGCCAACCCAATCAACCTCGAAGCCTTAAAAGTCTAGAGTTTGATTTACAAAACTCTGTGATCAATCCGATTGGGCATCCTGAAGTCACCAGACAGCTTTCAGAAAATGTGATCTTGACAACCGTGGATGACCTCTACAACTGGGCGAGAATGTCTAGCCTCTGGCCGCTACTGTATGGAACGGCTTGCTGCTTTATCGAGTTTGCGGCTCTAATTGGCTCTCGGTTTGACTTTGATCGGTTTGGGCTGCTGCCCCGTGCCAGTCCTCGCCAAGCCGATTTAATTATCCTGGCGGGTACGTTGAATATGAAAATGGCGCAACCGACGCTGCGGCTCTACGAGCAAATGCCCGATCCTAAGTATGTGATTGCCATGGGAGCCTGCATGATTACGGGCGGCATGTTCAGTATGGATTCACCCACGGCAATTCGCGGGGCAGACAAAATTCTGCCGATCGACGTGTATATTCCAGGTTGCCCTCCCCGACCCGAAGCGATTATTGATGGCATTGTCAAATTGCGGAAGAAAATCGCTAAAGAATCGCTGCAAGAGCGAGGCATGATTGGACAGACGCATCGCTACTACACGGTTTCTCACAAAATGAAGCCCGCTTCTCCTATCTATACGGGCGAATATCTGCGGTCTGCCGATCGGCAAAATGTCCCCGCTAACGTGATTGAAGCCATGGGAACATCTGTGCCACCAGCGTTGCTGACACAAAGGAGCCGAGATGTCGAACTAGAACGAACTGACCCTGCCTTAAAAGAAGAGTTGGATCTGGCCGGACAGCAAAAAGCAGAAGGAAGCGCAGATGTAGGTGCATGAATAGCCCGAAAACGCTCGAACTAGCGGCCAATGGAGCGAGTCCTGATTTTGCCCAGGGATCAATCTTTTTTGTGGGAACTGCAACGGTGATCATTCGCTATGCCGGATTCACAATCTTGACTGATCCCAATTTTCTCCATCAGGGCGACCACATCCATCTCGGCTATGGGCTTCAGGCGACTTGGTGTACCAATCCGGATATAGAGATTGAGTCCTTGCCGCCACTCAATTTGCTGGTGTTGTCTCATATGCATGACGATCACTTTGATCACATTGCCGCAGAAAAACTTGATAAAACGCTGCCGATTGTCACTATGCCTCATGCTGCACATTCTCTTCAAGGGAAAGGATTTACAAAAACGCTAGCTCTTAAACCTTGGGAAACGTCGGAAATCGTTAGAGCACTACAAATCATTGCCCCTAAAACTGCAATTCCAATTCACTACAACGACTATACTGTTTTCAAATCGCCGCTCGAAGACTTTATTCAAGCTGTCAAAGAAGCTGGCTTAACAGAGCAGGTTCGGTATTTGAGCCACGGTGAAACTTATCACTTTACTATTCCAGTGCACAAGCTCGATTAATACCCGAAACGTATCCAAGAGGATGTTTTAAAAAGTCCAATTTTCGATCACAAACCGTCTTAGATTCCCCCAAATTCCTTTACCCTGCGGGAAGCTGCTTCGCGTCTAGAGAAAGGGAGACTTTGAGTTCAGTTTCCTCTTGTTTGAACCTACCGTATACACACAACTCCTCTCAGCCCCCCTAATCCTCCACGGGTGGGGGACTTTGAAGACACAATTGGCTTGGAGAAGTCTCCCAGAATAGGGGATTTAGGGGGCGAAAAAATCTGCAACGAAGCGAATCCCAACTTGTGTGTACACCGTAGCTTGTTTGAACGCGGGCCAGGGAGACAGGTTCCTAAAGTCCCAGCAAACCACTTTTCAACATCCTCTAAGGTAGATAGGAAGTCTGTCTAGAGGGTGATCTGGCGGATAGACGAATCCAGTAGAGTAGGATACTAAATCACTTAGAGATGGTATTCTATGAGACTAAATTACTTTGCAAAACGGCTTTCGACGTTGGGACGTTGGATGGTAATGACGCTTATTTGCCTGGTAGCCGTCACCTTCGTTTGGCAAGGCGGATTTTCTGTAAGTAGCACTGCATTGGCTGCTCCACTCACGAATTTGGTTGCCGCCGCAGATGTAGGCGATCAAGTTCAAGATAAAGTAAGCGAGGACGCTTCTCGTGCCAAGAACTTTATCCGAGATACAGCAGATCGGGTTGAACAAACTGCAAATAAGAACGCTCGGCGTGTTGATCAGGCAACAGATGACGGAAACTTTCTAGAGCGTAGAGCCAAGCAAGACAGATCTCGTATTGAGAAAAGAGCAGAGGAAGATGCGGCTCGGACTGAGAAAGCAGTTGATAACACGAAAAACGTAATCGAGCAGGCGGTTGATAATATCAAAGATGTTTTTGATAACTAAAAAGTAATCAACAAATGATATTGTCTGAATGCTAACTGAACCGCAAGTGGAACATTCTTCTGTGGCTCCAGTTTGGTAGATGATATCGTTAATGGGCTGAATCGAGTATTCTGATGGATGCTCACTCTGATTGAGATCTAAAGCATGGCAAAATTCACTATCTATGGCACTCCCATCAGTGTCTATGTTCGGATTGTCCGATTGCTGCTGGAAGAAGCAGGGGTAGACTACAGCTTGAAATCAGTTGATATCTTCAATGGTGAAAGCCAGTCAGCGGAATATCTTGCCAAAAATCCATTTGGTAAAGTGCCAACTCTTGAAGCAGATGGCGAATTAATCTACGAAACGTCCGCCATCGTTGGCTACCTTGACGCAGTTGTAGCAGACCACAAATTCAGCCCTAGTGATCCGCTTCGCCAAGCTCGAATGCGCCAAATCATGGCAGTTGTGGATAGCTATCTCTACCCTGCGGTCATTGGATCGATCGTGATTCAGCGGCTAATTGTGCCCAGCCAAGGCGGCAAAACCGACGAAGCCAAGGTTGCAAGTGCGGTTGCACCGGCCAAAACGGCCATGGAAGCAATTGAAGCGATTACGGTAGGGCAGCCCTATCTATTAGGCACCGACCTCACCATTGCTGACTTTTACCTGATTTTTATCTTCACCTACCTTTGCCAAGTGCCTGAATTCGAGGCAATTACAGCTAAAACTCCAAAACTTCGCGTTTGGTGGGAGCAGGTGCGGCAACTTCCGAACGTCAAGAAGGTGACTGGCTAGCACGATGTGAATTCTTAATTTGCGTAACGTATTGTCTAGGGCGCATTATCCATGCATGGTCAAACATGAAGGGTCAAACGCTTGCAGCATCAGCCGGATCGCGCCTGTTCCCAAAAACATCTAAAGGGACGTTGAGTTCAGTTCACTCCTTTTGATGAATTGAAGAGGGCTAGGGGGAGCAACAGGTTCCCAAAGTACAGCTAACCACTTTTCCAAAATCCTTTAACGGGCACTGAAGGAAATCACTGGGAGTGATAGACAGGTAAATCTGCATCTTCACTCCCCTTTTGCTTGGCAATCATCTTTTGCTTGGCAATCATTCAGCCTTGCTCTGGGTTTGTCTGCTGCGCTTGAGGTCGCCAGTCGGGTTTGATGACCTGACGAGCGCGGGCAACAACTAAGCAATTATCAGGAACATCTTCCGTAATTGTGGAGCCTGCGGCAATTGTCACATCTTGCCCAATCTTGACGGGGGCAACCAATACGCTATTTGAGCCAGTTTTGGTACGGTCGCCAATTTGGGTCTGGTGTTTTTTGAAGCCGTCGTAATTGGCAGTAATGGTTCCGGCTCCAACGTTCACCTGTGTGCCAATCGTGGCATCGCCCAGATAGGACAGGTGGGCTGCATTCGTGCGGTCGCCAAGCTGGGCTTTCTTAAGTTCAACAAAGTTTCCGATCCGGCAGTTTTGCCCAACTTCGGCATGGCCGCGAATATGGGCATAGGGCCCAATCCGCGAGTTGGCTTGCACCACGCTATCACTCACCACCGAAAACAGCACCGTCACATTTTCCCCAATTTGGCTATTTTCAATTAAACTTCCCGGCCCGATGCGGCTGCCTGCCTCAATCACCGTTTGTCCACGTAGATGAGTTTGTGGTTCAATCACAACATCTGGGCTAAGCGTCACCGTATCGTCAACCGTGACACTATCTGGATCAATGAAAGTAACACCTGCCATCATCCAGCTTTCTTTGATCCGCGTTTGCAAAATATCATGTGCGGTTGCCAACTGCTTGCGGTCGTTGATGCCCAAAATCTCTTGGTAATCATCAACATCTACTGCCATCACAGGCGAGAGGTAGTTAACAGCATCGGTGAGATAGTATTCCTTTTGCTCATTATTGGTTTGCAGTTGGGGCAACACCTGCATCAGTTGGTCCCAATCGAAGCAATAAATCCCTGCATTGACTCGCCGATTTTGCCGTTGGGCAGGCGTACAGTCTCGATCCTCAACGATTTGCGTTACCAAATTGTGTCCGTCACAAAAAACTCGCCCATAGCCTTTAGCATCCGGCATTTGAGCAGTGAGAATTGTTGCTGCATTTCCGTTCTCTTGATGCGTTTGCAGCAGCGATATCAGCGTTTGAGGTCGCAACAGTGGCACATCGCCATTCAGCACCAGGAAACTGCCTGAAAATCCTTGCAGATGGGGCATCACCTGCTGGACGGCATGACCTGTACCAAGTTGTTCAGTTTGCTCTACAAACTCGACCTCTGGCAAATGAGCCAACGACTGTTGCACCAATTCACTGCCATAACCCACAATCACCAATTGCCGTTTCGGTTGAACCACCGAGGCACACTGTAGCACCCGTTCAACTAACGATTGTCCGCTTAAGTGATGCAGCACCTTGGGCAGACGAGACTTCATGCGAGTGCCCCGTCCTGCTGCCAGAATTGCTACCGCAACCATGTTCTTCCATCCACTCTTCCCAACGGAGTATAGCGCGTCTGATTGTGTTTAAACTAAGGATCGTGGATTTAATCAATCCGTAAACTGGACGGGCGGGTTGAGCAGATCAATGGGCATCCGGCAATCGATTTGACCGCAAAACCCGCCCCGACCCACGATCGAACGGATTGAATTCCCATTCCTAAGCAACGTCGATTCCAATATAAAAACTGCTATTTCAGGCAGCAACTTGCTGAGAAGAAACAAATTCAGTAAATCTCTGCATCAAAGCCGGATTGCGCCACCCTTGCTCGACTTCCTGCATCAAAATAGCCAGCGACTCCTGCGGGCTAAAGGCCGGCTTGTAGGGGCGTTCATGGGTGAGGGCATCGTAGATGTCTACCAATTGAAACACCTGCACCAAAAACGGGATGTGATTTCCCATCAGCCGATCGGGATAGCCTGAACCGTCCCAACGCTCATGGTGATGGCGAATGATTGGCACCACTCCCTGCATTGTGCGTAACGGTTGACAAATTTGCTCTCCAATCAGCACATGCTGCTGCATAATTACTCGTTCTGCGGGGGTAAGCGGACTGGTTTTTAACAAAATTGCGTCTGGAATCCCAATCTTGCCGATATCATGCAGATAGCCTGCCCACATCAAATCTCGGATTTCTTGACGCGGTAGCTGCAAAAACTCACCGAAGGTTTGTCCCAACTGAACCAACCGCTCACAGTGGTCGCCTGTGTTGGGATCACGACTTTCAATCGTGCGAGCCAGAGAGAACAGCACCTGTCCAGCATGATCAAGATCTTCGTTGAGTTGTTTTTGCCGAACGAGCGACCGCACCCGCGCAGCAAGTTCCAACTGGTCAAACGGCTTCGTCAAAAAGTCATCGCCGCCGACCTCGATTCCTTTGACTCTGGCACCTCGGTCATTAAGGGCAGTAACAAACACAATCGGCGTCAGGCGGGTTTGCTCATCTTGTTTAAGGCGCTGACACACTTCATAGCCATCCATGCCAGGCATCATTACATCTAGCAAAATCAAGTCTGGATCGGCGACTTGAACTTGATTTAGGGCAGCTTGACCATTATCTGCCTCCAATACTTCATAGCCTTCCATCGAAAGCAAGGATACAGCCGTCATTCGGCTAGAAGGGTGGTCATCTACCACTAAAATTTTTGCTCGCTCTGAAAGACGATTCACAGGAAAACTCTCACCTCTTTTCTTTAATTCTTGCTTCATTTCAAGACGCCAATTCTAAAAAGTCCCTCATAGGCATGAAGCGACACAAATTAGAGGCGAATGTAACGCTTTGCTAAGATTCTTTGCTTGCTTAGGGTTGCTCTAAGCTGTTTCACAACCATCTAATCCTCATTTTTGAAGGGCTAATCCTCATTCTTAGTAGGGTCAACCTCAAGGCACAAATTGGCAGATTACAGACTTTAATAGAAGATTTGTTTAGCCGATCTGGAGCCTCTTTATCACTGCTTGATTAGCACTTTGATCCTCACAAATCAAGACTGCCATCCACAATTCTGAACATTGAGCGTAGCAAGTGCTGCGCTTGCTGCTAAACAAAGCTTAAACTAGGTCTAGACCAATCAATGTAAACCATTGCCTCTCCTCCAGCCGAAGAGATTAGCACCAAGAGCTACAGGATATTGTGAGCAAATGCTCAGTCTTAAAATGGCTAGCTTCAGAGGGCATGAAGCTTAAGCTGTGGGGAGAATTCATTAGAATTAGGGGCTACAGCGGTCAAAACTACCAGATACAACTGTCCCAAGGAGCGAGGCTCACAAAACCACGGGCTTAAGACCAATTTAATCAACCAATTATGATTTTTTACTTATTTACTTATACACTTAACGCTCTACATCGCGTGTAGCTTTCTACCTAAATTTGGAATTTAGTATAAACAAATACTAATGATTAATCTGACTTTGAAAAACCGCTGGGTCGTTCCCGCAGAAGCGTTATGTCATTGCCTATCAAATTCAAAAATTGTGGTTATAGACTGTCGGTTTTCCCTAGCCGACCCTGATCTAGGTCAAAAACTGTATCTAGAGAGCCACATCCCTGGCGCTTACTATTTGGACTTAAACCGGGATTTATCAAGCCCAGTTCAACCTCACGGAGGGCGGCACCCCTTGCCAGATCCTCAAAAATTGGCTAGCAAGCTCACCGCTATGGGCGTCCGGTCGGGAGCCGATGCAACCTGGGTGGTTGCATATGATGACAGCCGCTTTGCCTTTGCCTCTCGTCTGTGGTGGCTGTTGCGCTATCTAGGGCATGAGCAGGTGGCAATTCTAGACGGCGGATTTCAAGGTTGGCAGGCAGCAGGCTATCCAGTGACGGCAAAGCTGCCTCAGCCTCAAGCGGGCGAATTTTTGCCACGGCTTCAATCAGACTGGGTAAGGAATATTGCAGCCATCCAAGCCCGACCAGATGGGGTAATTTTGGTTGATTCTCGTGAAGCCGAGCGCTATCGAGGAGAACGCGAACCCATCGATCCGGTTGCGGGTCACATTCCAGGTGCGGTGAACTATCCGTGGCAAGAAGTGACCGATCCTCAAGGTTTCGCCCTGCCGGAATCAGTGCAGCAACAGCGTTGGGCAACTCTGCCACCCCATCAAGAAATTGTGGTTTACTGCGGTTCTGGAGTCACGGCTTGCGTTAATCTACTCTCGCTTGAAATGGCTGGAATGACTTCAGCAAAACTTTATCCTGGTAGCTGGAGTGATTGGTGTTCCTATCTCTGACCTATCTAGGCTATCTAAACAGAAACTTGGTAAGAGGACGCCTTTTTCTTAAGAGGTTTTAGGCAAATTATACACACGGCTCAAGGAAGTTTATAATTTTACAATATTCAGAACAACGTCACATTTATTTGAGTGATTAGAATCTTGAAAGTATGTTTCTAAACTTTCACATCTTATGGCTAGCGAATCAGGATCGTGGGGCATCTGAAGACGCTGCATCAAAACAGTTCAACTTAGAGTTCATCCCATTCCCTTTGAAGCTAGAAGACAGCCTACAAGAATAGGACTTAATCCACTGAACCTATTTTTGTCTGCCTCAGTAGGCTAATATGGCAATCTCAAGTCAGTGATCAGAAAACTTGGGGATGGGAGAATTTTTCTAAGCAAGCAGCGCCTTTTCTTCGCCCCAATCAGCCAAGACAGTAACAGAGAGTGGTTTTGTTCCCTTTAATGTTTTCTTAGTTAGAATGTCGGGGTTGTGTTTTACCCATCTGCTCAAGATGAAAATATGTCCTTAACGCAGGGTTTCTCCGCACCAAGTTGTTATGTTGAAATCCTCAGTAATTAAACTTACAGCTAAAAATATTAAGTCTAAATCTTTTGGTGTTATTGCTATGAACCGTCTTTCGATTTTTGTAGACGGGAACAATATGTTCTACGCACAACAGAAAAATGGCTGGTTTTTTGATCCAAGGCGAGTATTGGAGCATTTTACCAACAATCCAGATGTGTCTTTAGTCAATGCTTTCTGGTATACGGGGTTGAAAGATCCTCAAGATCAGCGAGGTTTTAGAGATGCGTTGATCAGCCTTGGCTATACCGTTCGCACTAAATATTTGAAGGAATACACAGACGATTCCGGTAGAATTTCTCAGAAAGCGAATTTAGATATTGAAATTGTGGTCGATATGTTTAATACCGTCGATCAATATGATCGGGTGATTTTGTTTAGCGGTGACGGCGATTTTGAACGGGCAATTGAGCTTTTGCGCTCTAAAAATACACACATTACAGTTGTTTCCACCGAAGGCATGATCGCCCGCGAACTACGCAACGCCACTGATCGTTATATTGACCTTAACGATATTCGATCTCAGATTGAGAAAACTGATTATTAGCTCAATCAACCGTTCAATCAACGCCAAAAATTAAAAAAACCTTTGACAAAATATCAGCTACGCTTGCCTGACTCTCGCTGCGCCCTCAATTCTCTGATTTTAAGAGAGCGTTGAGCCAATTCCTCCCTTGGAGTTTTTGCGAAGAGCGAGGAGCTAGATTGGATTTAGTTCAGCTAAACTCTCAAGAAATTCAATGCAGGTCAGCGCTTTGGACTTGTCATAATAGAGAAGGCAAAAGGGGAAAACGGAAGAAGGAGGTGGAAGGGAAAAGAGTTCTTCGCGCCTCGTTCAGGTTTCTGGATGTTCAAGCTTCTACTGCCTGCTCCAATCCTTCATCCCATGCCTTCTGTCTTCCCCCCCTTCTGCCTTCTGCCTCTTCCGCCCTCTGCCTTCACCCAAGGAAAGACCAGCCGCATGACTAACCCTGCTCCATTGATTCCGCACCATAGTTCTGCGTCGCTTCAGGCTGTCAGTTCCTCTCGCGCTCATAGAGTTGCCGTTGTTGGAGATGTTCACGATCTTTGGGACGAAGCAGAGGAAGGCATCTTGCGGCATTTGGGTGTAGATCTAGTGCTGCTGGTCGGTGATTTTGGCAACGAGGCGGTAGAGGTGGTGAGAGCAGTGGCGCAGTTGGATTTGCCTAAAGCCGTGATTTTGGGCAATCATGATGCTTGGTTTACGGCGACTGCGTGGGGGAGAGGCTTGCGAGGGACTCGGCAAGATGATCGGGTGCAGCAACAGCTTGATTTACTGGGAGCGGCTCACGTAGGCTATGGCAAGCTTGACTTTCCCCAATTTGGGTTTAGCGTGGTTGGCAGTCGTCCGTTTAGCTGGGGTGGCTCCACCTGGAAAAACGGCAGCTTTTATCAACAGCGCTTTGGCATCGATAGCTTTGCTGCCTCAACCGCCAAAATTGTAGCGGCGGCTGCATCGACGACTTCAGAAACCGTGCTTTTTATCGGACACTGTGGCCCCAAAGGTTTGGGCGAACAGCCAGAAGACCCCTGTGGCAAGGACTGGAATCCGATTGGCGGCGACTACGGCGATCCAGATTTTACAGCCGCTATTGAACAAACCCGCGCTTTAGGGAAACACATCCCGCTGGTTGCCTTCGGGCATATGCACCACCAACTGCGGCACACCAAAACCCGCCTCCGAAAAATGGTGCAGGTAGATAACGATGGAACCGTTTACCTCAATGCCGCTAGCGTGCCTCGGATTGTTCAGACTTCGAGTGGGCGCAGCCGCAATTTTTCGCTCGTGACGTTGGTAAATGGCGTGGTCACTGACGCTGCTCTAGTCTGGGTTCAGGACGATTTCACCATCCAGAGTCAGCAAATTTTGTATCAAGCAGCAGTCAGGAGCAGGAAAGGATAGCCATCCGAACCTTAATCACACAGGACTTACGCAACTCAAGCGACTTTGCCTCCTAAATCCCCCATTCTGGGGGACTTTGAGAAAAAACAGATTAGAGAAGTCCCCCACCAGTGGAGACTTGGGAGGCAGATGCGTAAGTCCTATCACAAACAAGTCTCAAACGCACTGAGCAAAATATTCGACAGGCAATGAGTAGAGAGTCGTGAGGCAGCCTACCATCTGGCTTACAAAACAACTCTATTTTTAGCTCAGTCCGCATCCAGAGCGGCATAACAAATACTGTTCTCAGTCTTTCAAGCGCAGCACGAGTGGTAACGCCGTATTAGTTTATCTGCCTGAGCGATCCTGCATTCGACGGCTAAAAGAATTCATCTCTGATTGTTTGGCAGCAGAATCCGACTGGATTTGTTGGCGTCCGTTGCGGATCACGCGCATCATCTCGACAAACTGCTGCTCCATGTCGCTAAGAATTCGATCGGCGTAGTCATCTGCGCCCCGCTGAATTTCTTCACATTCCGAAATCGCCATGCGCTGCATTTCTTCGAGTTCTTGCTGAGCGCGTCGCCGCATTTGCTCAATGTCTGAGAGCACCTGTTGCTGCATCATTTCACAATCTTGCTGCACCTGCTGCCGGATGTGCTGAGCTTCCATTTCCGCCTGACGCAGAATATCCATCTCGTCTAGGATCTGGTTGGCGCGCTGTTCGGCAGTGGCAATGATTTGCTGGGCGATTTGCTCCGCTTCTGAAATCACCTCTTCCTTGTGTAAAAGGATTTCGGTCGCTTCTTGAAAGGCGGGCGGCAAATTTAAGCGCACCAAATCGAGTTGATCCAACAACTGCTCCTCATCGACAAGCGTGCGACGGCTCAGCGGAATGCGCGGGCTGTCTAGGATCATTTCCTCTAGCTTGTTGAGTTCTCGCTGAATATCTACCCCCCCGATGCGTGCGGCTTCTTGAGGCACTCGATTTGAGGAGCCTCCGGTGTTGTTGGGGCTGAGCCTTCGGCGGTCGTCGGGGCTGATGCGATCAGGGTCTTGGCGTAACATTTGCAGATATCTATAGCAACAGCTTGAGGAACGAGATGATCAACGGGGCCACCAAACCGGGCAATTTCCTTTACCACACTACTGCTGAGGAAACTATATTCAGTGGAGGTTGCCAAAAAGACGGTTTCGATGTCGTCTGCCAGCGTTTTGTTGGTGTGAGCCATTTGTAGCTCCATTTCAAAATCTGAAACGACCCGTAGCCCTCTCAGCAGCACTTTGGCTTGTCGGAGGCGAGCATAGGTGACAGTTAAGCCATCAAAACTATCCACTTCCAGGTTAGGTAGATGTCGAGTAGACCGACGAATCTGATCCAAGCGTTGCGGCACCGTGAATAGAGGCGATTTGCTCGAATTCCGAAACACAACGACGATCACCTGTTCAAAGAGGCGACAGCCGCGCTCAATGACATCCAAATGTCCACGGGTGATCGGATCAAAACTGCCAGGATAAATAGCAATCACAGCCTATTCCAGTTTTTATTCGCTTGGAGACTAAACCACACTCATCCTTTGGGTTGAGGCGATTATATCGGACACTCTCACGCTAATCAGGGTGAATGTCAAGTGATTATACCTGAAGCCTTACTTTCGGTAACGATGGCTGACTCAACAAATGTTAATCATTTATTCAGGGTTGCCTAAACAATCTGACGGCGAAAAAAAGTAAGCAAGGCTTCGCTTACCTTTTCGTGCCAGTCTTCTTGGGGGTAATGTCCAACTTCGGCAAGCTCTACCAGCTCTGCATTTGGCAGTTTTTTACTAAAAGCTTGAGCCATCTCAAATGGCAACCACGGGTCGCGCTTGCCCCAAGCGATCAGGGTTGGCTGTTGCCAATTGCCAAATCCGGACTCCAGTTCGGCAGTAACCTGAGGGAGGTTCAGTTTTTGGACGGCGGCAAGCAGCGAGCGTCCGGCTGCCGAGCTTTTCAAAAACGGTCGGCGATACACATCCAAATCAGCATCTTCGACCCGATAGCCGCCGCCCCCTTCCAAGGTGCGATCTACTAGCAGCGGATCTTGCGTCAGCATCTCGCCAATCAGCGGAATACCAAGCTGTTTCATTTTCCAAGGCAGCTTAGCGGCAGTTGTCAGGGGCGTATTCAAAATTGCCAGCCGCTCGATTTGATCGGGATGGCGCAAGGCATATTGCAACCCAACGGAACCCAGAAACCCTTGCACCACAAGGAAACACCGATCGATCTCCAGTAGTTTGAGAAAATCGGCTAGCGCTTGCACATAGGCATCGGGAGTGTAGGCAAAGTCGCGCCGGTCAGGTTTAGCCGAGAAGCCAAAGCCCAACCAATCGGGCGCAATTGAGCGAAAGCCCTGTTCGGCGAGGGCAGGCATCACGGCTCGCCAGCTATAGCTTTGAGCAGGCAAACCATGCAGCAAAACAACCGGGGGTTTATCAGCAGGGTTGAGCGGCTCAGCCGTGCGGTAAAACCATTCCAGTTTTTCGACGGTAATAGAATTTTCTATCAAATTTTGAGTTGCCACCATTTGATCCACTTAATCCATGAATTTATTAACTCACTTTTTGGATGAGCTTACTGGTTAAGGGGATCATTGGGCAAGCAGTTAGGCTTGGGTCAGGAAATCGCGGGCTGCCAAGTTTAGCCCATTTTTCAGATCGACAAATAGTCCACCCTGACCGAATCCAGCTTTGTCGCCGTTGGCATTGTAGAACAAGCTGCCTGTTTTACGAATGTAAACAATTTGCTCATCGCTGCGTTTGGCTTGGGCAATTGTTTTGACCTTCGCAAAACTTTTCAACCGGCCTTTTTTGAGGGTATGGAATGTGCTGCGGTCGAGCACTATTTTATCTTTTGAGCGCGTAAAATCAGTGATGACATCTTTGCCCATTGTTTTAGCGCTGAAGCGAGTGCCCAAGTCAAAAATAAACCGATCTCGTCCTCTGCCCCCGGTGAGCCGATCTCGCCCTGCGCCGCCTGTCAGCCGATCGTTGCCCGCATTGCCGACCAAGAGGTTGCCGGCCGCATTGCCAGTCAACGTGTCAGCTAAGCTGCCCCCAATCGCGTTCTCAAACTTGGGTGGACTCAATTTCAACCGATGATTGGAGTTCAAAACTTGAAGCTTAGAACTCCGAAGGTTGAGGTTAACCTTTTGAGTTGTAGTTGACGAGAAATCTAATGTGTCAACCCCGGAGGTATCCGTTAAGGTATCCGTTCCAAGGGGTGTATCTGCATCGAAAAGATAGCGATCGTTTTCTGTCCCACCCTCAAGGCGATCGTTGCCTGCTCCTCCAACCAAAATGTCGTTTTGGGCTCCTGCAAAAATTGTGTCATCTCCGGCATTGCCCGACAGGAAGTTGGGTTTATCATTGCCGGTGATGCTGTCGTTAAAGACAGTGCCAATCACATCGGTATAGCCTTTGACGGTTTGGGTAGATGGTTGAGGAGCTTGATTAACGGTGAGGGTGGTAGTAGACAGGTCAACGGTGATGGAGCCGGACGTCACCCCAGAAGCGTCGATGAGAGGGGGAGTGAGCGTTAGTCCGAGCGAGCCAGCAACATTTTTGAAGGTGCTGCCACCAAAAATGATGTGAGCTTGTCCTGAGTTGATGCCATTGGGCCCAGCAGAAGGGGAACCAATAATCAGGTCATCGATGCCATCTTGGTTTAAGTCTCCTGCTTTACTCACAAATCTCCCGAAATCAGCCCCAGCAGTTCTGCCATTAATGATTAATCCTTCATTGCTGCTCAAATTGGCAACATTGATGACGGGGGCAAAACCTGCTCGACTCCCATAGACAACATACACTTGCCCAGCGTTGTTTTTGCCATCTGGATCAGCTTTAGGGGCACCAAACACCAGATCATCGATACCGTCATTATTGAGATCTCCGGCTGTGTTCACCACAATGCCAAACTCATCTCCGGCTGAGGCTCCATTGAGGGTAAACCCGTTGCTGCCATTCAGAGTGGAGAGGTCAAAGTTTTTTGGAAACCCGCCGCGTTGTCCAAAGATGACATAACTTTGTCCGGCTGCATCTTTACCGTCTGGGTCAGCTTCAGGAGCACCTATTACAATGTCATCAATTCCATCTCCATTCACATCTCCAGCCGAACGCACAGACTGACTCAAAATATCTCCTGCTTTCAACCCATTGATGATGAAGCCATTCGTGCCGTCTAAAGTCCTTGGGTCAAAGCGGGGAGAAAATCCGCTTGCTTTGCCAAAGATAATGTAGCTTTGTCCGGCTGCGTTTTTACCGTCTGGATCAGCGTTAAGCGCTCCTACGATCAGATCATCGAAGCCATCTCTGTTCAGATCACCAGCGGTACTGACTGCAAAACCCAGATCATCTTTTGATCTGAATCCATCAATGGCAAAGCCATTCGTGCCGTTTAAGGAAGTTAGATCAAAATCAGCAGGAAAACCATTTCTGTTGCCGAAGACAACATAGGTTTGTCCTGTATCAGCACCTCCAGGTCTGGCCAAACTTGCTCCAATCATGAAGTCTGCGAGTCTGTCTCCGTTTACATCTCCGGCTCGACTGACGGCTCGACCTAATCGATCATTGGGGCCAATTCCATTAATGAAAAATCCATTGCTGCCGTTGAGGTCAGACACATTGAGAATGGATGGAAAGCCGCCTCGCTGCCCAAATACAACGTAGCTGCGTCCGGATAAGGAGCCCTTAATGTTGGAGAATCTTGCTCCGACGATCAAATCTGCGAATCCATCGCCGTTGATATCGTCAATGCCGCTAACGGAGAAGCCAGTGCTGTCGTTGGCAGAAGCGCCTTGAATCACAAAACCGTTGCTGCCGTTGAGACTAGCAAGATCTAAGCTGGCTGAAAATCCGCTGGTTCTGCCAAATAGAACGTAGGCAAATCCGGGTAGAAAAGTTCTTTCACTGCCAACAGCATCTGCTCCAACAATGACATCATCGATGCCATCACCATTTATGTCGCCTAGCCAACTAGGTGAGCGCCCAAACCCATATTGAGGAGCCGGGCCATTAATGACAAAGCCATTCGTGCCATCAAGAGTAGATAGGTCAAAGAAAGTGCTAGCCATGAGTAAGATTGAGTAGGGAGAAAGTGCAAAAGGGAACGTTACCCAAATCTTGCTTACGGAAGTACTGCCTTTGCTCAGGAGAAAACATCCTAATTTCGGCTCAAATTTACTTCGAGTTTACGAAATGGTTTTAGTTGCGTAATTTTTGTGACTTGAGGTTTAGCTTAGGAGCTTTCTGGGGAAAAAGTTGTCGCTACGTTGGGGCAGGTTTGGCCCAAATCTTACGATTGACAGATGATTGATCTGCAAAACCTGCCCGTACCGGGGTGGATGGTTTGCCAGAAATCTCCTTAGTCTCTAATCGCTTCAGTTTCTAACACAGTGCCTTTGATGCAGGTGCTGGTCAAATTTGCACCATCAAAGTTTGTGCCAGATAGCTCAGCACAGAGCAGGTTGGCTCCAGTAAGGTTTGCGCCTGCCAAGTTTGCGTCTCTGAGGTCGGCTTCTTCCAAATTTGCTTCCGTCAAGATTGCTCCTTGCAGGTCGGCTTGCGCTAAATTTGCCCCTGCCAGATTCGCGCCATTCAAATTAGCGCCCCGCAGGTCTGCACCCCGCAGATCAACCCTTGATAAGCTAACACCCATCAAATTGGCTCCACTCAAAAAAGCACCTGTGAGCGTCACTTGCGTCAAGCGAGACTGCATCAGATTTGCGCCTCGCAGATTCGCCCCCCGCAAGTCGGCAGCGGTGAGGTCTGCTTGCATGAGGTTAGCTCCGAGCAGGTTGGCTCGCAGATCGGTACGCAGCAGTTGGCAGCCCAGAAGACTCGCGCCATCAAGGTTGGCTCCTAGGAGTTTGGCGGCACTCAAATTTGCTCCGTTCAGCTTTGCGCCTGCCAGATTCACGCGGCTGAGGTCTGCCTGCGACAAGTCTTCATCTTCCAGATCTGCGCCTGCTAACTGCTTGAGCTTGCCTGTCCGAATTGCCTCAATATCCATGTCAATTGCTGATGAATAGGATTTATACAGAAAAATTTATACAGCGAAAAGGAGTTAGGTGAGTGAGAGGTTGCTAGATGGGCTGAATTCCTCATCGGCGTAGGCATCAAGCAGCCACAGCCCAGATGCAATTTTGGGCAACGTCACGGGCAAGCTAACGCCTTGTTGAAGGGCAATCACCAGCAATTTCAACACTTCAAGCAGTTTTGGATCCCAGCGCTCGCCTTCTTGTTGCCGACAGGCTTCGAGCGCCATTGACAGCATTGCCTCTGAGGAAGCGGCTTCTGCATCAACCGTGTGGGTAGCGGTATTCGCTCTCAAATGGGCTAGCTGCTGCTGAAACTCGGCTATGAGTGCCAAAATCCGAGACTCGACTGGAATTTCGTCACCTGCGAGGCCGGCAGGTTGCCCTGAGCCATTCCACCACTCGTTCTGGTGCGTCAAAATAGCGGCAACGGCTCGTAATCGCTGCATTTTTCGCAACACTTGAATGCCAGGAATCAGCGGGCAAGCGAGAGGTTTTTCGGGCGATTCGGCATATTCTTGGATCGAAGTGCGGCGATCAGATAAGGCTTCGGAGGTGCGTAAAAACGCGAGGCGATGCAGTAAACCTGCCAATCGGAGGCGGTGCAGTTGCCAAGACGGTAGATCCAACAGTTGCCCGATGGCTTCAGCTAAACTGGCTACCTCAGCCGCCGCCATGGGATTACTCAGGTCAGTTTGATCCATTAGCTGAGCGAGGCGCAAAAAGGCTTGCAGTTCGCTAGAAGTGAGATTCGTGTCGAGCGGATCTGCTGCCATCGAGTAGGGTGAGCGGAATTGGTTAAGGTCTTGCTGACAGGCTTGCAGGTAGTCAATCACGCGCGAAACCGTTTCACCTAAATGTTCTGCCGTGGGCAAGCCGCAAAGGGACTCATCCTGCTGAATCTGTCCAGAAATTTCTGCTACTTGCGCTGCTAACTTTTGCTGCAAAGTGGGGTTGTAGCGGCCAATATGTTCGATCGCTAGCTCTGCGGTTTCTATGACTAAACTGGGCTCAAACGTCCAGAAGCCATAAAACTTGCGCTCTAAGTCAGCTTTTGGCTGCCCAGCCTTGCCGTAGTCCGCCTCAGATAGCTCTTGACACAGCACCATTGCCGTGTAGTTAGGAGACACAATAATCAAGTGCCACTCTTGCGCTACTGCATCTTCTGGATCGAGGCTGACCAACTCTACGATCGCTTTCTGGCTTGTAGGGTGCTCTGCAAAACCTGACTCAGCCGCCGCCATAATCACGACCTGACGCGCTCGATCGGCAATTTCACCATAGCGATTGGCTTCTTCGAGATACCACTTGCCGCGTTGGAAGGCAGTAATCATCAAAGGCTGATAGTCTGCACTGAGAATAGCGTCTTCTAGGGCATGACAAAGGGCAACCAAGGTGTTTTTGTAGTAAACACCAAAATTGAGTGGGCGCTTCCCCGCATGAAGGGGGTGGTGAGCATCACTAAGCTTTTGTAAAATTGAGCCTGGTAACATTGCAACAGTCAGTTCAATAAAGTCAATGAGGACAGTAACGGTGCGATCAAGCCTTTAGATAGGAGTGTAACAGTTAAATGCCTGCTGAGTCGGTTTCTAGTTCTGTTCCCACTGGTGCTTTTCGAGTCTTCGCATAAATCAGTACTTCAATTCACAGCAAATCTAAATGATTTCCTCAGTTGCTTGAAGGGCAAATGGGTTCGCAAATTGAGGTGAAGTTGCCCAGACGCATCGATTGGGGTTGCTAGCTTTAAGACTCCCATAACTTTGAGGTTGCGCTAACTTCATCATACGAGAAGCTGCTTGAACCTTCGTCACCTCCCCTCTATAAACCTCAGAAACTCCTCAGCTTAGTGTGTTGAGATGCCTAACGCCTTGCACTCATTCCTAAGAATCGTGGACTTAATCAATCCGTAAAATGTACGAGCGGGTTAAGCAGATTAATGGGCAGCCTGCAATGGATATGACCGCAACACCCGCCCCTACGCACAATCGAACTGATTGAATTCCCATTCTTAAGCGAAACAAACTCAACGGAGAGGGAGGGATTCGAACCCTCGGTGACTTTCGCCACACTCGATTTCAAGTCGAGCGCATTCGACCACTCTGCCACCTCTCCAGGTATTTTGCCTGCTGCTCAATATCAGCGCAAAACAGGGCTTTTGTAAATGTACACCAAATTCATTCCAGTTGAACTGAATCAACTGAACCCGCAGCAATTCTAAATTCAAAACTAAGGGGAATTAGCCGTTTGAGCAGGTGGAGGGCCGCAGAGCATAAAATCCAGCAGGTGCTGCCAACTTTCAAACCAGAGGTATTGGGTCAGCGCCAGAATATCTT